>NZ_JBEZLP010000023.1:0-184578 GCF_040652195.1 Streptomyces sp. NPDC048278
GCATCCGCGACGACAACCCACCCGAACCACCCCCACCCACACCAGACCCCACCGACCCCACCGGCCCATCCACCACACCATCCACCACAGACATGAGATCCCCTTCGAGACGCTGAGATTCCGGGATGCCGAACGCCGGGAGACGCCGACGGAAGGAATCCTGCGGCCGGGGCCGGGAGCTACCCAGACCCCAGAACCGACTCGCCTGGCGCTGACGGGCCGGGCCCTGGGTGGTCAGATCCTGACCACCCAGGGCGGGAAGGAGACGGGCCCCGCACCCGTTGAACCAGGAGCACGGTCCATCGCACCGGACTCACGGGAGGGACACCCCATGCCTGACTTCTCCGAGCTGAGCGACTTCCTGCGCAGCCGCCGAGCCGCTCTCACCCCCGAGGAGATCGGGCTGCCGCAGTTCGCGGAGCGCCGCCGGGTGCCCGGTCTGCGCCGGGAGGAGGTGGCGCTGGCGGCCGGCCTGAGCGTCACCCACTACACCCGGCTGGAACAGGGCCGCACGGTCCAGGTGTCCGACGCGGTCCTGGACGCCATCGCCCGCACCCTGCGGCTGACGCCGGACGAGTACAGCCATCTGATGGACCTGGCCCGGCCGGAGACGGCGACCTCCCGGCGCGCCCAGCCGCCGCGCGCCGCCTGCGCCGACCACGGGGTCCGCCAGCTCATCGACACCTTCGCCGACACCCCCGCCCTGGTCCTGGACCGGCACAACGACATCCTCGCCTGGAACGCCATGGGGCACCTGCTGCTCGCCATGCACCTGGACTTCGACGCGCCCGAACACCCCTCCCGGCGGCCGAACCTGACCCGGATGCTCTTCCTCGACGAACGCACCCGGGACCTGTATCCGCAGTGGCACGAGGAGGCGCAGCTCGCGGTGGCCTCCCTGCGGCTGGTGGCCGGCCGCTATCCCCAGGACAAGCAGCTCGCCGAGCTGGTCGGCGAACTCATCCTGAACAGCGAGGAGTTCGCGCAGCGCTGGGCCCGGCATCCGGTGCGCACCTGCGTCGCCGGCACCAAGGAGATGGTCCATCCGCTGGCGGGCGCCATGGAGTTGTCGTTCCAGAGCCTGCTGGTGCCGGGCGCGGCGGGCCAGCGCATGATCGCCTACACGGCCCGCGTCGGCACCGAGTCGGAGGCGGCCCTGCGCCTGCTCTCCTCCACCCTCCAGGTACCGGAGGCGGGCATCGGCACCCCCGTCCGCTGACCCGTCCCCTCCCGTCCCCTCCCGTCCCCTCCCGTCCCCTCCCGTCCCCTCCTCCCGTCTTCTCCCTCGCGACCCCGGCAAGTTGCCGAAGCCGCCGGTCGTACGCCCGCATCCCTCGGGCCACGGCGACGGGCCGGGCTAACGTCGCCGCGCGGTGACACCCCGCCCGGTCGGCCGGGGACCCATCGGTCACCGCGGGCGGTCCCGCACAAGCACGTCCTCGCGCCTGTCCGCGCGGTACGGCCGCCCTCCGTCGTGAGCCCCCGCGCATCGCCCCGGTGCGCCGTGGCCGAGGAGGACATATGCCACTGGCACTGCTGGCCCTGGCCATCGGCGCGTTCGGGATCGGCACCACGGAGTTCGTGGCGACCGGCATCCTGCCGCAGGTGGCCGACACCTTCGGGGTGTCGATCCCGTCGGCCGGATATCTGGTCACCTGTTACGCGGTCGGCGTGGTCGTCGGCGCCCCGGTGACGACGTTGCTGGGCACCCGGATGCCGAGGAAGACCATGCTCGCCCTGCTGATGGGCGTCTTCACGGCCGGCAACCTGCTCTGCGCGGTCGCACCGGACTTCGCGCTGCTGCTCGCCGGCCGGGTGCTGGCCTCCTTCGCGCACGGCGCCTTCTTCGGCATCGGCTCGGTCGTGGCGGCCGGTCTGGTGGCACCGCACCGCAGGGCCTCGGCGATCTCCCTGATGTTCAGCGGACTGACCATCGCCAATGTCGCCGGGGTCCCGCTGGGGACGCTGGTCGGCCAGACGGCCGGGTGGCGGGTCACCTTCGTCCTGATCGCCGCGCTCGGTGTCCTGGGTGTCGCGGGGGTGCTCTGCTTCGTCCCCAGGGACCGGCGCCCCGAGGTGTCCGGCGTCGCCGGGGAGGCCGCCGCGCTCCGCGACCCGCAGGTGATCCTCGCGATGCTGATGACGGTCCTCGGGTTCGGCGGAGTCTTCGCCGCCGTCACCTACATCGCGCCGATCCTGACCGAGGTCGCCTCGTTCTCCGCGTCCTCGGTCTCCTGGCTCCTGGTGGTCTTCGGCTGCGGACTGGTGCTGGGCAACATCGTCGGCGGCCGGCTCGCCGACCGCCGGCTGATGCCGATGCTCGCCACCGCGCTGTCCCTGCTCGGGGCGACCCTGCTGGCCTTCTCCCTCGCCGCCGCCCACCAGGCCGCCGCGGTGGTCCTGATCTTCCTGATCGGGTTCTTCGGCTTCGCCACCGTGCCGCCCCTGCAGAAGCGGGTGCTGGACAACGCCGCCGGGGCGCCCACCCTGGCGTCCTCCCTGAACATCGGCGCCTTCAACCTCGGCAACGCCATCGCCGCCTGGCTCGGCGGCCTCACCATCGACGCCGGATACGGCTACGCCTCCGCGAGCGCCGTGGGCGCGGCCATGGCGCTCGCCGCGGTCCTGGTCGCCCTGTTCTCCCGCCACCTCGACGCCCGCCGGGCCCGCGGCACCGCCCCCGCCGGAGCACACCTGCCCGCTGGGCGCCTGCCCGGAGAGCCCTTGCCCGAGGACGCCCTGGACCCGGCCTCCTGAACCGACTGCGACCGGTTCGGGGGCGCACGGTCGATGGGTGCGGTCGCCACCGTTGCGGACAGTGCGGCCCGCGAGGGGTGGGCGCTTGCGTGAAAAGCCGACAGCCGACTATATTCACGCGAGTTGACTCTCATAAGGAGAGGTGACTGTCGATAGTGTCGACCCTCTGCTGACCTCCACCCTGGTCGGCACTGCGGGCATGTTCAGTACGCCGGACCCGACCTTCGGACCCCGGCCCGGGCCGATCCGCAGGTCGGATCAACCGCGGCCTGCCCCGCTGATCACGGCGTACCCGGTGTCCGGCTGTTCGACCGAGTCGCGGGAGCGGGCAGGTCCCTCGCTGCCCTCCGCTGCCGGCGGCGCGAAGCCGTTCGGCTCGGATGCCGCCGGTGCCCGCGGCGTTGCCTCTCTCTCAACCGCAGGAAAGCAGGAGGCCCGACCGCATGCGCACAACGAGACCGGCCAGAAGAAGACCCACCCGAACGAGACGCTTCGTGGGGGGTGTTCTGGTCACCCTCGTCGCCTCCCTGTCGATGGTGGTGGCCGGGGTCGCCCTGCCCGATCTCAGCCAGTCGGCCGCTGCTGCGGACGCCGCCGGATGCTCCCTGTACGCCACGTCCTTCACCACCCAGTCGCTCGCCGACGGCGGCGCGGATGTACGTGCGGGCTGCGCGAGTGACTCCGGGAACTACCGGTCCCTCGCGAACAGCGACGACGACGTCGTGGCCGCGATCGACTTCGACGTCTCGCAGTACCCCGACGCGGTGCACGAGAAGATGGCTCAGGAGGTGACCGACGCACACGCCGACCAGGCCAAGGGGTACGCGCTCAGCGAGTTCTTCGATCAGCAGGCGCACGCGGTGACGGTGGGCTACTACACGCCGGCCGCCGATGGCACCACGTACGACGGCACCATCCAGGTCGTGGGCGACAGCCTCGTGATCGTGGTACCGGCGGCGGAACTCGGTGCCACGGGCTTCTGGTCCGGCTTCTGGAAGAAACTGGTGACCGGCCTCGCCGTCGCCGCCATCACGGTCCTCGGAACGGCGGCATGCCTGACCCTCCTGCCAACGGCACCCATCGTCACGCCGATATGCGCGGCTCTGGTCGGGGGTCTGGCAGGGGGAGTCAGCGAGATCATCAGCGCCGCCCTGGACAAGAAGCCGATCGATGCGGAGGTCTGGGGAGCAGCCCTGGGCACCGCGATCTGGGGCGCCGCCCTGGGAGCCGCCGGTGGAACGCTGGTCACCTACGCCACGGAAACCGGTGCCGCCCTGATGACGGGCGCCCAGGAGACCCTGAAGCGTCTGGCGATAAGGTTCGTGAACTGGGCGACCCCGCTCAACTATGTCGCCAGTGTGCTGAACGGTGACGCGCTCGCGGCCATGCTGGCACGGCTCAGGGGCCTCCAGGCGGGCGCGAGCGGTGGCCAGATCATCGCGGACCCCTCGTACATCAACCCCGCCGGTGACCCGTCGACCTGGAACACCCTGATCGGGTCCCCGTCGGACAAGGTCGGAATCGCCGTCGCGAACGTCCTGAACGGGCCCGGCTCCGAACCCGTCGCCGCCTGGACCGACGTGATCGACCGCACCCACGCCTCGGGCAAACGCGTCCTGGGCTACGTCGACACCGGCTACCTCGGCCAGACCGGCCTGACGACCCGGCTCGGCTCGACGGCCGTGGCCGACTGGGTCGCCCAGATCGAGGAGGACATCAACGCCTGGTACGCCATGTACGGCTCCTCCGTCGACGGCATCTTCTTCGACGACGGCTTCAACGCCTGCGGCGCCGGCAACGAGTTCCCGGCCGTGTACGAAGCGGTCAACCAGTACGAGAAGGTCCACCACCCCGGCGCCATGACCGTCCTCAACCCCGGCACCGTCGTACCCCGGTGCTACGAGGACAGCGCCGACATCCTGCTCACCTTCGAGGGGAGCTACGACACCTACGAGAACGGCGGCTACCAGGCGCTCGACTGGACCCCGGCGGACCCCAGGAAGATCTGGCACATCATCTTCGGCGTCCCCGCCGACAAGGTCTCCCTCGTCGATGCGACCTCCCGGACCCGCGGCGCCGGCTACGTCTACATCACCGACGACGTCCTCACCAACCCCTATGACACCCTGCCGAGTTACTGGTCGGCGGAGGAGGCCGCGGTGCCCGGCGGTACCTCCGCCGTCGCCGCGCGGGAACCCGACGTGGCCGGAGCCGCCCTTCCCTCGGCTCCCTCCGGACTGACCGTCACCCGCTCCGACTACTCCTCGGCGAGCCTCAGCTGGACGGCGGGCGCGAACGCCACCGCCCATCTCGTCTACGTGAACGGCCAGTTGGCGGCCAGCCTCCCCGCCTCGATGACCCAGGTCACCATCGGCGGCCTGACCCCCGGCGGATCGTCCTACACCCTCTACGTCGTCGCACAGGGCGCCGGCGGCGACATCTCCGGCCCCAGCAACAGCGTCGGCGTCACCACCCTGACACTGCCCGGCGGCCAGACCATCACCAACGTCAGGATCACCCGCGGAGCCGGGACCATCACCTACTCCGCCGACTTCCTCGTCCCCTACTCCTTCCACCGCGTCGAGATCTCACCCCCCGGGCCCGGTGACGACCAGCTCTACTGGTGGCCCAACGGCAACACCGAATCCTGCTGGTTCCCCGGCCTCACCGCACAACAGCTCGAAGACCACGGGAACTTCTGCGCCCACTGGCTCATCGAGAACTCCACGCTCCTGGTCTACGCCGGAACCTCCGTCGGTGACTGGACATGGAACGCCGTCGCCTACATCCCGCCCACCGTCAACGGCTACACCTACAGCTGGACCGTGCCCACGGCCGACCTGGGAGACGCCGTCGACTACGTCGACGTCCAGGGCGAGGGCTACGGCCCCCTGACCAACGTCATCGCCGGAACCAACCCCGTCGGCTGAACCGGGAGACGAACAGGGGGAACCCGTTCCTCCAGGGAGTGACGCAACCGGCGAACAGGCGAAGGTCCGTCTACCGCGCGGGCTCGGACAGCTCCCGGGCGGTTCGGAGCAGAGCCCTCGCGGGGGCGCTCACGGCCTGTCCCGCGGGCACGGCCAGTGAGAGCGTGAGGCTGGGTGCGTCGGAACCGAGGGGGACCGCCCGGATCTCGTCCTCGGGACGCATGAACGACATCGGGCCGATGGCCACTCCGAGGCCGTGTCTGACGAGGGAGGCCAGGCCGGCGGCGTCGCCGATCTCGTAGGCGATCTTGCGGGTGAGTCCGGCGCGGGCGAAGGCCGCGTCGGTCGCGAGCCGGTTGCCCCAGGTGGCCGGGGTGTCGACGAACGGCTGGTCCACCAGTTCCCCCAGCCCCACCTGGTCGCGTCCGGCCAGCGGGTGGCCGGCGTGGCACAGCAGCTGCAGTTTCTCCGACGTCAGGACGTACATGTCGAGGCCGGTCGTGGCCTCGGGCGGGAGGATCACAAAGGCGATGTCGAGGCGCTTCCTGCGGAGGTCTTCGGCGTGTTCGACGCTGCCGGCGGCTTGTACGGAAACGGTCACGCCGGGGTGTGTGGCGCGGAACGTCGAGATGAGCAGGGCTGGTTGGGCGACGATGTGCCGGGGCGTCTGTATGACGCCGAGCCGGACCTCTCCGCGCAGCCCGCCCCGCATCTGCTCGATCACGTGCTGGGCCTCTTGCGCGGCGGCGAGCGTCCGCCGGGCCTCGGGCAGGAACAGCCGGCCCGCCTGGGTCAGATGCACGTGGTGGGTCGTGCGTTCGAACAGCTCCACTCCCAGGTGCCGTTCCAGGTTCCGTACCGCGGCCGAGACAGCCGACTGCACCAGGCTCAGCCTGGCCGCCGCGCGCGTGAAGCTGGCCTCGTCCGCGACGACGACGAACGCTCTGATCTGCCGTAGCTCCACCGTCCGCCTTTCATCGCAATGTGCGATAAGCAAAAGCAATTGTATTCGCTACCGATACCGGCCGAACTGCCTGATCATGGCGCGGGAGAAGCGTAATGGGGCCCGGCCTGACGGAATGGCCGTGGTCTTTCACAGGAAGAGGCTCTTTGCATGACGCGAGTTGTCGTCGCTGCGTCACCCGTCTACGGGCACTTCACGCCGATGCGTGCGATCGCCGCCGACCTGGTGCGGCGTGGTCATCAGGTCACCGTGACCACTGGTTCGCACTACCGCGGTGCGGTGGAAGCGGTCGGCGCTCGGTTCGCGCCGTTGCTGGGTGCGGCCGACTTCGACGGCGACAACGTGCCGGCGCTGTTCCCGGAGATCCTCTCCATGGCACCGGGTCCGGAGCAGTTGGGTTTCGGACTGCGGCACCTGTTCATCGATCCGGTGCCGGATCAGCACCGCACGGTCCAGGAACTGCTCGCGGCGGCCGAGGGCGAGCCGGTGGTGCTGTTGCACGAGACGGGTTTCCTCGGAGCGTGGCCGGTGCTGCTCGGGGCGGCGGGAGTACGACCGGCCGCGGTGGTCGGGCTCGGGGTGGTGCCGTTGACGATCAGCAGTGAGGACACCGCACCGTTCGGACTCGGTCTCGCCCCGGACAGCTCGCCGGAAGGCAGGGAACGCAATCGGGCGGCGAACACCATGGTGCAGGAAGGGCTGTTCGGCTCGACGCAGGAGCACCTGGTGAAGGTGCTCGCCTCCTGCGGGGTGACGGAGCAGGCGCCGTTCGTCATGGACGGGATGTCGCGGGTGCCGGACCGGTTCCTGCAACTGTCGATCGCACAGCTGGACTATCCGCGCGGCGACCTGCCGGACTCGATCCGCTATGTCGGCGCATTGCCTCTCGGACCGGGCCGGACGTCGCGGCTTCCGGCGTGGTGGGACGAGGTCGCGTCGGCGCCCCGCGTGGTCGTGGTGTCCCAGGGGACCGCGTCGAACGTCGATTTCACCGAGCTGGTCCAGCCGACGCTCGATGCCCTGGCCGACCTGGACGTGCTGGTGGTCGCGACGCTGGGGCGTGCCGCCGAGCTGGAGCGGGTGCCGGCGAACGCCCGGGTGGCCGAGTTCATCCCGTTCGACGACCTGCTCCCGCATACCCACGTCCTGGTGAGCAACGGCGGCTACGGCGGGGTGCAGCAGGCACTCGGCCACGGTGTTCCGATGGTGCTGGCCGGCCAGACGGAGGACAAGACCGAGGTGACGGCGCGTGCCGCGTGGGCGGGTGCGGCGATCAACCTGGCCACGCAGCGCCCGAAGGCACAGGATGTGCGTGCGGCGGTGGAGCGGGTGCTGACCGAGGCGGCCTATCGGGAGCGCGCCGCGCAGCTGGCGGCGGAGTACGCCCGGCATGACGCGCTGACCGCGATCCACGAAGCTGTGGTCGAACTCGGCCGGTAGACATACGGATGCGACGTGCACGGCGGGCCCGCCGTCTCCGCCGGGGCGAACGTGACCTGGGGCCTGGCCCAGTTGGAGAAAGCATTTCGTGCATACAGTCCTGACTGCCTCGGCGGGTGCGGGCACGGACTGTCCATCCCGTCCTACCGTGGAGTCCTTCTGCCATGACGACTGTCCCGACCGAGCGTGAACCGTCCGAGCGTGAACCGACCGAGCGTGAACCGTCCGAAGAAGTGGAGATCCGGACGGCCGCGGCCGAGCGGCTCACGTTCTTCGGCGACGCGGTGATCGCTATCGCACTGACCCTGCTGGCACTCGAACTGCCGGTTCCGGAGGGCTCGACGAACAGCGCGCTGCTGCACTCGGCGGCGGACCACCGCGCCGGCTACATGGCGTTCCTGATCAGTTTCGTGGTGATCGCCGCGCACTGGCGGGCCCACCACCGGGTGTTCCGGCATGTCGCGGCCGTGAGCGGCCGGTTGACCAACCTGACCGTGTACTGGCTGCTCCTGCTGGTGGTGACCCCGTTCGCGACCGACGTGATCGGCGGCGACGGTGCGTTCCAGGTCCGGTTCGGCTTCTACGCCACGGTGCAGTTCTCCGCCTGTGCGCTGTTCCTGCTGATGGTCCGGGAGATCCGTCGCGCCGACCTGAGCCGGGCGGGCACCGCGCCGGAGGTGTTCTCCCGGGCGACCAGGGGGGTCGGCGCAGCCGCGGTGGCCTTCCTGGTATCCGTCCCGGTCTCGTTCCTCACCACGTACGCGTACCTGTGCTGGATCCTGATACCGGTGCTCGGGCCGCTGGCCCTCACCCGCCCACGACGCCACGGGCGAAGCTGAAGGTACGGGCTGTACGCGCTTCCGGCCCTGGAGGGCGAGCCTCCGGAAGCTGCGGCGGTGCGGCCCGTGGCGGTCGGGGCGCGATCGCGCCGAGCGCCTCAGGCCTCCGTTCCGGGACGGGGCGTGGCGTCCGGCCCGGTACGGCCGTCGGAGCGCTCGCTGTCCCGCAGCGCGGCCCGGGTGAGGGTCGTCGCGGTCCGGACGAGGCTGGTGATGGCCTGCTCGGGGGCCAGCCCGTTCAGGTCGGTCAGGCTGAAGAGCGCCTCGGCGCTGACGACGACCGAGAGGTCACGCTTGAGCTGGTCCAGCGCCGCGGGCTCGACGGCACCGCTTTCGGCGGCGGGGGCCAGCGCGTGGTCGATCAGTCCGAAGCGCAGTCCCGGGCGGGCGGAGGCTTCCGCGGGCCGCACGATGGTGGCCGCGATCATCGCGCGGACCACGCCCTGGCGGCTCAGTATGTGGCGCAGCAGGGACTCGGTCGCGGCGGCCACGCGCTCCACCGGGTCGGTGGAGCCGGCGACCGGCCGCAGCGCCTCGGCGACTGTGGGCAGCTGCCCGGTGACGGCCTCGCGCAACAGGCTGAGCAGGTCGGGGAAGTGGCGGTAGGCGGTGGCCTCGGAGACCAGGGCCGCCTTGGCCACCTCGGGCATGGTCACTTCGCGGCCGGTGCGGCTGAGCTCGGTCGCTGCCTGCACGATCGCGGTGCGGGTGCGCAGTTTCTGGTTGGCACGGCCCGCCGTGCTCTGTGTTCCCATCGGTCCACCTCTCGTCGTCCGCGGCTCGGGCGGGTTGAACCCCGTGATGAGAACTCCCCTCCCATGAAGCGAGCGCTTCACCCTCACGAGAGCATGCTCTCACGAGACGTGATGCCGTCGGCAGAGGTGAGTGGTGACTCTCTTTATGAGAGTGGACTTGCATAACGTCCCGGGCTCATCTAGTTTCGTGAGAGTTAGCTCTCACGAATGGGGACCACCGCTGTGAACGCTCCGACCGCTCCCTCCACCACACGCACCGTCGACCTCGCCGACGGCCTGTCCGTCACCATCGACGCATACGGCGCCGACACCGAGGGAACCGGTGTCCTGCTCCTGCACGGCGGCGCCGGCCCCCGCACGATGACCGGCCTGGCCACCGCCCTCTCCGAGCACGTCCACACCGTCACCCCGACCCACCCCGGCTTCGACGGCACGCCGCGTCCTGAGTGGTGCGACTCCGTCGCGGACCTGGCGGTGGCCTACCTCGATCTGCTGGACAGCCTGGACCTGACCGACGTGATGGTGATCGGCAACTCGATCGGCGGCTGGATCGCCGCCGAGATGGCCCTGCGCGACACCAAGGGCCGCATCGGCGCCCTCACCCTCCTCAACGCCGTCGGCATCCACGCCCACATGCCGGCCAACCAGGTCGTCGACCCGCGCACCCTGCCGCCCCAGGCGGTCACCAAGCTCTCCTTCGCCAACGCGGCCTTCCGCCCTGACTTCTCCACCTTCACCGACCAGCAGCGCGCCGCTGCGGCGGCCAACCAGCAGACCCTCGCCGTCTACGGCGGCCCCGGCTTCACCTACGACCCCAAGCTCCGCGGCCGGCTGCACCGCATCACCCTCCCGGTCCTGGTGGCCTGGGGCGAGGAGGACGGCATCGCCAACCCCGTCTACGGCCGCGGCTACGCCGACTCCTTCCCCAACAGCCGCTTCGTGCCCATCCCGGAAGCCGCTCACTTCCCGCAGATCGAACAGCTCAAGGCGACCCTCGCGGCCATCGGCGACTTCGTCGACACCGTCGTCAAGCCGGGCCCGGCCGACTGACCCCACCCCTCGGGGGCCGACCCGCTGCCACCCCCGAACCCTCTGCACGCCGACCACTCGGAACGGACACTGCCGTGAGCGTCGACGAGCCGGCGTCCGTGACGGGTTGGCTCGTCGGTCTGGCGGGGACCATGGGGGATGTCCGGTCCTGGACCGAAGCAACGGCCGGGGCCGCCACCCCTGGCCCCATGGAGCCGTGGCAGGGCTCTGATTAGGTTGTTTCTGCCTGTTCCCGAGCGCTGTTGGTCACGCGTTGGCCATGCGGACCGACGCTGGCTCGACCTGCCTTCCGTGGGTCCGTCGCCGAATCGCCGGGATTATTTCCAGTACGACGCAATACGTCGAAGTAGACTTCGACGAGATCCGTCGCAGTCAAGATGTGGGAGAGTGAGTGGAGGAGAGGCTGTCGGCCAAGCCGGACGATGTGGTCGACCGGGACCGGGAGTGGGGTCTGCTCGCGGAGTTCCTCGCCGATCCGGACCCGGCGATGCGGCTCGGCATCGTGTCGGGGCGTCGGCGGCACGGGAAGTCGTACCTTCTGCAAGCCCTGTCCGAGCAGGTCGGCGGTCTGTACGTCACAGCGGTCCGGGAAGAGGGGCGGCTGCCCGCGATCCACCGGTTCAGCGACGCGGTCGCCGCGCATGCCGGTCTGAGGCCGGGCAGCCTGCGCCTGACCGACTGGCGTGACGTGCTGTCCAATGCCCTTGATGTGACGGCCCGCTCTGCGCATCCACTCCTGGTGATCGACGAGTTGCCCTACCTGCTCCAGCACTCGCCCGAGATCCCGGGACTGCTTCAGCAGCTTTACGACGAACGCCAGCGCGGCGCCCGGCACAATGCCGGGCCGGGGCCGCGGCTGATCCTGTGCGGCTCCGCGATGAGCGTCATGCACGAACTGCTCTCGGGAACCAAGCCGCTGCGGGGCCGGGCCGTGGTCGATCTACGGCTGGGTGCCTTCGACTACCGGGACAGCCGGGACTTCTGGCAGATCACCGACCCGCTGACCGCGCTGAAGGTGCACGCGGTCCTCGGCGGGGCACCCGGCTACCGACCGGTGGCCGGCCGTCCGCATCCGGACAACGGCTTCGACACGTGGCTCACCCGGACACTGCTCGATCCGGGCCGGGCGGTGTACTCGCGGACCGAAACCGAGTACCTGCTGCGCGAGGATCCCAGGATCACCCAGCACACCCTGTACTACGACATCCTCACCGCGATCGCGAACGGCGCCACCACGCCCAGCAAGATCGGCGCCGCCCTGGAACGGCCGCGCAATGCCGTCGCCCACCCCCTGGGTGTGCTGGAGTCCACCGGCTACATCCGCCGGGAGCAGGACATCCTTCGCTCCAAGCACCCTGTCATCACCCTCGCCGATCCCGTCATCCGCTTCAACCAGCTCATCACCCTCCCTCAGGCAGCCGCCGTGGAGCAGGGCTTCGCCGAGCAGGTCTGGCAGCAGGCAGCCCCGACCTTCAACTCCAAGATCCTCGGACCGCACTTCGAGGACCTGGCCCGAGACTTCACCCGCCGCTACGCCCACACCCGGCTCCCCGGCGGACTGCCCGGGCCGGTCGGCACCACCGAGGTCGCCGACCAGGCCGCCCGGACCAAGCACGAGGTCGATGTCATCGCCCTGGCCGCCGGCGAGCGCCCGCAGGCTCCCCGTGCGAGGATCGCGTTGCTGGGCGAGGCCAAGGCGACCGCCGCTCGCCGGGGGACCGGTGACCTGGAACGCCTGGAGCGCATCCGCGATCTGCTTGCCGACCAGGGGTACGGCACCGACACCGCCACCCTGGCCTTGTACTCCCTGTACGGCTTCTACCCCGACCTGGTCGACCTGGCCAGTCGTCGGGACGACCTCCTTCTGGTCGATCTGCCCACCCTTTACGGCAGCTGATACCCAGCGCGTTCCCGGGGCAACTGAACGGGCTGGATTCACTCGACTGGGTGAGTCGGCCGGTCGCGACCTTGCACTTGAACCCGGGTGGTGACTGCCGCCAGGTAGGCGGCGTATGTCTCCCGCTGATTCCACGAAAACAGAACGGTATGAGAGTTACCCGCGGGAGTTCTTTGCAGCTCACCGGTGATGTGACGGAGCTGTGTCCGGTCCTGTGCGGTGGCGAGTTGTACGTACCCGTTGACGAGGCGGGTGGGGTCCTTGGACTGAACCTTGATGACATCGCCGAGAGGGATCACACAGTCCTTGGCGCCGCCAGCCTTCCCCATGACCTTGCGCTTGATCTCGGCTCGATCTGTGTAGAGCGTCACGGTCGCGGTGTAGCCCTTGTACACCTGCGGCGCGGGCTGGTGCACAGAGGGATCTGTCTCGGCGGTGATGCAATGTGCCACTACCGCAGCGATTTCCGCTTGAGTGACGAAGGCACCCTGTAGACGAGTCGGCTGGTCCGCGCCCCTCGGCAGGTAAAGCCCGTCGCCCCGACCGATCAGCTTCTCCGCACCGGGTCGGCCGAGAACGACTCGGGAGTCGGCGAGTGATGAGGTGGTGAACGCGAGCCGTGAGGGAACGTTCGCCTTCAGACTGGTGATGACATCGCTGGACGGCCGCTGCGTGGTGAGCACCAGGTGGATGCCGACCGTGTGCCCAAGCCGAGTGATGCGCTGGATCACGTCCTCGACACCACCAGGTGTGGCCGTCATCAGATCGGCCAGTTCGTCGACGATGACCACCAGGTACGGGCGTGGCCGTATGTCGCGCTCACCGCCCTTGAGCGAAGTGATGGTTCCTTCGCGTACGGCTTGGTTGAAGGCGTCGATGTGCCGATAGCCGTACGCCGCCAGATCGTCGTAACGGAGATCCATCTCTCGCGCGATCCACTGGAGTGCCTCGACCGCCCGGTTCGAGTCGGTGATGATCGGCATGATCAGGTGCGGGATGTCCTTGAACGCCATGAGTTCGACGCGCTTGGGGTCGATGAGCACCATGCGGATGTTCTCGGGTGTCGCCCGCATCATGATCGATGTGATCAGACAGTCGATGAACGCCGATGTACCCGAACCCATGGCACCGCCGACGAGTACGTGAGGCATCTTCGCGAGATCGGCCATCACGTAGCCGCCTTCGACGTCCTTGCCGAGCGCGACCAGCATCGGGTGGTCGTCCTCGACCTTGGCAGCCGTACGCAGTACTTCGCCGAGGGCGACCACCTCGCGCTTTCTGTTGGGGATCTCGATGCCGACCCCGGGCTTGCCCGGTACCGGGAACGTGATCCGTACATCCGGGTCGGCGACCGCGTACGCGATGTTCTTCGTCAACGCGATGATCCGCTGAACCTGTACCGCAGGGCCGAGCGCAACCTCGTAACGTGTCACTGTCGGCCCGAGCCAGAAGCCGGTGACGGCAGCGTCGACCTTGAACTCGACGAAGACATTCTGGAGCGCGGTAATCGCCGCGTCGTTGGCCGCACTGCGTGCCGTGACTGGGCCACCACGTGCGAGCAGGTCCAGCGAAGGCAGCGGGTACGTGAAGGCAGCGGTAGGCCCAACCTGCCCGGTATGCAGCGGAAAGCCCCCGGACGCAGCCGGTGACGACCGGGCCGGGCCTGAGATGACCGGAGGGGAGGCCGTGCCGCGCAGCGCCGTGTCACCAGGGGCGGTATCGCTGACTGGGAAGGCGTCCCCGACACCTGAGCCCCGTTTTGTGACGGGCTGTCGTACTCGAAGGGGTGGTGCTGCGTCCGGTGTCGGCTCGTCAACTGCCGGCAGCCGCACGGATCTCGTCCCCTGAGCGGCACTGAGGCGATTGTCGACGGCGGGCGGGGAGATCTGAACGGCGGCGGGGACGCAGCGTTCGGCTGTCCGCTTTGACCTGCCGAAGGCGTAGGCGATGGCCACCCGGTATTCGAGCTCGGCCCACATCTGCGGTCGCTGTTGTACGCCGGCGGCAAGGATCCGCTCGTAGACGTACTCGTAAAGATCATGGGCGCTGACGATTCCGTCCTGGTCCCGGTCCGCCTCGCCGGTCCGAAGACCGTCGATGACGGCCCCTGTGAATCGAGAAGGTTCGGGCAGCAACGTCGTGAGGTGGTCGCCTTCCCACGCGTACTCGGTGCGGTTCGTCGCCGTGAGGACGGCCCGGCCGTGACCTGCCAGCTCCTCGTTCACATGTACAGCGGTATCGCCCTTGGTGCCGGGCAGAAATGCACCGCTGTAGCAGCAGTCGAGAAGTACGACGATCGACTTCGCCCGGCAGCGGCGCATCTGCTCATGTACGAACGCCGCAGATATCGCGGTGGAGGCCAGGAGCCTTCGGTCCGTGTCTGCGGCGGCGAAGTGGAGACTCCCGCTGTCGTCCTTTATGCCGTGGCAGGAAAAGTGGAGGAGTAGCAGATCCTCCCGGCTTCGGTCCAAGAAGAAGGTCTCCAGGCAGCGACTGACTTCATGATGCGGCCGGTCGATCACCTGCGCGACGTCGAATGCGCCAATGTCCGGATCCTGAAGCACTTCTGAAAGCTCCGCGGCATCGCGCGCGGGCGAACGGAGCCGTTTCAGCGCGGGATTCTCGTACTCGCCCGTGGCGATGAGTAGTGCGCTGCGGCTACCGGACACTGCCGTTGGCCATGCCTCTCTTCTGGACGGGGTAGGCCGTGTCAGGCACCGGACAGTCCTGATTCGTTGACCGGTTCCGCAGGTGAGGCAGGTCCATGGACCGCGATGAAGGCGTCGACGAGTCGGCGTTGGTCCTCTGCCGAAGCGTGTTCCAGTTCGATGCTGTCGTCGCCGAACACAACCCGTACCTTTCGAATGGGACGGTTGGTCACCCATGTTTCCAGCAGCCGGAACACCCCCCGCAAGGCGACGGGCGACAGGGTTACGGCGAGCACCCCAAGGGCGACCGCGCCGCCTGACTTGGAGCCTGCGGGAGTTTCCCCGACTTGGACCGGCTCCACGCGATGAACGTCAAGTTCGAGCAGACCCGCCCGTAACTGGAGTGTCAGTTCGTCGATTTCCACCTGGTCGCTGTCACGTGCTCCCTCCAACGTGACGGTCATCAAGTCCGTGTCGGCCACAGCACCCCCAGAAAGCTACCGGCGCGGATGAGCATATCGTCAACCTCACTCGGGTTTGGCGTTGTTGACCGCCGGGGGCGATGCGGTCTTTCTCGACCCCACCAGGCCAGACGGCCGACCCGTACCCGGAACTCGATGACACAGGCTGCAAGGCGGAAGGTGCGACACTGGCAATTCAGCTGCAGATTGTGATCTTCATGTCCGGAGGTGGCTTGTCGCCGGTAGTGGCTGGTGAGTGAGCGCTCCTGGTGGCGGCACCAGTCGGACAGGCGCTGGATCTGGTCGCCGGACAGTGGCCTCACGCCCCGCCGGGTGTCAGATGGCGTGCCTGTTCGTCGGAGCGGACCACGGTTGGGGAAGCGTGGATGAACATCGCGGGAGTGACCCGGCGGCTCCAGGAGGGGCAGCGGCAGACCTGCGATGTTCATCAAGGCTGCCATCCCGGTCTCACTCCGGAAGCGGTGGTAGGCGGGCGCCCCGGTCGCGCGGTTGCGGCTTCGGCCCACCGGGCGGACGAGGATCACACGAGGCGTCCGGCCGGTTGGTCACGCGTTGGCTACGTTGATCGCGGATTCCGTGCATCATCACAGCTAAGAGCAGTGAAACCGAAGCAACGGCCGGGGCCGCCACCCCCCACAGGAGAGGCCCCGGCCGTCGCGCGGCACGGGCCGCGCGGCGGCCCGTACTCTGTTCAGCGCCATGACTGCGTTTTCTGTCACACCCCACGGCGTCACGAGTTAGTTGCACTTTGTACGGACGTGGACGGCGAGCGGTTTCAGGTCGTAACGTGCAGTTCGCGCCGGGCCGCGGAGGACGCATGACCACTGCAACGATCTGCGGACCCGAACACCGAAACCATCAATCGAGGAACCACGACGGCGAGGACCAGGACCGCGCGAACGGCGCCGGGCCGGGCCCAAAGTAGGGAACACAGGGGTGCTGGGGGACGACGCGGAGTTGACCGCCGCGGTACGTGCTGCACAGGACGGGGACGAGACCGCGTTCCGCATCGTCTATCGCGCGGTCCAGCCCCGCCTGCTCGGATACGTCCGCACGCTGGTCGGCGATCCGGACGCCGAGGACGTCGCCTCCGAGGCCTGGCTGCAGATCGCCCGTGACCTCGACCGGTTCAGCGGCGACGCGGACCGGTTCCGCGGCTGGGCCGCCCGGATCGCCCGCAACCGCGCCCTCGACCACATACGGATGCGCGGCCGTCGCCCCGCGATCGGCGGCGACGAGACGGAACTGACCGGCCGGGCCGCCGAGTCGGACACGGCAGGCGAGGCCATCGAGGCGCTGACCACCGACCACACCCTCGCCCTCATCGCCCGGCTGCCGCAGGACCAGGCCGAGGCGGTCGTCCTCAGGGTCGTCATGGGCCTCGACGCCAAGACCGCCGCCGAGACCCTCGGCAAGCGCGCCGGCGCGGTACGGACGGCGGCCCACCGGGGGCTGAAGAAACTCGCGGAACTCCTCGGCGCCGACCCCGACGCGGCAGGGATCCTCGACGCGCTGCCGCCCCAACGAGAACCGAATGCTCGTGCGGTGACGTCCGCGAGTGTGACGCATACGCGTTCGCGGACGCAGAAGGACATGTGATGGCCGACGAGCGGTACAAGTGGCTGAACCGGGTGACGGCGGAACGTCTGCTGCGCGGTGAGCCGCTCGAAGCTGTCGACGCCTCCGCCCGTGACCAGGCAGAACGCCTCGCCGACACGCTCGGCGCGCTCTCCGCGCGGACCACGCAGGGCGCCGCCGAACTCCCCGGTGAGGAAGCCGCACTGGCTGCCTTCCGCAAAGCGCGCGAATCGGCGGAGGACGCTCGGACCGCCGAGGGCGCACGCACCGGTGCCGCCGCCCGGCCGGGCAGGCGGGCCGCCGACGCGGGCCTCTTCCGGATCGGCGCCGGCGCCCGGCCGTCCCGGCTCCCGGGCTGGGCCCGCCCCGCACGGCTCGGCCTCGCCGCCGCGCTGACCGCCGGCATGCTCGGCGGGGTCGCGGTGGCCGCCGGCACCGGGGTGCTGCCGACGCCGTTCGACCACAACCACCCGGGACCGGCCGTCTCCGTCTCGGCCGCCGGCACCCCGGCCCGCCCCGACGGCTCCTCCTCGCCCGAGTCCCTGCTCGGCGGCGAGACCGGCACGCCCTCCTCCGGTGCCGCGCCCGGCGCATCCGTGCAGCCCACGCCCGCCCCGTCCGGCAAGGCGAAGAACCCGGACACCCGCTCGCCCGGCATCGCGGTCGGCGGGTGGAGCGGTGCGCTGACCTCCTGCCGCGCGATCCGCAACGGCAAGCCCCTGGGCGCCGAGCGCAGGCGCGCCCTGGAGGGCCTGGCGGGCGGCGCCGGCCGGGTGGACAAGTTCTGCAAGGCCGTCCTCGGCGCCGGGCTGGACGGCAAGAACGGCACCTCCCGCGACGGCAGGGACGGCGGCAACAGCGGCGACAACGGCCAGGGCGGCAAGAACGACGGCCAGGGCGACAACAACGGCCCGGGCGGCGAGGACGACGGCTGGCCGGGCGGGGCCACCGGCGGCAAGGGCGGCGGCAAGAACGGCGGCGACGGCAACGACCACCACCAGGACGGCGTGGCCACCCCCGCCCCGACCGCCTTCACCCCCCTGCGGCCCAACCAGCCCGCTGCCTCGCCCAACCCCACCTACAGCGCACTTTGACCTTTACACACCGCTGTGACCTGCGGTTTTGAAAGTCCCTGAACTTTTTTCCCGCAGGGTGTGACGTTTTCGACGGCGGCGGCGCAGTACAGAGTGAGCCGACTGGTCATCGGCCGTCGCACAGAGCCGGGGTTCCCCCCGTACCCGTGGCTCGTGCATCGGCGCGGGCGGGACACGTTCCCCCGGTCCCGCCCGCGCCCCGAACGTCACCCCTCAACCGTTCACCAGGACACGACGACCTTGTCGCCGTTCCGCACCTGCGCGAAGAGATCCGCGACCGCCGCCTCGTCCCGCACGTTGACGCACCCGTGCGAGCCGCCCGCGTAGCCCCGGGCCGCGAAGTCGTAGGAGTAGTGCACCGCCTGGCCGCCGCTGAAGAACATCGCGTACGGCATCGACGAGTGGTAGAGCGTCGACACGTGGTGGCGGGACTTCCAGTAGACGTGGAACACACCCTCACGGGTCGGGGTGTACTGCGCCCCGAACCGCACCGACATCGTCGACACCGTGCGCCCGTCGATCATCCAGCGCAGCGTCCGGCTGGTCTTGCTGATGCACAGCACCCGCCCGGTCAGGCACCGCGGATCGGGCGCGGCGGCCGGCTGACCGCCCATCAGGTACAGCTCCCACTTCCCCGGCCGATGGGTCATCCGGACCAGCCGCCGCCAGGTCACCGCGTCGGTCTCACCCGTCTGCGGCAGCCCGCGCTTGCCCTGGAAGCCCTCGACGGCCTGGGCGGTGAGGTCGTCGTAGGTCCCCGTCGGCCCGTCGAACAGCCAGGCGACCTGACGCAGCCGGGCCTGGAGCTCCCGGACGCCGGTGCCGGTGTCGCCGCGGGTGTACACGATGTGCGGCGGGACCGTCTCGACGGCGGACGGCGAGGGGACGGGCGCGGCGGGCGCGGCGGGACCGGAGGCGGTGGGAGCGGAAGATGCCGCGGGAGTGGTGGGACCGGTGCCGACGGGTGTCGGGCTGTGCGGCAGGTCGATGTGGACGGGCGAGTGCCCCTTCGCGTCCCCGCCGCCGGCCGGCTGCACCGTGCACCCGCACAGCACGGCCAGTGCGGCGGCCAGGACTCCCGAGTACCCCGAGACCTTCATGCCGAGGATGTTTCCCCGCGTGACCGCCGCCGAACAAGAGGGCATCGTAGGAACCAACAGTCGTACCGGCATATAGGTATATCGGCGTACTGCGGAGGTCGCCCGTCATGGCCCGTGAGTCGGAGTCGGGACTGCCCATCGAGCCGGTCTACGGCCCGGCGGACCTGGCGGGCTGGGACCCGGCCGGGAAACTCGGCGACCCGGGTTCGTACCCCTACACCCGGGGCGTCTACCCCACGATGTACACCGGCCGGCCCTGGACCATGCGCCAGTACGCCGGGTTCGGTACGGCCGCGGAGTCAAACGCCCGCTACCGGCAGCTCATCGCGCACGGCACCACCGGCCTCTCCGTCGCCTTCGACCTGCCCACCCAGATGGGCCACGACTCCGACGCGCCCCTCGCGCACGGCGAGGTCGGCAAGGTCGGCGTGGCGATCGACTCGGTCGACGACATGCGGGTGCTCTTCGCCGGGATCCCCCTGGACGAGGTGTCGACGTCGATGACGATCAACGCCCCGGCGGCCGTGCTGTTGCTGCTGTACCAGCTGGTGGCGGAGGAACAGGGCGTACCGGCGGCGGCCCTGACCGGCACGATCCAGAACGACGTCCTCAAGGAGTACATCGCGCGGGGCACCTACATCTTCCCGCCCAAGCCGTCCCTGCGGCTCACCGCGGACATCTTCGGCTACTGCCGGACCGTGCTGCCGCGCTGGAACACCATCTCGATCTCCGGCTACCACATGGCCGAGGCCGGGGCGTCCCCCGCGCAGGAGATCGCCTTCACGCTCGCGGACGGCATCGAGTACGTGCGGACGGCGGTCGCGGCCGGCATGGACGTCGACGACTTCGCGCCGCGCCTGTCCTTCTTCTTCGTGGCGCGTACGACGCTCCTTGAGGAGGTCGCCAAGTTCCGTGCGGCGCGCCGGATCTGGGCGCGGGTGATGCGGGAGGAGTTCGGCGCGCGGGATCCCAGGTCGCTGATGCTCCGCTTCCACACCCAGACGGCCGGCGTCCAGCTGACGGCCCATCAGCCGGAGGTGAACCTGGTGCGGGTGGCGGTCCAGGCCCTGGGCGCGGTCCTCGGCGGCACCCAGTCGCTGCACACCAACTCCTTCGACGAGGCGATCGCGCTCCCGACCGACAGGAGCGCGCGCCTGGCCCTGCGCACCCAGCAGGTGCTGGCGTACGAGACCGACGTGCCGGCGACGGTGGACCCCTTCGCGGGTTCGTACGCGGTGGAGCGGATGACGGACGACGTGGAGGCGGCGGCGCTCGGTCTGATGCGGCGGGTCGAGGATCTCGGCGGCGCGGTCGCGGCGATCGAGCACGGCTTCCAGAAGGGCGAGATCGAACGGAACGCCTACCGCATCGCGCAGGAGACCGACGCGGGGGAGCGGGTGGTGGTCGGCGTCAACCGCTTCCGGCTGGACGAGGAGGAACCGTACGAGCCGCTGCGTGTCGACCCGGCCATCGAGGCCCGGCAGACGGAGCGCCTCGCCCGGTTGCGCGCCGACCGCGACCGGGCGGCCGTGACCGCGGCCCTCACCGCCCTGAAGAAGGCCGCCGAGGGCGACGACAACGTCCTTCCCCCGATGAAGGAGGCGCTGCGGGCACGGGCCACGGTGGGGGAGGTGAGCAACGCGCTGCGCGAGGTGTGGGGGGTGTACGTCCCGACGGACGCCTTCTGACGGCGACGGCGACGGCGACGGCTATGGCCATGGCTATGGCTATGGCTATGGCCACGGCCGACGGCGTTGTCGGACCCGCGTGCGAGACTACTTCTCATGTTCGGCGTCATCGATCTCCCCACCTATCTGGCAGGACTCGTCCTGATCGTCCTGCTGCCCGGCCCCAACTCCCTCTACGTGCTGTCCGTCGCCGCCCGGCAGGGGATCCGGGCCGGTTACACCGCCGCCGCGGGCGTGTGGTGCGGGGACACCGTGCTGATGACGCTGTCGGCGGCCGGGGTGGCCTCGCTGCTCAAGGCCAACGCCGTGCTGTTCGGGATCGTGAAGTACGCGGGCGCCGGCTATCTCACCTGGCTGGCGATAGGGATGCTGCGCGCGGCCTGGACGATGTGGCGGTCGCGGAAGCAGGAGGCGGCGGAGCAGGCTCCTGCACCGGTCGCCGCGGCACAGGAGCGGCCGTACCGCCGGGCCCTGGTGATCAGCCTCTTCAACCCGAAGGCGATCCTGTTCTTCATCGCCTTCTTCGTGCAGTTCGTCGACCCGGGGTACGCCTACCCGGCGGTGTCCTTCGTCGTCCTCGGCGCCTTCGCCCAGCTGGCCAGCTTCCTCTACCTCAGCGCCCTGATCTTCAGCGGCACCAGGCTGGCCGACGCGTTCCGCCGCCGCAAGCGGATGTCGGCGACGGCCACTTCGGCGGCGGGGGTGCTGTTCCTCGGCTTCGCGGTGAAGCTGACGCTCGCCAGCGCCTGAGCCCGGGCCCGGGTCCGCGCCTCGGGCCCGGCCGCCGGGTTCACAGGTGCTCGGTGAGCCGTTCTGCGGCCCAGTCGGCCCATTCCGCGGAGGTCGTCGAGCCGCGCAGGCCGTATTCGAGGATCAGCCAGCCGCAGATCTGCACCGGGTCGCCGACCCATTCGACGTTGTCCCGCACCGATTCCAGCGCGGCGAGGCGGTCGCGGTTGACCCGGGCGAAGTTCTCCAGGTAGTCGACGCCCTCCTCGCGGGTGAGCGTCCACAGGAAGAAGACCCGCAGCAGGGCGGCGCTGCGGAAGGCGAAGTCGGTGCCGGGCTCGGTCAGCCAGCCGCGCAGTTCCGCGCGCCCGGCGTCGGTGATGCCGTACTCGCGGCGCTGGCGCGCGCCGGTCCCGGTGACCTCGATCAGACCCTTCTCGCTGAGCTTCGCCAACTCGCCGTAGACCTGGCTCTTCTGGGCCGGCCACACCGCGGACAGACCCGCGTCGAACCGCTTGAGCAGGTCGTATCCACTGGCGGGCTGCTCGGCCAGGAGGCCGAGAAGTGCGTGGGGCAAGCTCATGACCTCACCCTACCTTTCCGGAATTCACCCGTCACGGCTGGACAGAGCAAGATCGACCGGTCATTCTTGGACCGTCCAAGATTGGACTCTCTCACCCTGTCCCGAAGGAGACAACCGGTGAACTATGTCCGCGGTTTCGCGCCCTGGCTGTGCTACGCGGCCCTGAGCCCGGTCGACTGGCGACTGGGCACGAGCGCCGCCGCCCTGGTCGCGCTCTATCTGCTCGCGCACCAGCTCCGTGCCCGCACGGTCGACCTTCTGGGGGCCGCCACCTGTGGGTTCTTCGTGGTCATGGCCGCCGTCGCGCTGGCCGACCCGGGGTCCGCGCTCCAGCACTGGATCTGCGCCCTGGCCAATGCCACCCTGGCGGCCACGGCCCTGGCGTCCATCGCCGCCCGCCGCCCGTTCACCCTGGCCTTCGCGCGGGCCGAGGTGCCCCGGGAGTTCTGGGACTCCCCCCGGTTCATCAGGTTCAACATGGTGCTGACCGCCATCTGGGCGGGCGGGTTCACCCTCGGCGCGCTCGCCTGCGCCGCCGTCGTCGACTACGACCACTCCGCGACCGCGCCGCTCGTCACCGCCCAGGTCCTGGCGTTCGTCCTCCCCTTCACCGTCGGCGGCCGGTACGCGGCACGGGCCAAGGCCCGCGCCGCACACGCCCTGGCGTGACCGTCCACCGCACGACACCGCTCCGCACGGCTCTACACGAGGAAGCAACAGAACATGCCCGACACACGCGCGCGGCACACCGCCGGGCCCGATGACCTGACCGAGACCACCGAGGAGGACCCCGGCCCCGGAACCGGCCCCGGAGCCGGTTCCGGAGACCGGCCGGTGAGCCCGGAGCGGCTGATCTACTTCTCGGACGCGGTGGTGGCCATCGCCATCACCCTGCTCGCCCTGGAACTGCCCGTCCCCACCGGAGAGGTGCACGGCAACTCCGGTGTCCTGCACTTCCTGCGCGACCACCTCGCGGAGTACACCGCGTTCCTGGTCAGCTTCTGGGCCATCGCCATCCACTGGATGATCCACCAGCGGCTGTTCCGGTACGCGACCGGACTCTCCGGCGGTGCCATCCGGTGGAACCTGCTGTGGCTGCTCGCGATCGTCGTCACGCCGTTCACCACGAAGCTGCTGACCAGCGAGGCCGACGCGTACGAGGTGCAGTTCATCGTGTACGCCGCCGTCCAGGTCCTGACCTGCCTGTTCTTCCGGCTGGCCGTCACGGACCTGCGCAGGTCGGGGCTGCTGGACACCGCCGACTCGGCGGAGGCGGTGTCGAGCACGATGACCTGGCTCACCGCACTGCTGCTGGCCTTCCTCATCTCCATACCGGTCGCCCTGGTCACCCACTGGGCCTCGGCATGCTGGGCCCTGCTCCCGGCGATACGGGCGGCCCTGCGCGTCCGTCGGCGGCCCTACAGCGCCCCTTAAGGGGCGCGGGGAACTGCGCGACCAGCCACGACGGCGCCGCGGCCGTCAGACGGCAGACTGCGGCGCTTCCAACGGAACGCCGACGCGCACCGCGTACTCCCGCACCCCCTCCGCCGTCTCCCCCGCCCACCCCACATAACCGTCCGGGCGGACCAGGAACATCCCCGGACCGTACGACTCCGGGGCCGGCAGGCCGCCGCCGAACCCGGCCACCGGCTCCGGAGCCAGCAGCGTCCAGTGCGGCCCCCGGAACGCGTCGAACATCCGCACCCCGTCCGCGTTCCGCCCGTCGGGCGCGCGGTCGCCCGCCCGCACGGGTCCCGGGTTCGCCCGGGTCTCCTCGGTCAGTGAGGACTCCCGGTAGCCGATGCCCAGTTGGACCGTGGCCTCGCCCCGCCGGACCTCGCCGTGGTGGACGCTCGTCGAGAGGCCCAGCATGGCCGCGGCGTTCGCCCGCCGCTCCTCCTCGTAGGTGTCGAGGAGCGCGTCCGGGGCCCGCCCGGCGAGCACCGCGGCCAGTTTCCAGCCCAGGTTGTAGGCGTCCTGGACGCTGGTGTTCAGGCCCTGCCCGCCGGCCGGGGAGTGGACGTGGGCGGCGTCACCGGCCAGGAAGACCCGGCCCACCCGGAACCGGTCGGCCAGCGCGGCGCGCGGGCGGAAGTCGGAGGCCCAGCGCACCTCGGTGACGTCCGCCGCGTCGAGGTGGCTGTACGTCGTCACCAGCCGGCGCAGACCGTCCAGGGACAGGTCGATCTCCGTGCCCTCGGGCAGCCGCGCGCCCAGCTGGAAGTCCTCGGTGCCGGCCAGCGGGCACAGCGCCACACCGCAGCCGTCGTCGGCGAGGAACGTGTGCCAGTGCTCGCGGTCCAGGCCCCGCACCCGCAGGTCGGCCACCAGGAACGGGCTCGGGTCGACCGACTCGCCGGTCATCCCGACGCCCACCGCACGCCGTACGGCGGAACGCCCGCCGTCCGCCGCCACGGCATACCGCGCGCGAGCCGCCGTACCGTCGGCGAAGCGGGCGGTCACCCCCTCCGTGTCCTGCTCCAGGCCGGTCAGCGCACGCCCGAACGCGACCGCGCCGCCCAGCTCCCGCAGCCGTGCGTACAGCACCTCCTGGGTGCGCCACTGCGCGACCATCAGCGGTTCGGTGTACGGCGTCCCCGCGTCCGCCGTCACCGCGTCGAACATCGGCTTCGTCTCGCTGGGCTCGCCGTTCTTCCAGAGCAGCCGGGGCGGGTAGGGGCCGCCGGCCGCGCGCATCGCGTCGAGCACGCCGAGGTCGTCGTACACCTCCTGGGTCCGGGGCTGGATCCCCTTGCCGCGTGAGCCGGGGGACAGCTTGTCGCCCGCCTCCACGACCAGCGCGTCCACCCCGCGCCGGGCGAGGTCGATCCCGAGGGCGAGCCCGGTGGGTCCGGCGCCCACGATCAACACATCCCGCATATCCATCACATTTCCCCTTAACGCTGTTAAGTGCCGTCGACGACAAGGCTGCCCTTAACGCTGTTAAGCTGTCAAGCGTGAGTACGGAACGACGCGCCCCCCTCGACCGCCGCCGGGTCGCCGACACGGCGCTGCGCCTGCTGAACGAGGCCGGTCTGGAGGGGCTGACCCTGCGGGCCATCGCCAAGGAGCTGGACGTCAAGGCCCCGGCGCTGTACTGGCACTTCAAGGACAAGCAGGCGCTGCTCGACGAGATGGCGACGGAGATGTACCGGCGGATGGCCGCGGTCACCCGGCTCGATCCCGCGGGCACCTGGCAGGACGCGCTGCGCAGGGCGAACGGAGGGCTGCGCACGGCCCTGCTCGGCTACCGCGACGGCGCGAAGGTCTACAGCGGCTCACGCTTCACGGGTACCGACCACGCCCCGCAGCAGGAGACCTACCTGCACATCATGACGACGGCCGGCTTCACCCTCGCCCAGGCGGCCCAGGCGGGCATGACGACGAACGCCTTCACCATCGGCCTCGTCATCGAGGAACAGGGCGTGGAACCCCTCCCGGGCCACCGCCGCGAGGGCTACGACGTCGACGAACGAGCCCGCGTACTCGCCGACTTCCCCCTGTCGGCAGCAGCGGGCCGCGACCTCTTCACCGACTACGACCACCAGTTCGAGGAGGGCCTGGAACTGGTCATCACGGGAATCGGCACCCGCTACAAAATCACCTGAGGCAAGGCGCCCCAAAGGGGCGCGGGGCTGTATTCGATATGCGGCTCCGCCGCGTGGGCGCGACCAGCCCCCACGCACCCGCACCCGCCCGACAACCCTCCCCCCGCGCCCCCCGCGACGCGGCTACCGCATGGCCCGCCGCAGCGCCCGCGTCAGCACCGGCGGCAGCAGATCCACCGCAACCCTGCGCACCCGGCTCCGCCGCCGCGCCCCCGAGGCCGCCGGCGCCGCAGCCGCGGGAACCGCGGGAGTCGGCTCGGGCGCCTCCGGCGCCTCCGCATACCGCGACAGCGGAAACTCCGGCTCCCGCATCCCCTTCGACTTCAGCCGGATGATCCGGTGCCCCGCCGCCTCCTGCATGCTCAGGTGGCAGTCGGTCCGCCCCCGCGCCATCGCGATCAGCTCGTCCTGCACCGCCCGCGGATCGCCCCACGTCCCGTACAGCTTCTGGGTGCTGATGCATATCGGATGCAGGTCCCCGTTGAGCACCGCCTCCCACGTGGCGACGGAGACCCCGGGCGTGTGCTCGGAGCGGAAGTCGTCGAGGACCACGATCCCGTCGGGCAGGAGCAGCTCGCGCGCCGCCGCTATGTCGCCGTGCACATGCTCGTACAGGTGTGACGCGTCGACGTGCACGAACCGGCAGGAGCGCGGCGCGACCTCGTCCGGCACCACCGAGCTGGGTCCCTGGAGCACCCGGGGCAGCTCGTCGTGGAAGGCGAGGTAGTTCTCCTCGAAGCGCTGCCGGGTCAGCTTGGCGTACGACTTCGTCGACTCCGCACGGTTCGCGTCGTCGGGTGCCTCGCCCTCGAAGAGGTCGCAGACCGTGAACGACTCGCCGGGCCGCAGGTGCCGGCCGGTGAAGATCGCGCTCTTGCCCATGTAGACCCCGACTTCGAGGAGGTCGCCCCGCACGGAGGAGGCCTCCTGGCGGCTCAGGAACCAGTCGAAGAGCACCTGGTCGAGCACGGGGAACCAGCCGGGCACGTCGTCGAGACGGTGGGGCGGGCGGGTCGTTTCCTGGGTGGTGGCCATACGGAAGGAGCACTCCCTCGATACGCGGTGCGCGGTACGCGGTACGCAGTGCGGAAGCCTGTGGGAAACCTGCGGACCGGCTGTGCATGGACGGGCTTAACGGTGCCTGCCCGCCCCCCGCCTCCGAAAGCGGCCGAGAGGTGAAGGGCGGGTCAATTTTCCAAAGTGAACGGAAGGTGAACCAAAAGCGAATCAGGGCGCCTTCAGGGCCCTTTTCAGTCGTGGCCCGCATGGTGTCTCCACGAATCGGTGGATCAGCCAGGCAAGTCCGAGCATTCCGGACAGCGTGATCAGAAGCGTCGGCCATGGCGGGATTCCCCACCCTCGGTGCAGCACCCGGATCACGAACCATCCGATGTGTTCGTGGACCAGATAGAACGGGTAGGTCAGCGCCCCGGCCGTGGTCAGCCAGGGCCAGGCGGCCCACCGCGTCCAGCCGGCCGCCACCGCCGCGACCGCGGCGAACGCCAGGGTGACGACGAGCATCACGACGTACGGGTCGCGTGGTGTGCCCGCGTGCCAGAGCCCCTCGGTGGCCGTGCGCAGCCCGAGAATCCAGGAGAGCGCCACGATGCCCCAGGGCAGCAGCCGGTTGCCGAAGCGGTGCACGAGGTAGAGGGCCAGGCCGCCGGTGAAGTAGGGGGCGTACTGCGGCATCACGACCAGCTGGGCCCATGTCCCGTCGCCGGCCGCGGTGGACAGGACGGCGGCCAGCGTCCACACCGAGCAGAACAGCACCACCCTGCGGTAGGTGACCCCCGGCAGGACGACGGCCAGCGCGAACAGGGCGTAGAAGCGGACCTCGACCCAGAGCGTCCAGCAGACGCCGAGCACCCGCGGTACGCCCAGGGGCTGTTGGAGCATCGTCAGGTTGACCAGGAACTCGTCGGGGCGGACCGCGTGGACGACGGCGGGCAGGATCAGGGACGCGCCGGTGACCAGCGCCACGGCGACCCAGTAGGCGGGGTAGAGGCGGGCGACCCGCGAGCGGAAGAAGTCGCCCAGCGAGCGGCCCCAGCTGCTCATGCAGATCACGAAGCCGCTGATGACGAAGAAGAACTCGACGCCGAGGCAGCCGTAGACGGCCGCCCGGGACAGGGTCGGGAAGACGTGGGCGGGGTTCTGGTGCCAGGACGCGGACACGACTCCGCCGCGTCCCGCGTAGTGGTAGAGGCAGACCATCAGGGCGGCGGCGAGCCGCAGTCCGTCGAGGGCGAGGAGTCGGGTGCGGGGGTGCCCGGGTGGGGCCGGGACGACCGGGGTCTTCGCAGGCGAGGGCGCCAGTGTGGGGGGAGCGAGTGACATGGTCCGAGACGCCTACCCGAGTCCGGACCGCTAATCATCCGATCTGTTCGCCGAGTCCCCTGGATGTGCGAAGCCCCTTACCGTCACCTGGGGGAATCATAGAAAGTGTGCGGTGAACCTGCTAACCATTCTCTTACCCGTAGGGGTTCGTTAACCATATAGTCGTTTTGGTTTCTTAGTTTCTCCATCCATCCCCCCGGTGCGGGTCATCCCACCACACACAGCCGTTACACAAGCTTTGCTTGGCAAAATCAGGAGAGCTATGACGAGGGTCCAGAACAGGCGGGCACCTGCGCGCGGAGGGGAGCTGGACGACTGCCTGCACGCCTGCGCTGTGCACAGCGGCAAAGTGGTCGGCAGCCTCGACCGCCGTCGCGCGGAGCTGGCGGAGCAGCTGCGCAAGCTGCTGGTGGTCGTTGCCACGGAAGGCACCACCACGCCGGCGCCCGCCCAGGCCGGCGGTGCGACGGCGCTTCTCAAGCGCGCCGTCAAGGGCGCCGCGAGCCCCTCGGGCGGGATCAACAACGACCTGCTGGACGCTCTGCTCGCGGTCGCCAACAAGGCCCTGGAGTGCGGTTACAACGACGAGTTGAACCTCGCCCTGGTGATCAGCGACACCGTCCTCGCCCAGCGCAAGAACTCCCGCGCCGGCTGGCGGCTGCGCGCCCGCATCCTGGAGGGTCTCGGCGAGGAGCGCGAGGCCGTCGAGGCCTACGAGCGCTACCTGGAACTCACCACGGACGACGGCTTCGGCGTCGCCAACCGGATATCCGGCATGCGCCGCGCCGCCGAACGCGAAAGCGAACTGCTCGGCCTCCTCAAGCGCCAGGTCCCCGCCTCCACTGACCACGTCCGCGGCCCCGCCACCGCCACCTGGGCCGAGGGCCTCGCCCTGCACGCCGTGGGCGACTGGCAGGCCGCCGAGCCCCGCCTGGTCGGCGCGCTGCTCGCCCTCTCCGAGGACGAGGCACCGGTCAACGACCGCCAGGAGCTGCTCAGCCAGTACCTGGACCTGCGCCTGGCCGAGGGCAACGACGCCGGCATCGCCGAGGCCGTCGCGCTCTACGCCGAGCAGCGCCGGATCCGGATGCGCGGCCCGGTCGCCAACCCGACCGTCGACGGCGTGCAGTGGATCAGCCTCGGCGAGTTCCGCAACCAGATCGCCGGCAAGTCGGTCTGCCTGATCGCCAACTCGGGCCGGGTGGGCGCGAGCGGCATGGGCAAGGAGATCGACAACTACGACCTGGTCGTGCGCTTCAACTCGTACAAGATCGACCCGAAGCACACCGGCGAGCGCACCGACATCCACGTCAGCATCCACAAGCACGCCTTCAACTGGGAGAAGCCGGTGACCACCCGGCTGATCTTCGGTGGCGTCTCGGGCGACTGGAAGCACTCGCTGCGCAACAAGCTGGTGCCCGGCGCGCAGAAGTACCTCGGCGACGAGTCGCTGCGCTGGCCGATGCGGAACATCGGGCAGATCAGCACCGACACCTGGTCGGGCATCCCGACCTCCGGGTTCAACATGCTGTGGCTGCTGGACTTCCTGGACGTCAGCCCGACCCTGGACCTGATCGGCTTCGACTTCTACGAGAGCGGCGCCTACCGCGTGCAGGAGGCCATGAAGCTGGCCATCACCTCCGTGCACGAATACACCAGCGAGAAGGACTGGGTCATGCAGCGGGCCCAGAGCGTGACGGACATGAGGATCTCCCTGCGATGACGACCACCTTCACCTCGGCGGCTCCGAACACCGACGCGAGCGCCCTCACCAAGAAGCGCCGGATAGCCTTCGCGTCCTACGTGGACGAGAACTACCTCCCCGGCTTCCTGGTCCTGCTGCGCAGCCTCGCCCTGTCCAACCCGGGCGTCTGCGAGGACTTCGTCGTGCTCTACGACGACCTGCGCCCGGCGTCCATCGCCAAGATCCGCGCCCTGCACCCGCGGATCGTGCTCCAGCGGGTCAACGACACGCACTACGACTCGTACGTCAAGGGCGACCAGGACAACTACCTGGTCCGCAAGGCGTACTTCATCCTCGACATCTTCCGGCTGCGGGACTACGACACGGTCATCACCCTGGACACCGACATGGTCGTCCTCGGCGGTCTCGGCGAGCTCCTGGAGCTGCGCGAGGGCCTCGCGGCCGTCCCGCAGTTCTTCTACGGGCAGCACAAGCTGAACTCGGGTCTTCTGGTGATCCAGAAGGAGTACCTGTCCGACGAGTTCTGCGCGAAGATCGACAAGACCGGCCGCAGCGGCGACTACGAGCTGGACAAGCACGACCAGGGCATCCTGAACGCCGTCCTGGACGGCGACTTCGTCCGCCTCGACGCCAAGTACAACTTCGTCAAGCGGCGGCTCTCCGGCGACCTCCCGGTCCCGGAGGAGACCAAGATCCTGCACTTCACCGGGCGCCACAAGCCCTGGCAGGGCGGCGAGTCCGGCTACGCGCAGGCCGAGGACCGCTGGCGCGAGTTCGAGATGACGGACGCCGAGTTCCACGCGGCGTACTTCGCCTCCTCCGGCGGCCTCCACCACGACCTGGTCGTCCACTTCGGCACCCCGCACGTCAAGCGCACCGGTGACGTCGAGATCGCCCGCAAGGTCGCCGCCGCGCACATCTCGGCCGGCGACTACCAGGACGCCGTCGACGTCATGAGCAGCGTCCACATCCCGCTGGACGAGGCCTGGCCGCACGAGGTCCTCGGGCACGCCCTGATGAGCGTCTCCCGCTACGAGGAGGCCAAGACCCAGCTGCTGCTCGCCAGCGCCGCCCCCAACCGGGCCGCGACCGCCTTCGCGCGGCTCGCCCAGATGGCCTGGGTGCACGGCGACAACACCGAGGCCCTCCGGTACGCCACCGCCGGCCTCACCGTCGACCCCACGCACCGCTCCAGCCGCCTGTGGGCCCAGCGCGCCGCGGCCGTCCCCTCCCAGGAGCAGGGCAGCGCCGAGGACCAGCTGGCGCACGTCGCGTTCTACATGGACCGGCAGGGCAACGCGGGCGACAAGCTGCTCCCGGAGACCGTCCGGCTCGGCTTCGGCCCGGACACCACCTCCCGGCGCTGGCACTCCGTGCACGCCCACCGCTACTTCGACAAGGCCGCCCTGGAGCGGGTCAACTCCCGCCGCGGTCTGGTCATCGGCGGCGGCGGCCTGTTCATCCCGGACACCATGCCCAACGGCAACAGCGCCTGGCAGTGGAACGTCCCGGACGAGCACCTGCGCGCCATCGACGTCCCGATCATGATCTACGCGGTCGGCTTCAACGCCTTCGACGGGCAGTCCTACCGGGCCCAGCGCTTCAACGAGAGCCTGCGCCTGCTGGTCGAGAAGTCCTCGTTCTTCGGCCTGCGCAACCACGGCTCGATCGCCAAGGTCCGCGGCATGCTCCCGCCGGAGCTCCAGGACAAGGTCGTCTTCCAGCCCTGTCCCACCACGGTCATGCGTCAGCTGGTGGCCGGCTGGACCGACCCGGCGTACCGCGAGGACACGGTCATGCTCAACGCGGCCTACGACCGCGCGGGGCTCCGCTTCGGCCACGACTACGCGCACTTCCTCGCCGAGATGGCCAAGGCCGTCCGCAAGATCGGCGAGCACACCGAGGTCAAGTGCGTCGCGCACTCCCTCGACGACGAGAAGATCGCCTTCGACCTGCGCCGCGAGCACGGCATCTCGCTGCCGGTCATCCCGATGTACGACTTCTCCAACGACGAGATCCGCGAGACGTACGCCAAGACCCGCCTGGTCATCGGCATGCGCGGGCACGCCGGCATGATCCCGTTCGGGGTCGGCACGCCGATCATCTCGCTGATCTCGCACCCGAAGATGGCGTACTTCCTCAACGACATCGAGCGGCCCGAGTGGGGCGTCTCGGTGCACGAGCGGGAACTCGGCGACATCCTCACCGAGCGCGCGATCGGCATCCTCGACAACCACAGCCGTACGGTCGCCGACGTGCACGACCGCCAGGAACAGCTCTGGAAGGTCACCGAGGAGAACCGCGCCACGATCAAGAAGATCCTGGGCCGGTAACCCCGAAGGGGCGGGCCCGGAGATCCGGACCCGCCCTGATCGGCGGCGCAGCCGCCGTCTGGGGGCGCGGGGCTGTATTGGATATGCGGCTACCGCCGCGTGGGCGCGACCAGCCCCAACGGCGCCGCAGACGAAACGAAGCGCGGAACCTACTTCCGTACAACCCGCCGCAGATTGCGCGCCTTACGTGCCATCCGCCGCACCGTGGCGTTCCGCAGCGGAAACGTCAGCTGCGACGGCACCCCGCCGGGCAGCCCGAGCGAGGTCAGCCGCTTGCGCTTGAAGTAGCGAATGGTGGTGTCGTTCAGATGCTTCGTCAGGTACCGCTCGGTCTCCCCGCGCAGCTGCGGGTAGATCTTCGGCTGCATGGCGAAGCCCACCGCACGGATCAGCTCACCGAGCGCCTCGACGCTCAGCCTCGGCCGCTGCTCCTCGACCGCCTTGCGGTCGGTGAGCTCCGGGACCAGCGCGTCGACGACGGTGACCGGGACCCGGTTGCTGTTCTCGTACGGCGTGAGCTTGTCGAGCAGCGTGTCGGTGCCGACGCAGGCGGTCGGCAGGCCGTACAGCGCGGACGCGGTGAGCAGTGCGGTGGAGAAGCAGCCGACGACCAGGGCGGGACGCATCCGCTGGTAGAGCACCTCGGCCAGGACGGTGGTGTCCAGGACGGTGAGGTCGACCTTGAGCTTCTCGGCCTCCTGCTCCAGGGTGCGGGCGAACCGGGCCGGGGCGGAGGGGTGCGGCTTGAACACGACCTTGGTGTGGCCGAGTTCGACGGCACCCTTGAGCATCCGGACGTGCAGGTGCTCCTCCTGCTCGGGGGAGAGGATGTCGAGCGCGGAGAGGTACTGGCCGAGCAGCAGGGCCGGTTCGTCGATCTCGGGCAACTCGTCGCCGCTGGGCGCGAGTTCGGCGAGCACCTTGGTGAACGCGGCGGTCGGCACGACCTCGCCCTCGACTCCGAACTCGGTGAGCAGCAGCGGCTTGAGACCCGGCACCAGGTCCAGGTGGAGCACGCGGTCCACGCGGGTGCCGACCAGCGGGTCGATCTTGTTGCGGGTCGGGCCGTAGCTCATCAGGCCGTCGGCGTAGACCGTGACCGGGGCGCCGGTGAAGATCTGGGTGAGGCTCTGCGAGGGGTTGACCTGGATCGACTCGACGGCGAACTCGACCTCGTCGTCGCCCAGCTGCCACTCGTGGCGCAGGAAGCGTTCCCACAGCGGGAAGTCGTCCGGCCGGGGGGCCCAGCCGCCGGGGTGGAACGGGAAGATCGTCTCGTTGTACGAGATCACGTCGTCGAAGCGGTCGCGCAGCCGCTCGAAGCCGGGCGCCTCGTCCAGGCCCGGGGTGGTCTCGGGGGTCGCCGCGTTGTTGCAGACCAGCAGGATGCGCCGGTCGGCAGGGCGGAAGGCGCCGGAGTCCAGGGCGGCGGCGAGGGTGGCCGTGCCGTAGAGGGTGGACGCCTGGAAGATCTGGGTGGTCACGCGGCGGCTCCCGCGGGGGCGGGACGGCGGCGCAGCCGGCGCAGCTTGGTGGCGCGCTGGAGGTCCATGGAGTCCAGGGCCTCGTCCAGCACGTCCTGCGGCATGCGCCGCAGTGCTGCCGCGCTCATGGATTTCAGCTTCTTCGCCACCGCGGGCTCGAACCTTTCGATGGATCCCAGGTGATGGGAAATGATGGCGCAATACGTGCGGACGGCCTTCGGCAGGAGTTCCTTCGCGTCGGCGTCCTGTGCCGTTTCCTCGATCACCTGGTCGAACGCGCGAATGAAATCGAGCTGACGGACGTCGCCGATCTGCGTGAGTGACGAGGCTACGCCACGCCGGTAGAAGACGCCGAGCAGGTTCACCGCGGCGAAGGACCCGGCCTCCCGGTGCAGCTTCCAGATCCACGGCCGGTCCTCGGCCGTGCGCAGGCCGTCCGTGAAATGCACGAGGCCCTGGTCCACCAGACGGCGGTGGTAGACGCCCGCCCACGCGTAGGCGTAGTCGACGGAGGTGGACCGGTCGGCGGGCAGGATGGCGTCCCGCGGGTTCATCACGACGTTGCGGCGGCCGACGGGTACGCGGGTGACGACCCGGGCACGCGCGGTGCACTGCACATGGTCGGTGCGGACGAAGTCGCAGCCCAGCGACTCGATGGCGTCGACCAGCTGCGGGTAGTAGCCGGGCGCCAGCCAGTCGTCGCCGTCCAGGAAGGTGACGTACTCGCCGCGTGCCTTGTCGATCCCGGTGTTGCGCGCGGTGGCCAGCCCTCCGTTCAGCTCGTGTCTGACATGGACCGCGCCGGGGAGCTCGCGCTCGGCCCGCGTGAGAATCTCTGGTGTCCCGTCGGTCGAGCAGTCGTCGACGAGAATGAATTCGAAGTCCTCACGCGCGTTCGCGCGCAGGCTCCTCAGGGTGTCGGGCGCGTATTGCTGCACGTTGTAGAACGGCACGATGACGGAGAGCTTGACCACGTGAAGGACGTTAGGGGGACGCCCGTCATCCGTCTTGACTGTCGTCTTGAATCCAGGTGAACGACGCGTGGCGAAGCTGTGAACCAGGCAATTTTCAGGGCTTATCCCGAGCTGATTCGCCATCCGGCGATGTGTTGTTAACCTTTTGTTGGATTCGGGTTCGGGAGTTCCTCGGAATGGCTTCCTAGCGTCTTCGGTGTGCCAGCAAGTGCAACGAAGTCCCTGCGGGTGGCCGTCCTGGCGGATTCCGACACTCGGTGGAAGTGGGGGGCGCTCACCGCGAAGCGCCTGATTCCCAACGAAACCGACAACCCGGACGTCCGGCTCGACGGCTACCTCCTGCGCGGCCGTGCCACCCCCACCGCCCGCCAGCTCCAGGAGGTCGGCGTCCACGCGGACTCGCTCCGCGAGGTCACGGCCGTCGAGTTCCTGAGAGAGATGGACCAGGAGTCGTACGACATCCTCGTCCTCTCCCTCGTCGGCGGCGGCACGCAGGCGATGCTGCACGGGCTGCGCAGCGCCTGGGCCGGCCGGGAGAAGCGGCCCGTCGTCGTCACCGGCTACGTCGGCGTCGTCTACGAGAAGCTCGCCGACGGCCTGCTGCTGCGGCACGGCGCGGACCTCGTCCTCGCCAACTCCCGCCAGGACGCCGACCGTTTCCGGGCGGTGTACGACGGGGTCGGCGCCGACTCCTCGTCGGTGACCGAGGTCGCGCTGCCGTTCCTCGGCGGGGCGCCCTACGAAGGTGAACACGACCCGTACACGGTGGTGTTCGCCGCCCAGCCCTCCGTCCCGGAGAGCCGCAAGGACCGCACCTACCTGCTCAACCGGCTGATCCAGCACGCCCGCAAGCACCCCGAGCGGGAGGTGCTGCTCAAGCTGCGCTCCAAGCCCGGCGAGCACACCACCCACATCGAGGAACTGCCGTACCAGAAGCTGGTCCAGGGCAAGGACGTGCCCGCCAACTTCAAGCTGGTCTACGGCCACATGGGCGAGGTCCTCGACCGCACCGACCTGCTCGTCACGATGAGCTCGACGGCCGCCCTGGAGTCCCTGCACCGCCGGATCCCCACCGTGGTCCTCACCGACCTCGGCATCCGCGAGGCGCTCGGCAACCACCACTTCGTCGGCTCCGGCTGCCTCGCCTCCTGGGACCAGCTCGACGCCGGACACCGCCCGGTGCCCGACGCCGAGTGGGTCTCACGGCAGGGCGTCGCCGCCGACGGCAGCTACGCCACCGCCTTCGACGCGGGCCGCGAACGCATCGCGAAGCTGCTCGCCCGGCCCGGCGGGCTGCCGCCGCTGAACCCGTACTACACACCCGAGACCGCCTCCGGTTACCTGCCCGGCATCCTGGCCCGCCACCACCTCGGCCCCGACGGCGTCCCGCTCCCGGGCGCGCCCGCCGCCGACAAGGCCCCGGGCCCCGTCCGCCAGATCGTGCGCCGGGCCGCACGCGGCGCCTACCGCCACGGCGTCCAGCGGGTGGCCCCCGTGATCCGACGAATGGGAGAGCTGTGAGCGACCGGATCCCGCGTCAAGCTTCAGTTGCCGAAGGAACAGAGCCGATGTCCCACCCCGAAGGGGCCGTAGTGCCCCGCGTCCTCGCCGTGATCCCCGCCCGGGGCGGCTCCAAGGGCGTGCCCGCCAAGAACCTCGCCCCGGTCGGCGGCGTCCCGCTGGTCGCCCGCGCGGTCCGCGAGTGCGTCGCCTCCCGCCTGGTCACCGACGTGGTCGTCTCCACCGACGACCAGGCGATCGCCGCCGCCGCCCGCTCGGCCGGCGCCGAGGTCGTGCTGCGCCCCGCCGCCATCGCCGGTGACACCGCCACCTCCGAGGCCGCCGTCCTGCACGCCATGGACGCCCACGAGGCGCTGCACGGCGCCACGGTCGACGTCGTCCTGCTCGTGCAGTGCACCAGCCCGTTCATCGTCCGCGAGGACATCGACGGGGTGGTCGGCGCGATCGTCGAGAACGGCGCCGACACGGCCCTGACCGTCGCCCCCTTCCACGGCTTCGTCTGGCGCGACGAGGTGCACGCCCCGGTGCCGGTCGGCGCCGACGAGGCGTCCGCGAGCGGCGGCTTCGGCGTCAACCACGACAAGTCGTTCCGGCCGCGCCGGCAGGACCGCCCCCAGGACTTCCTGGAGACCGGCGCCGCCTACGCGATGCGCGCCGACGGCTTCCGCGAGCACCAGCACCGCTTCTTCGGCCACACCGAACTGGTGCGGACCGACCCCGCGCGCGTCCTGGAGATCGACGACCACCACGAGCTCGCGCGCGCCCGCGCCCTGGCCCCGCTCTTCGACGCGGACCGCCCCGGCGCCCTCCCGACCGCCGACGACGTCGACGCGGTCGTACTGGACTTCGACGGCACCCAGACCGACGACCGGGTGCTGATCGATGCCGATGGAAAGGAGTTCGTCTCCGTGCACCGCGGCGACGGACTCGGCATCGCCGCCCTGCGCAAGAGCGGGCTGAAGATGCTGATCCTCTCCACGGAGCAGAACCCGGTCGTCGCCGCCCGGGCCCGGAAGCTACAGATTCCGGTCCTGCACGGCATCGACCGCAAGGACCTCGCACTCAAGCAGTGGTGCGAGGAGCAGGGCATCGCTCCCGAGCGCGTGCTCTACGTCGGAAACGACGTCAATGACCTCCCGTGCTTCGCCGTAGCCGGCTGGCCCGTGGCGGTCGCGAGCGCCCACGACGTCGTACGCGGCGCCGCACGCGCGGTCACCACCCTCCCCGGCGGTGACGGCGCGATCCGAGAGATCGCCAGCTGGATCCTCGGCCCCTCTCTCGATTCCCTCCCGAAGTAAGGACACCCCACAGTCATGAGCAACTCCCGTCTGCGCCAGTTCGGTTCCCGTGAGGTCGGCCCCGGCAAGCCCGTCTACATCTGCGGCGAGATCGGCATCAACCACAACGGTGAGCTGGAGAACGCCTTCAAGCTGATCGACGTGGCCGCCGAGGCCGGCTGCGACGCCGTCAAGTTCCAGAAGCGCACCCCGGAGATCTGCACCCCGCGCGACCAGTGGGACATCGAGCGCGACACCCCCTGGGGCCGCATGACCTACATCGACTACCGCCACCGCGTGGAGTTCGGTGAGGACGAGTACCGCCAGATCGACGAGTACTGCAAGAGCAAGAACATCGCCTGGTTCGCCTCCCCGTGGGACACCGAGGCCGTCGCCTTCCTGGAGAAGTTCGACGTCCCCGCCCACAAGGTCGCCTCCGCCTCCCTCACGGACGACGAGCTGCTCAAGGCGCTGCGCGCCACCGGCCGTGCGGTCATCCTCTCCACCGGCATGTCGACCCCGAAGCAGATCCGCCACGCGGTCGAGGTCCTGGGCAGCGACAACATCCTCATGTGCCACGCCACCTCCACCTACCCGGCGAAGGCCGACGAGCTCAACCTCCGCGTGATCAACACGCTGGAGAAGGAGTACCCGAACGTGCCGATCGGCTACTCCGGCCACGAGACGGGTCTGCAGACCACCCTCGCCGCGGTCGCGCTCGGCGCCACCTTCGTCGAGCGTCACATCACCCTCGACCGCGCCATGTGGGGCTCCGACCAGGCCGCCTCGGTCGAGCCGCAGGGCCTGACCCGCCTGGTCCGCGACATCCGCATCATCTCCGAGTCCCTCGGCGACGGCGTCAAGAAGGTCTACGACTCCGAGCTCGGCCCGATGAAGAAGCTGCGCCGCGTCACCGGCGTCGTCGCCGAGGCGGAGATCGCCGCGGCGGCCGGCGAGCCGGTCCAGGTCTGAGCCCGAATCTGATTGATGTGTTACGACGACGGGACGGTCGTACGTCGATGAGCCCCCGCGCCGGGAACACCGGCCCCCACACACTCGCGTTCGTCGAGAGTCCGGTGCAGCTGCTGAACGTGCTGGAGTGGGCGCATGCCCACGCCCTGCGCGGGGCGGCGGACCCCGTGCCGACCGTACCCGGACAGGTACGGCGCCCGGCATCCGGCATATCTGCACCCGGCGCGGAACTCACGATCGTCGTCCTGTCCCCGACGGACCCCATGACCCGGGGCCAGCTGCGCCGTATGGCGGACCTGGCCCGGGACGAGGGCTACCGGGTCCGCTGGGAGGAAGCACGGGGTGGCACCACCGCCCCCTTCCAGACGATCGGCGGCCTGGCGGGTTCCCTCCGCCGGGCCGACCGCATCGTGATGGGAGACCCGTTCTCCCGCTACGTACAACTGCTGCTGACCATCACCCGCGCCCGCGACCTCGTCGTGGTCGACGACGGCACCGCGACGATGGAGTTCGTCGCCCAGCTGGCCCGCGGCGAACGCCTGGTCCGCTGGCACCGCAAGGGCGGCCGGCCCGGCGCCCGGGACCTGCTCTTCGCGCCGGTCTCCTCCTCCGCCCGCCGCCGCCTCACCCCGAACGACCACCGGCGCGTCGAGGTCTTCTCCTCCATGCCGATGACGGAGACCCCTGCCGGGGTGACGGTCACCGCGAACGACTTCGGCTGGACCCGCGCCCGCTTCGGCCCGCCGCGCATCACCAAGGGCGCCGACATGGTCGGCACCTCCCTGGTCGAGACCGGCGTCGTCGACGGCGACCGCTACCTCGAAGCCGTCCAGACCCTCGCCAAGGCGCACGGCGCGACCCGCTACTTCGCGCACCGCCGCGAGAGCACCGAGAAACTCCACCGCCTGGCCGCCGAGACGGGCCTGGAGATAGTCCGCCCGGACCTCCCCCTGGAACTGATCGCCCGCCGCGGCCCCATCGGCCGTACGATCCTCAGCTTCCCCTCGACGGTCGTGCACACCCTCCCGCTGGCCCTGGTGGGCACGGGCGTCCGCGTCGCCGTCTGCGACATCGACCCGGCCTGGCTCACCGAGAACGCGTCCCCGCGCGCCCAGGGCTTCCTGTCCGGGGTCACGGGCACGGCCAAGGACGTCCACCGGCTGGCGGCGGTGACGACCCCGGCCTGACCCCCGGCGCCCCTTTCGGGGCGCTACCGCCAGGTCGGCATGACCGCGGCCGGGTAGCGGGAACCGGCCGCTCCCCGCGGCAGGATCTCCTGGATCCGGGCGAGGTCGCCGGGTGTCAGCTCGACGTGCGCCGCCGCCACGTTCTCCTCGACCCGGCGCGGGCTGCGGGTGCCCGGGATCGGCACGATGTCGTCGCCCTGCGCGAGCAGCCACGCCAGCGCGAGCTGGGTGACCGTGCAGTCCCTGCTCTCCGCGAGGTCGGTCAGCTCGCGCACCGCAGCGACGTTCTGCTCGTAGTTGCCGGGCTTCCAGCGCTCGTCCATGCTGTGCCGCATGTCGCCCGCCTCGTACTCGGCGGCGGGCTTGACCGCTCCGGTGAGGAAGCCGCGCCCCAGCGGGGAGTACGGCACGAAGCCGATGCCCAGCTCCCGCAGCACGGGCAGGATCTCGGCCTCCACCGCCCGCTCGAACACCGAGTACTCGGTCTGGAGCACCGACACCGGGTGCACGGCGTGCGCGCGGCGGATCGTCTCCGGCCCGGCCTCGCTCAGCCCGAGGAAGCGGACCTTGCCTTCGGCGATCAGCTCGCCGACCGTACCCGCCACCTCCTCGATGGGCACGTCGGGGTCCACGCGGTGCTGGTACAGCACGTCGATGCGGTCCGTGCCCAGGTACCGCAGGCTGTTCTCGGCGACCTCGCGGATGTGCTCGGGGCGGCTGTCCAGACCGTGCCCGATCCGCGTCGGGTCGGACAGGTCGAAGCCGAACTTGGTCGCGATCAGGATCTCGTCCCGGAAGCCCTTCACGGCCCGCCCGAGAAGCTGCTCGTTGCTGCCGGTGCCCAGGCCGTACAGCTCGGCCGTGTCGAAGAGGGTGACCCCGAGCTCGTGGGCCCGGTGGAGGGTGTCGATGCTGCTCCGCTCGTCCGGGGTGCCGTAGGCCATCGTCATGCCCATGGTGCCCAGGCCGATCGCACCGGCCGTGAGGCCCTGGGTGCCGAGGGTGCGCTGCGGGAGGTGTGCGGTGTGCTCTGCCATGCCGTCAACGCTAGGGAGACGACGCCCCGGAGGCATGGGCCGCCGCCCGCATAGAATTGCCTGATCCTCTCAGGGACCCTTCAGGGACGGAGCGTGCTGTGCTGGACCGACTCGTCGCGGCCGTCGACCGGCACTGCCTGGCACCGGGCACGGACACCGCGGTCCCCCGGCTCTCCCTGGCCTCGGTGGACGAGCCGGTCGACCCCGCCCACCTGCTGTACGAACCGATGATCTGTTTCGTCGGCAGCGGCACGAAACGCACCACCGCGGGCGAGCTGATCCGGGTCGCCCGCCCCGGCGAGATGCTCCTCACCACCATCGACCTGCCGGTCACCGCCGACCTGGAGCAGGTGCCGTACCGGTCCGCCTCCCTGCACCTCGACGGCGAGCCGCTCACGGAACTGCTGCTGGAGCTGGACGAGACCGGCCAGAGCGTCCCCTCGACCCCGGCCGCGCACATCGCCGCGCCGATGCCGCCCGAACTCGCCGACGCGGTCACCCGCTGGGTCGAACTCCTCGACACCCCCGAGGACATCCGCCCGCTCGCCGCGCGCATCGAGACCGAGATTCTCTACCGGCTGCTGCGCAGCTCCCTCGGCCCCGTCCTCCGCCAGTGGTCGCTGGCCGACTCGACCGCGACCCGGGTGCGCGAGGTGGCCCGCTGGATCCGCGCGCGGTACGCCGAGCCGCTCGGCATCGACGAGATCGCGGCGGTGGCGCACATGAGCCCGGCCGGCCTGCACCGGCACTTCAAGGCGGCCACCGGCATGAGCCCGCTCCGGTACCAGAAGCACCTGCGCCTCCAGGAGGCCCGGCGCCTGCTGCTCGCCGGCGACGCCTCGGCGGCCCGGATCGCCCAGGCCGTCGGCTATGTCAGCCCCACCCAGTTCAACCGCGAGTACCGCGCCGCCTACGGCCTCCCACCCGTCCAGGACGCCGCCCGCCTCCGCGCCCGCCTCACCCGCCCGGCACCCACCGGCCCCTGACCGCCACCGCCTCCCCGGCCGCGTCGATCCCGCCGGTCTGGTTCCTGACCTACCTCCACGCCGGAAGAACATGGCCGGTGATGGTCAACGCCCGCATCGGCGAAGTCATCGGCGAACGGCCGTACAGCGCCCTGAAGATCACCCTGGCGTCGGTCGCCGCCGCCCTCCTGATCGCCCTGGCGGTCCTGCTCGTGGTGACGCTGCGCAACTAGGCGTGCGGTACGTCCTTGAGCGCTTCGACGAAGGGGGCGAAGACCGCGCGCGGGAAGGTGAGGGTCCCGGCGGCGGGGTCCTTGGAGTCGCGGACGGCTATGCGGGTGGGGGAGTTCGCTATCTCTACGCAGGAGTCGCCGTCGCCGAAGCTTGAGTAGGACGACTTCTGCCAACTGTCGGGAACGGACATCACAGTTCCTTCGCCACGCGGTTGATCAAGTCTCGTGACTTGTCGGGGTTGAGGGACGCGTCTTCCAGTTTACGGAGAAGTGTTCGAAGGGCGGTGAGCTGGCCGACGGAGTCGATGTAGGCGGCGCCGTTCGGCCCGTCCCGCACAACGGTGTCCAGCTTGGATACGATGCCGCCCGCGTACAGCATGGCGCTCGCCGCGCCGGCGAACCCTTCCTCGGCGAAGGGGATGACCCGCACGGTGACGTTGTCCGCCTCGGACACTTCGAGCACTTCGTTCAGCTGGGCGCGCGAGGCCGCGCGGTCGCAGACCATGATGCGCAGTGCCGCCTCGTGGATGATGGCGTCGAACGGCGTGCCGCCGAGGACCGCCTTGCGGCGCAGCCGGTGCTGGACGCGCAACTCCAGTTTTGCCGACGGCAGTTCCGGGATGCGGTAGGCATAGACGGCCCGGGCGTAGTCCTCCGTCTGGAGCAGGCCGGGGACGTACAGAAACTGTGCCTCCCGAAGGAACGTGGCGTGGTGTTCCAACTCGGCGAGATCGAGGAAGGGTGCTGGCAGCAGATCCCGGTACTCCTCCCACCAGCCCTGCGTGCGGTCCTTCGTCATGGCCGCCAGTGCATCGATCAATCCACTGTCGGAGCATGAGTAGTTGGCAGCGAGAAGCCGCAGCCGTTTCTCGCTCACCCCGGCGAGGCCGGCCTCGATCTGGCTGATCTGCGGTGCGTTCACCCCGAGCAGCGCGGCGGCCTCCCGCGAGGTGAGGCCTGCTGCGTCCCGCAACCTGCGCAGTTCGACCGCCAAGCGCAGCTGACGTGCCGTTGGCTCGATCCTCTTCGCCACCGACCGGGCCTCCCAACACGCCGTCGAGCGCGACTCTTTCGGGGCCAGATTACGCGACCGACTTGCAGGATCGAAATGTTGCCCCCTACCTTCGGTGACATAACGAACACGCTGAGGAAGTGCACTGCGCCTCTGCCGTGCGGCGATGCCACCGTGCGTGAAATCCCCTTCATCCGACCGGAGTTGATGACGCATGCCCGAGACCTGGGACTACACGCTCTACGTCCCCAACGACCTGAGAGCGGTCACCGTCTGCCGTCGCACCCTGCGCCTGATCCTGACCATGCACGGGTTGATCGGTCTCGCCGACACGGCGGAGCTGCTCGCCGCGGAGCTGGTGTCGAACGCGGTGCGGCATACGAAGGGTCCGGCCGCGTTGAGGGTCCGGCGTTTCCCGGAGGGGGTGGTGTGGATCGGGGCGTGGGACGCGGATCCCGTGCCTCCGGAGCCGCCGGGGGCGGTTCCGGAGCTCCGGGAGGCGGGGCGGGGGTTGGGCCTGGTGGTGGCGTGTGCGGATGGCTGGGGCTGGCAGCCGTCGTCGCGGTTCGGGGAGCGGGGCAAGTTCGTGTGGTGTGAGTTGGGGGTGGCGTGATGGTGGGGTCGTCGCATGAGGCGTTGCAGCGGGTGCTGGGTGTTCCGTTTCCGGAGACGCGGGAGTTCGCCGCGATGAACGTGGATCTGACGGAGATCGAGCCGGTGGAGCGTCGGGTGGACGCGTTGCTGCGGGCGGAGACGGACGAGGGGACGTATCTCCTGGTGGTCGAGTCGCAGGGGGAGGAAGAAGTACCGGTGGGAGCCGGTGCTGATCGTGATCACGCAGAGCGCCGCGACCGCGCGGTGGGCCGCGCAGCCGATCAGGCTCGGCCTGCGGGGGTGGGAGTCGATGATCGTGCGTCCGTTGGTGCTGGGGCCGGAGAACGTGCCGGTGATCGCGGATGAGCGGGAGGCGGTGCGGGACGTACCTCTTGCGGTGCTGTCGGCCATGACGCATGGGCGGGGGCGGCAGGCCCCGGCCATACTGGAGTCGCTTGCAGCCGCCCTGAAGACCATCGACCGTGACAGCGCCGCGGTGTTCGTGCAGTTCGTCGACTCGTGCCTGGTCGATCCCCAGGCGAAGCAGATGTGGAGGGACCTGATGACGGCGATCCAGTACTTCTGGCGGCACCCACTGGCGGAACAGGTGCGCGAGGAGGGGCGGGAGGAAGGTCGCGAGCAGGGACGCGTTCAGGAGCGTGCCGAGATGGTGCTGCGTGTTCTGGAGTGGCGCGGTATCCCGGTGAGTGATGCGGTCCGTGAGCGAGTAGAAGCCTGCACCGATCTGGAGCAGCTCGAAGTCTGGGCCCGGCTGGCGGTGCACGTCACGGACGCCGGGGAGCTGTTCGCCGAGGAGTGAGCGTCGGCGCCGGCGCAGCCGTAGGTGTCCGGTGGGCCCGGCTGGGAAGTCGGGGGGTGCAGCCTGCCGCGTACGGTCGCGGCGCGGACGGAGGGCGGCTTCGCGTGCGTACCGTCGGAGTGGAGGAAGAGCTTCTTCTCGTCGACCCGGAGACGGGTGAGCCCACGGCGTCGGCCCCGGCCGTGCTGGCGCGGGCCTCGCTGGTGGACCCGCGGCAGGACGTGTTCGAGAAGGAGCTCTACGGGCAGATGCTGGAGTTCGCCACCCATCCGCAGAGGGACATGGGGGAGCTGGGGGAGGAGATCGTCCGGTGTCGCAAGGAGGCCGGACGGCTCGCCGGGGAGCTCGGGTGTGCCGTCGTCGCGCTCGCCTCCTCGCCGCTGCCCGTCAGCCCCTCCATCAGCGTGAACCCGCGCTACCAGTGGCTGGCCGAGCAGTACGGCATCGCCACCCGCGAGCAACTGGTGTGCGGCTGCCACGTACACGTCGCGGTGGAGTCCGACGAGGAGGGGGTGGGGGTTCTCGACCGGATACGGCCGTGGCTGCCGGTGCTCGTCGCGGTCAGCGGGAACTCGCCCTTCTGGCAGGGCGCCGACACCGGCTATGCCAGTTACCGCAGCCGGGTGTGGGCGCGCTGGCCGTCGTCCGGTCCCACCGGGCTGTTCCGCTCCGCCGAGCGCTACCACCGGCTGGTGGCGGACATGGTGGCCACCGGCGTCATCCTGGACGAGGGCATGGTCTACTTCGACGCCCGGCTGGCCCGGCGCTACCCGACCGTGGAGATCCGGGTCGCGGACGTCTGCCTGCGCGCCGGGACCGCCGTGCTCGTGGCCACCCTCGCCCGTGCGCTGGTGGAGACGGCCGCACGGGAGTGGCGGGCCGGGCGGGAGCCCGTCGACCACGGGGTGGGGCTGCAGCGGCTGGCCGGCTGGCGGGCCGCACGGTCGGGGCTCGGCGGCGAACTGCTCGATCCCGGCACCATGCGGCCCGAGCCGGCCCCCGCCGTACTGGACGCACTGCTCGCGCACACCCGCGACACCCTCGCCGCCAGCGGTGACCTGGCGGGGGTCGAGGAGGGTGTGAGAAGGCTGCTGCGGCGCGGCAACGGCGCCGACGAGCAGCGGGGGCTGCTGGCGGGCACCGGGAGCCTGCGGGACGTCGTCACGGCGTGTGTGCAGCGCACCCAGGAGTGACGCGCATCCAGGAGTGACGCGCGTCGCGGGAGGGGCCCCGCTCAGCCCGGCTTGCGGGCGAGGATGAACGCTCGGGGCATCTTCTCCGCTCCCAGGGGCTCCCGGATGAGCGTCGCCGCCACCTCCAGGCCCGCCTTGGCGAGCATGTCGCCGACCGCGTACGCGGGGCGCCAGTAGTAGTGCAGGTCGATCTCGTGGCCGAAGCGCTCGGTGAGGTGGAGGCCGGGCGTGTCGCCCTTCTGGAAGCCCACGAGGACGTGCCCGCCGGGGACCAGGACGCGGTGGAAGCCCGCGAAGGTCGCCGGGAGGTGGTCGTCGGGGATGTGGATGATCGAGTAGAGGGCGAGGATGCCGCCGAGGGTCTCGTCGGGGAGGTCCAGGGACGTCATGGAGCCCCGGTGGTAGCGGACGGCGGGGTGGGCCTCGCGGGCCAGGGTGACCATGGCGGGCGAGAGGTCGATGCCGAAGGCCTGGACACCCAGGCCGTTCAGGTGGGCCGTGATGTCGCCGGGGCCGCTGCCCAGGTCGGCCACGGGGGCGGTGCCGTTCGCCTTCACCAGCGCGGCGAAGGCGGCGATCATGGACATGTCCACGGGGAGGTCCGGGATGCCGGGGAAGGCGGCGGAGTAGTCCCTCGCGATCGTGTCGTAGGACGTACGGGTGGTCTCTATGAAGTCGGTCGTGTCCGAGTCCGTCACGGTCGCGCACGCTACCGGGCGGGCGCGGCACGCGTGGCGAAGTCGCGGTTGCGGCTCGGTCCCGTTTCGGTGGGTGGACACGACGGGCGTGATCGTCGCCGGGCGTGGTATGCGTGGAAGAGGAAACATACGTGTTACCCAGCCACGTCCGAGGTCATGCGTCCGCGGTCAGATTTTCTTCCCCTAACGGGCTGAACTTTTGTTGATCTCGGGTCAGTTGACCCTTCGGGCGTCCTACCCTTCAGAGGGTGAACCAATTGATGTCCCTAGAGACCGAGGCCGACCTTCCCGGGGATGTGCTCCCCGGCGTGCTCAGCGAGGAACTGCACGCCGAACTCGTCGCCTTCCGCCGCGACCTGCACATGCATCCCGAGCTAGGCAACCAGGAGTTCCGCACCACGGCCGCCATCAAGGAGCGGCTGGAGAAGGCCGGTCTCCGGCCGCGCGTCCTCCCGGCGGGGACCGGCCTCATCTGTGACATCGGGCCGGTCGGGGACGGGCTGCCGGTGCTCGCCCTGCGGGCCGACATCGACGCGCTGCCCATCCCGGACATGAAGGCCGAGTGCGCGTACCGGTCCACCGTGCCGGACCGGGCGCACGCCTGTGGGCATGACGTGCATACGACAGTGGTGCTGGGCGCCGGACTGGTTCTCGCCGAGCTGCACGCGAAGGGGCAGCTGCCCCGGCCCGTGCGGCTGCTCTTCCAGCCGGCCGAGGAGGTGCTGCCCGGCGGGGCCGCCGACGCCATCGAGGCCGGCGTGCTGGACGGGGTGGGGCGGATCATCGCCGTGCACTGCGACCCCCGGGTGGACGTGGGCCGGATCGGGCTCAGGACCGGCGCCATCACCAGCGCCTGCGACCGGGTCGAGGTGGCGCTGGACGGCCCCGGCGGGCACACCGCCCGGCCGCACCTGACCACCGACCTGGTCACCGCCGCCGCCCGGGTGGCCGTCGACGTGCCGGCGCTCATCGGGCGGCGCGTGGACAGCCGGAGCGGGCTCGCGGTGACCTGGGGCCGGATCGAGTGCGGGCACGCGCCCAACGTGATCCCGCAGCACGCCGAGCTGTCCGGGACCGTGCGCTGCCTGGACCTGGAGGCCTGGCGGACCGCGCCGGACGTCGTGCACGCGGCCATCGACGAGGTCGCGACCATGCACCGCGCCAAGTCCGAGATCAACTACGTGCGCGGGGTGCCGCCGGTCGTCAACGACCCGGTGATCACCGAACTGCTGCGGGACGCGATGGCCGCCCGGCGCGGCACCGACTCCATCGAGACCACCGAGCAGAGCCTCGGCGGCGAGGACTTCTCCTGGTACCTGGAGCACGTGCCGGGCGCCCTGGCGCGGCTCGGGGTGCGCACGCCGGGCGAGCGGACCGTGCGCGACCTGCACCAGGGTGACTTCGACGCCGACGAACGGGCCATCACCGTCGGGGTGGAGCTGTTCACGGCCGCAGCCCTCATCGACGCGACCATGTAGTCGGCGTAGTCGGCGTAGTCGGCGTAGTCGTCACGACGGCTGTCGTACGAGACGGCGGGAGAAACGGTCAGCTTCCCCGCGAGTCCCGCATGTCCTCCACGTCGCGTAAGTCCCGCAGGGGGCGACGGGGTGCCCGGTCGGTGCCCCTTCGCCCCCTTGTGTCACCCCGTCGTAACCGGCGGCCGCCGCTTGTAACCCGGAGTCGGCACGGTTCGATAACGGCCCGGAGAAACCCCGTTCCCCTCACCTTCTACGCGCGTTACTGTGCGCCGAAATCGCCACCGAGGGTGGACGGTTGGGGAAGCGGGCCGGGGACGGTGCCGTGGGGACGAAGGGGTGCTTGCTGTGCGTTATATCTCGGGTCGGAGGACTCGGTTCTCCCAAGCTGCGGTGACCGTTGCCGTCATCGCCCTCGCGGCCGCCGGATGCGGCAAGTCCAGCTCGGACAGCGGTGCGACCAGCACCAACTCGTCCGGCAAGTACAACGGCAAGGGCATAGGCCTCGCCTACGACATCGGCGGCAAGGGCGACCAGTCGTTCAACGACGCCGCCTTCGCCGGCTTCGAGAAGGCCGAGAAGGAGTTCGGCATCGGCGGCCGTGACATCGAGCCGCAGGACGGCGAGTCCGACGCCGACAAGGTGCAGCGCCTCGACACGCTCGCCAAGGCCGGCTACAACCCGATCATCGGGGTCGGCTACTCCTACGCGCCCGCCGTCAAGGAGGTCGCCGCCAAGTACCCGAACATCACCTTCGGCATGATCGACGACTCGACGATCCAGGCGAAGAACGTCGTCGACATGGTGTTCGCCGCCGAGCAGTCCTCCTACCTCGCCGGTGTCGCCGCTGCGTCGGCGACCAAGAAGGACCACATCGGGTTCATCGGCGGCGTGGACATCCCGCTGATCCACACCTTCGAGGCCGGGTTCGACCAGGGCGCCAAGTCCGTCAACCCGAAGATCAAGATCGAGTCGCAGTACCTGACGCAGACCGCGGCCGAGGGCGGCTTCTCCAGCCCGGACAAGGGCAAGACCGCCGCCCAGGGCCAGATCGACGCCGGTGCGGACGTCATCTACCACGCGGCCGGCCTGTCCGGTCAGGGCGTGATCGAGGCCGCCGCCTCCGACAAGGTCTGGGCGATCGGCGTCGACTCCGACCAGTACGCGCAGGACGCCCTCGCCAAGTACAAGGACTACATCCTCGGCTCGGCCCTGAAGAACGTCGGCGGCGCCGTGTACGACCTGGTGAAGTCCGTCTACGAGGGCAAGCCGGAGAGCGGCACCGTCAACGGCACCCTGAAGACCGGCGGCGTCGGCTTCGCGGACACCAACCCGAAGTACAAGGCGATGACCAAGGTCGTCGCGGCGGTCGACAAGGCCAAGCAGGACATCATCGACGGCAAGGTCACCGTCAACACGAAGTAATGCGACATATATAAGTCGCCGGGTGAGCGGCCGTACCCACGGGTACGGCCGCCCGCGCGTCCTTGCAGCCCCCGCGCCCCTTGCCTCCTGCAAGGGGCGTATTGCTGTCCGTAGCCTTGGTCGTGACTGTGGCCACAGCTAGATAACGGACCGGACATTGGGGGTTTTCCGTCTGGTCTACGCGCGTTACGCTGCCGCGGAACCAGCGCCTGGTTTGGGCGCTTGCACGAAGGAGTCTCGTTCCATGCGCCGGGTGTCCCGAATCGCCGTTGCGGGCGTTGCAACCGCAGCTCTTGCCGTCACCGTTTCAGCGTGCGGCAGCTCGTCCAGCTCGTCCACCGGCAAGGCCGGCGCGTCCAAGGGTGTCGGTCTCGCGTACGACGTCGGCGGCAAGGGCGACCAGTCGTTCAACGACGCCGCGTACGCCGGCTTCGAGAAGGCCGACAAGGAGTTCGGCGTCACCGGCCGGGACATCGAGCCGCAGGACGGCGAGTCGGACGCGGACAAGGTCCAGCGTCTTGAGACCCTGGCCAAGTCCGGCTACAACCCGGTGATCGGCGTCGGCTTCGCCTACGCGCCCGCCGTCAAGGAAGCCGCCGCGAAGTTCCCGAAGGTCACCTTCGGCATCATCGACGACAACACGGACCAGGCGAGCAACGTCGCCGACATGGTCTTCCACGAGGAGCAGTCCTCGTACCTGGCCGGTGTCACCGCCGCGCTGACCACCAAGTCGAACACCGTCGGCTTCATCGGCGGCGTGGACGTCCCGCTGATCCACAAGTTCGAGGCGGGCTTCGAGCAGGGCGTCAAGGACACCAAGAAGAACGTCACGGTCAAGGCCCAGTACCTGACCCAGACCGCCCAGGAGGGCGGCTTCTCCAGCCCCGACAAGGGCGAGGCCGCCGCCGAGGGCCAGATCGGCGCGGGCGCCGACGTGGTCTACGCCGCCGCCGGCCTCTCCGGCCAGGGCGTCATCAAGGCCGCCGCCGCGCACAAGGTGTGGGCGATCGGTGTCGACTCCGACCAGTACAACCAGGCCGCGCTGTCGAAGTACAAGAACTACATCCTGACCTCGGCCCTGAAGAACGTCGAGGGTGCGGTCTACGACCTCGCCAAGTCCGTCATCAAGGACAAGAAGCCGCTGTCCGGTGAGATCCGCGGCTCCCTGAACAACGGCGGCGTCGGCCTGGCCGACTCCAACCCGGTCTTCAAGAACAACGCCACCCTGCAGGCCGCGATCAAGAAGGCCGAGGCCGGCATCAAGGACGGTTCGATCAAGGTCAAGACGTCCTGACCCACCGGTCATGACCTTGTCGTAGGCATGGTCAAAAGAACGCTGTAATGGCAGCGTTACGGCCACGGAACGGGGTGCGGGAAGGATGTTCTTCCCGCGCCCCCTGCCATGGATCCGGGGACCTCGACAGGGTCCCGGGCGCGGATCCGAGAGTTCGGTCAGGAATCTCGGGTGCGGGTCCGGTGATCGGTCGGTGAGCCCGGGCGGGTGTCCGGGAGATCGACGGAGATCCCGGGGACCGACGGCAGGGGCACCCCCCGTTCGCGCGGCAGAATGCTCGGAACGGATCGAGAGTCGAAAAAGCTCGGTCAGGTCCGGGCACTATTTAAAGCAGGGGCGCTACGCGCGTAGAGCGACCCCTTTTCCGAGGAGAGTGCGCCATCGACGCGTCCAGCAGCCCTCCGCTCACCGCAGAGACGACAGCCGCGGTCGAGCTGGCGGGGATCACCAAACGATTCCCGGGTGTCGTAGCCAACCACGACATCCACCTGTCCGTCCGCAGGGGCACCGTGCATGCCCTGGTCGGCGAGAACGGTGCCGGCAAGTCGACCCTGATGAAGATCCTCTACGGCATGCAGAAGCCGGACGAGGGCACCATCGCGATCGACGGCGAACAGGTCACCTTCTCGTCCCCGGCCGACGCCATCGCGCGCGGCATCGGCATGGTCCACCAGCACTTCATGCTGGCGGACAACCTGACGGTCCTTGAGAACGTGGTGCTCGGCAGCGAGAAGCTGTACGGCATCGGCGGCAACGCCCGGAAGAAGATCAAGGAGATCTCCGACCGGTACGGCCTCGGCATCCGCCCGGACGCCCTGGTCGAGGACCTCGGGGTCGCCGACCGCCAGCGCGTGGAGATCCTCAAGGTCCTCTTCCGCGGCGCCAAGACCCTGATCCTCGACGAGCCCACCGCGGTCCTCGTCCCGCAGGAGGTCGACGCGCTCTTCGACAACCTGCGCGAGCTGAAGTCCGAGGGCCTCTCGGTCATCTTCATCTCCCACAAGCTCGGCGAGGTGCTCTCCGTCGCCGACGACATCACCGTCATCCGGCGCGGCACCACCGTCGGCACCGCGATCCCCTCCGAGACCACCCCGCGCCAGCTCGCCGAGCTGATGGTCGGCAGCGAGCTGCCCACCCCGGAGACCGCCGAGTCCACGGTCACCGACCAGGCCGTCGTCACGGTCAGGAACCTCACCGTCTACGCGAGCGGCCCCTCCCTCGGCGAGGTCGGCGCACAGCCCGAGACCGCCACGGTCGGCTCGTCCGGCGCCACCGCCCGCGGCGACGTCCTCGACGAGGCCACCGCCCCCGGCGCCGCCAAGCGCGTCCTCGACGACGTCACCTTCACCATCCACGCCGGCGAGGTCATGGGCATCGCCGGCGTCGAGGGCAACGGCCAGACCGAGCTGATCGACGCGCTCATCGGCACCCGCCACGCCGACTCGGGCACGATCGAGTTCCTCGGCGAGGACGTCACCGGCTGGGGCACCCGCAAGCGCCGCGAGTCCGGCGTCGGCTACATCCCCGAGGACCGCCACCGCCAGGGCCTGCTCCTGGAGTCCCCGCTCTGGGAGAACCGCATCCTCGGCCACGTCACCGAGAAGCCCAACGCGAAGGGCTTCTGGCTGGACATCAAGGGCGCCCAGGCCGACACCCGCCGGATCGTCGAGGAGTACGACGTCCGCACCCCCGGCATCGACGTCACCGCCGCCTCGCTCTCCGGCGGCAACCAGCAGAAGCTGATCGTCGGCCGCGAGATGAGCCACCACCCGAAGTTCCTGATCGCCGCCCACCCCACCCGCGGTGTGGACGTCGGCGCCCAGGCGCAGATCTGGGACCGCATCCGGGACGCCCGCCGCGAGGGCCTCGCGGTGCTGCTGATCTCCGCCGACCTGGACGAGCTGATCGGTCTGTCGGACACCCTGCGGGTGATCTTCGACGGAAAGCTGGTCGCGGACGCCGACCCGGCCACCATCACCCCGGAGGAGCTGGGCTCCGCCATGACGGGTGCCGCGTCCGGCCACCTGGAACACGTAGACACCGCCCCAGAGGGACACGAAGGCGCCGACGGTCCGGAGGACGAGGCCCGATGAAGAAGTTCGACAAGGAGCGGGTGCTCCTCGCGGTGGCCGGCCCGGCCATCGCGCTCGTCCTCGCGATCGCCCTGACCTCGATCGTCCTGCTGGCCTCGAACCGCAACCCGTTCGAGCCGTACGTGCTGATGCTCCAGCAGCTGCCGTACTCCGACATCCAGGTCCTGATCATCAACCAGGCGGCGATGTACTACATCGCGGCCATCGCGGTCGCCCTCGGCTTCCGCATGAACCTCTTCAACATCGGCGTCGACGGCCAGTACCGCCTCGCCGCCGTGATGACCGCCGTGGTCGGCGCCAACGTGGGCCTGCCCGCCGCCCTCCAGATCCCGATGCTGCTCCTGGTCGCCATGCTCACCGGCGCCTTCTGGGCCGGCATCGCGGGCGTCCTCAAGGTCACCCGGGGGGTCAGCGAGGTCGTCGCCACGATCATGCTGAACGCCATCGCCACCAGCGTCATCGGCTACGTCACCCTCTCCGACGTGTGGGGCGTCCAGGTCGGCAACAACATGACGACCGGCGTGATGAAGAAGTCCGGCTGGTTCCCCGGCATCAACCTGGGCTCCGACGTCGGCGACATCTACGGCATGGTCTTCGTCGCCATCGCCCTCGGCATCGGCTACTGGCTGGTCCTCAACCGCACCCGCTTCGGCTTCGACCTGCGCGCCACCGGCGCCTCCGAGTCCGCCGCGGCGGCCTCCGGCGTCGACGCCAAGCGCATGGTCCTGATCTCCATGCTGATCTCCGGCGCCGTCTCCGGCCTCGCGGGCCTCCCGCTGCTGCTCGGCGACTCCCACACCTACAGCCTCGACTTCCCGGCCGGCCTCGGCTTCACCGCCATCGGCATCGCCCTGCTCGGCCGCAACAACCCGGGCGGCATCGCCTTCGCCGCCCTGCTGTGGGCCTTCCTCGACAAGGCCTCGCCCGCCCTCGACTACGCGACCCCGGTGGCGTACGAGAAGGAGATCGCCACGATCATGCAGGGCCTGATCGTCTTCTCCGTCGTCATCTCCTACGAAGCCGTACGGCAGTGGGGTCTGCGCCGCCAGCAGCGCCAGGTCGGCGCCGAGCTCGCCGCAGCCGCCGCCAAGAACACCAAGAAGGAGGTGGCTGCCTGATGTCCACCGCGACCATCGCCAAGCCGCAGGCGAAGCAGCCCGGCAGGGGCAGCCGCCGGATGTCGCTCCCGGTACTCCTGCTGGTCATCGCCGGCGTACTGGTCCTGACCTCCCTGGTGCGCATCATCACCGGCGCCGAGGGCATCACCTCGACCGGCCAGATGTCCACCGCGCTGCGCCTCGCCGTCCCGATCGGCCTCGCCGGCCTCGGCGGTCTGTGGGCCGAGCGCGCGGGCGTCGTCAACATCGGCCTCGAAGGCATGATGATCCTCGGCACCTGGTTCGGCGCCTGGGCCGGCTACCAGTGGGGCCCCTGGGTCGGCATCGTCTTCGGCATCCTCGGCGGCGCCCTCGGCGCCCTGCTGCACGCCGTCGCCACCGTCACCTTCAACGTCAACCACATCGTCTCCGGTGTGGCCCTGAACATCCTCGCCCTGGGCGCCACCCGCTACCTCTCGAAGTTCACCTTCGAGAACGCGGAGGGCGGCTCCTCCAAGCAGTCCCCGCCGATCGACTCACTCGGCACGTTCAGCGTCCCGGGCCTGTCCGACTGGCTGGACACGCTCAACCAGAAGCACTGGTTCTTCATCTCCGACGTCGCGGGCCTGGTCGGCGGTCTGCTCACCGACCTCTCGCCGCTGACGGTGATCGCGGTGGCCCTCGTACCGATCACGTGGTGGGTCCTGTGGCGCACCGCCTTCGGCCTGCGCCTGCGCTCCTGCGGCGAGAACCCGGTCGCGGCCGAGTCCCTCGGCGTCAACGTCTACAAGTACAAGTACATCGCCGTGCTCATCAGCGGCGGCTTCGCGGGCCTCGGCGGCGCGTTCCTGTCCATCGTCGCCTCGAACGTCTACCTGGACGGCCAGACCGCCGGCCGCGGCTACATCGGCCTCGCCGCGATGATCTTCGGCAACTGGATGCCGGGCGGCCTCGCCCTCGGCGCGGGCCTGTTCGGCTACACCGACAGCCTCAACCTGCGCGGCGGCACGGTGAACGTCCACGCGCTGATCCTGCTGCTCGCGATCCTCCTGGTGTTCGGCGCCGCGTACCTGGCCTGGAAGAAGAAGTACGTCCCGGCCGTCATCACGATCGTCATCTCGGTCCTGATGTTCGTCTGGTACGCCACCACCGACGACGTCCCGCGCCAGCTCGTGACCGCGACCCCGTACCTCGTCACCCTGCTGGTGCTCTCGCTGTCCGCGCAGTCCCTGCGGATGCCGAAGGCGGACGGCCTGCCGTACCGGAAGGGACAGGGCAAGTGACCGCCCCGGCCGCCGGTTTCGACTGGGAGACCCTGCGGGCCGAGGCCCGGGAGGCCATGTCCCACGCCTACGCCCCGTACTCCGGCTACCCGGTCGGCGCCGCCGCCCTCGTGGACGACGGCCGTACGGTCTCCGGCTGCAACGTGGAGAACGCGTCGTACGGCCTCGGCCTGTGCGCCGAGTGCGGCCTGGTCTCCGCGCTCCGGCGCACGGGCGGCGGCCGGCTCACGCACTTCACCTGCGTGGACGGCACGGGCGCCCTCCTCGTCCCGTGCGGTCGCTGCCGCCAGCTCCTCTACGAGTTCGGCGGCCCGGACCTCCTCCTGGACACCCCGGAGGGCGTCCTCGCCCTCTCCGAGATGCTGCCCCAGGCCTTCGGCCCGGCCCATCTCACCAAGTAATCCCGTACGGCCCCTTCCGGTTGGGAGGGGCCGTACGCATCGCACATCTCCGAAGGGAACGCCATGGCCACCATGGACGCCGTCTCCGTCATCCGCACCAAGCGGGACCGCGGTGAGCTCAGCGACCACCAGATCGACTGGGTCATCGACGCGTACACGCGCGGCGAGGTCGCCGACGAGCAGATGTCGTCGCTCGCGATGGCCATCCTCCTCAACGGCATGAACCGCCGCGAGATCGCCCGCTGGACCGCCGCGATGATCGCCTCCGGCGAGCGCATGGACTTCTCCTCGCTGTCCCGTCCGACCGCCGACAAGCACTCCACGGGCGGCGTCGGCGACAAGATCACCCTCCCGCTGGCACCCCTCGTGGCCGCCTGCGGCGCGGCCGTCCCCCAGCTCTCCGGCCGCGGCCTCGGCCACACCGGCGGCACCCTGGACAAGCTGGAGTCCATCCCCGGCTGGCGCGCCCTGCTCTCCAACGAGGAGATGCTGAACGTCCTCGACACCACCGGCGCGGTGATCTGCGCGGCGGGCGACGGCCTGGCCCCCGCCGACAAGAAGCTGTACGCGCTGCGCGACGTCACCGGCACGGTCGAGGCCATCCCCCTGATCGCCTCCTCGATCATGTCGAAGAAGATCGCCGAGGGCACCGGCTCCCTGGTCCTGGACGTGAAGGTCGGCACCGGCGCCTTCATGAAGACCATCGAGGACGCCCGCGAGCTCGCCTCGACCATGGTGGGCCTCGGCACCGACCACGGCGTGAAGACGGTCGCCCTCCTCACGGACATGTCCACCCCGCTCGGCCTCACGGCCGGCAACGCCCTGGAGGTCCGCGAGTCGGTGGAGGTCCTGGCCGGCGGCGGCCCCGCCGACGTGGTGGAGCTGACCATCGCCCTCGCCCGCGAGATGCTCGACGCGGCCGGCATCCGCGACGCCGACCCGGCGAAGGCACTCGCCGACGGCTCGGCGATGGACGTCTGGCGCCGGATGATCGCGGCCCAGGGCGGCGACCCGGACGCGGTCCTCCCCGTCGCGAAGGAACAGCACGTGATCAAGGCGCCGTCGACCGGCGTCCTGACCCGCCTCGACGCCTACGACATCGGCGTCGCCGCCTGGCGCCTCGGCGCCGGCCGCGCCCGCAAGGAGGACCCGGTCCAGGCGGGCGCCGGCGTCGAACTCCACGCCAAGCCCGGCGACACCGTCACCGCCGGCCAGCCCCTCCTCACCCTCCACACCGACACCCCGGAGCGCTTCGAGTACGCGCTCCAGGCGGTCGAGGGGTCGTACGACATCGGGGCGGCCGGTACGGCCTTCACAGCGTCGCCCGTCGTGCTGGAACGTATCGCCTGACCAGGTGTTTCTTCTTTCGGGTGAACGGGATCGGTGGACCTCCGCCGGTCCCGTTCGGCATGCTGGGATCGGTGACGCAACCGAAGGAGACCGCCATGAGCGCACTCACCGTGGGCCAGGACCCCGACCAGAACTGGGACGAACTCGTCCGGTACTGGGAGGAGATGGAATGGCCCGAGGGCAGCAAGGTGGAGATCATCGAGGCGATCATCACCGTGTCACCTGCTCCCGCCTACCGGCACAACGTGATCGCGGAGCGTATCCAGCGTCGCCTCTACTCCGTGATTCCGGAGGATTGGGGGGTCTACCAGACGCTGTCGATCGCTGTGCCCTCGCGTCTCGGAATGTTCATCCCGGACATTGTGGTGGCTCCTCGGCAGACCGATTCCTATGTGGAGAGCCATATCCCCGCCGGACTCGTGGAACTCGTCGTCGAGGTGACCTCCAAGTCCAACGCCCGGCACGACCGCGTCAGCAAGCCTGCGGCTTATGCCACCGCAGGCATCCCGCTGTACCTGCTCATCGACCGCTGGGCCCCCGGCGGGCCCACGGCAACGCTCTACGGCGAGCCGAAGCGCGATGTCTACCGGGTCCTCCGCGCCGTCAAGTTCGGTGATCCCATCGACCTGCCGGAGCCGTTCGGCCTCACGATCGACACCGGGGAGTTCCCCGTCGACTGACCGTCCGTCACCCCAGCAGCGCCGCCACGACCACCAGGACCGGTACCGCCAGTACCGTGGACAGCAGGATCGAGTCGCGGGCCAGTTCCTCGCCGACGCGGTAGGTGCTGGCGTAGGTGTAGAGGTTCTGGGCGGCGGGCAGTGCCGAGGTCACCGTCACGTCGAGCAGGGGCGCGCCGTGCAGGTCGAAGACGGTCGACGCCAGCGCCCAGGCGACCAGCGGCTGGCCCACCGCCTTCAGGGCGACGGACAGCAGCACCGGGTGGCGGTCGCGGCCCCGGCCCGGGAGCGTGCTGCCGCGCAGGGAGATGCCGAAGGCGAGCAGGACGGCCGGCACGGACATGTTGCCGATCAGGGTGAGCGGGTCCATCACCGGTCCGGGGACGTGGATGCCGAGCCCCGAGACCGCCACGCCGGACAGCGAGCCCACGGCTATCGGGTTGCGGAGCGGGGCGAGCAGGCGCCGCCACCAGGGGCCCTTCTCACCCATCCCGGACACGTCCAGGATCGTCAGGGCGACCGGGGTGAGGACCACCACCTGGAAGAGCAGCACCGGTGCCACCAGGGACGCGTCGCCCAGCACGTACACCGCGATCGGGATGCCGAGGTTGCCCGAGTTGACGTAGCTGGAGCACAGCGCGCCGATCGTCGTACGGCCCACGCCCCAGCCCCGTACGACACCCACCGCCACGAACGCGCCCGCCGCCGCGGCCGTGCTCAGGGCCGTCACCAGCAGGCGGCTGGAGAAGATCACCGCCAGGTCGGCCCTGGCGAGGGTGGTGAAGAGGAGGGCGGGCGAGGCGACGTGGAAGGCGAGCTTGGTGAGGACCTCGCGGCCGTTCGCCCCCAGGTGCCCGCCACGGCCGAGGACATAGCCGACGGCGATGACGATCGCGATCACCGCGAACCCGCTCAGCACCCCCTGCACGGGACCCCCTCGCGGCGGAGGAGACCGTGGGGCGGGGCGGGCGCTGCTGATCCGTGGGGCATACAGCCAACCCTCTGGGTCGGTCAGGTGCAGGTCAACGTTGTGACCCTTGTGATCTTCGCGACCGTCCGGAAGGCGGGGCGCCCTGCCCGATGAGTTGTCAGACCCGCGGCGGTCTACCGCCCGTGGATGCCGTGACCCCCGCCGTGCTCATGCTGTCGGGCCCCGTCGTCAGGGACGAGGTGCCGGGGCTCTGCGACGACGTGCGTGAGCTGCTCGGGGCGGGCGGGGCCGGCGGGCCGCGCCGCCGGGTCGTCGTCTGCGATGTGGGCGGGCTCGGGCCGCCGGGTCTGGCGGCCGTCGACCTGCTGGCCCGGCTTGAACTGGCGGCCCGGCGGGCCGGAGGGCGGATCCGGCTCCGCGACCCCGACCCCGCCCTACGCTCCCTCCTCCGCTTCGTCGGCCTTCGCCTCCAGATGGAGGGGGAGGTCGAAGAGCGGGAACCAGCGCTTGGTGTCGAGGAAGAAGTGGAACCCGGTCAGCCGGCCGTCTGAGATCTCCAGTACCTGGATCGACCAGGGGCTCCAGCCGCCGGTGTCCGGGTCGGGCTTGTACTGGGCGAACCCGGGCAGGCCGTTGACCCGGACCGGGAACAGCCGCGAGCCCTCGCAGGCCGAGCCGATCGTCGTCATGAACCCGGCGATGTCGTCGTGGCCGGTGAGCCACAGGTCGAACGGCGGCATCGTCATGATGGCGTCCTCGTGGAGCAGCGCCGTCAGGGCGGTCATGTCGTAGCCCTCGAAGGCGGCGACATAGCGCTCCAGGAGCTTCTGCTGCTCCTCGTCGAGCGGGTCGGAGACCTCCGCGGCGGCGCCCGACTGCTGCTGCTCGGCCAGCGTGGCCCGGGCCCGCTGCAACGCGCTGTTGACCGACGCGACGGTGGTGCCGAGCAGCTCGGCCACCTCGGTGGCCTTCCAGGCCAGCACCTCGCGCAGGATCAGCACCGCCCGCTGCTTGGGCGGCAGCTGCTGCAACGCGGCCATGAAGGCCAGCCGGATCGACTCCTTGGCCACGGCGGCCTCCGCCGGGTCGTCCACGGTCGGCAGCACGCGCGCGTCGGGCACCGGCTCCAGCCAGGTGTTGTCGGGCCGGGGGGAGAGCGCCGCCTGGGCCAGCGGCGTCGACTCGCTGAGGTCCATCGGCCGGGCCCGCTTGTTCCCCGCGGTGAGCATGTCCAGGCACACGTTCGTCGCGATCCGGTACAGCCACGACCGGAGGCTGGAGCGGCCCTCGAACTTCTCGTAGCTCCGCCAGGCCCGCACCAGGGTGTCCTGCACCGCGTCCTCGGCCTCGAACGACGAGCCGAGCATGCGGTAGCAGTACCCGGTCAGCTCGGTCCGGTACTTCTCCAGTGCGACGTCGAGGTCCGCCGTCGCCGTGCTGTCGGTCATGTTCCGTCCACCCACCCCTGTGGCCGTTCCTGTGCGCGCGCCGTTGCGCTCCAGCACTTCGGAAGGTATCGCAGGGGACTGACAATGGCCCCCGGAGTGGGGAAACGTGCAGGTGAGATGGGGGCGCCCACGGATCTGGGGGTGCGGTCCGTGGGCGGGTGCGGCGTCGTCGTGGCTGGTCGCGCAGTTCCCCGCGCCCCTTTCGGGGCGTTGCAGTGCGGGGCGTCGGTCAGTGGGCGTCGGTCAGTGGGCGTTGGCCAGGAGGGTGCGGCGGGCTGCCATCGAGCCCAGGACCGTGATGGTCACGACGCCCAGGATCGCGAGGAGGCCTACACCGACCGTGCCGGACCAGCCCTGGGCGTGGAAGGCGAGCGCGCCGACCGTGCTGCCCGCGCTGGAGCCGACGTAGTAGGCGGACTGGTAGAGGGCCGAGGCCTGGGCCCTGCCGTGGGTGGCCGTCTTGCTGACCGCGGAGGAGGCGACCGCGTGGCCCGCGAAGAAGCCCGCGGTGATCAGGACGAGGCCGAGCAGGACCAGGGGGAGCGAGTCGGCCAGGGAGAGCAGGAGGCCGCCGGCCGTGGTGCCGCCGGCCAGGTAGAGGGCACCGCGGCGGCCCAGGCGGCCGACCAGGCGGCCCGCCGTCGACGCGGACACCGTACCGACCAGGTACACCAGGAAGATCGAGCCGATGACGCCCTGCGGGAGCGAGAAGGGCTCCTGGGTCAGGCGGTAGCCGATCACCGTGTAGACACCGCCGAAGACGGTCATGAAGAGCGCGCCGATCGCGTACAGGCGGCGCAGCAGCGGGTCGGCCAGGTGGTCGCGGACCGTGCCGAGCAGCCGGCGCGGGTGCAGCGAGCCCGCCTTGAAGTGCCGCGGCGCGGGGAGGAGCAGCCGGAAGGCGACGGCGCAGCCGACCGCGATCACACCGATCGTGCCGACGGCCACCCGCCAGCCCCACTCCTGCGCGACCCAGCCGGTGATGACCCGGCCGCTCATCCCGCCCACGCTGTTGCCCGCGACGAACAGGCCGATCGCCGTGACCAGCGCCTTCGGCCGGACCTCCTCGGCCAGATAGGCCTGCGCGGACGCCGGCAGACCGGCCAGCGCCGCGCCCTGGACGCCGCGGAGCACGATCAGCGCGCCGAGGGAGGGCGCGAAGGGCACCAGCAGTCCTACGGTCACCGCGACCGCCAGCGAGGCCGTCATGACCGTACGGCGTCCGAACCGCTCGGACAGCGCGCTCATCGGGATGACGAACAGCGCCAGACCGCCGGTCGCCGCCGCCACCGTCCAGCTCGCGTCGCTCGCGGAGACGTCGTAGCCGTCCGAGATCAGCGGGAGCAGGGCCTGCGTGGAGTAGAGGAGGGCGAAGGTCGCGACACCGGCGAGGAAGAGCGCGAAGCTCATCCGGCGGTAGCCGGGACCGCCCGGGGTCAGCCGGGAGTCGACGGCGGGGACGGCGGCGGGGACGGACGGGACGGCGCCCACGGTGGTGGACGCCCCGGTACTGGCGGGAGACATGCCTCGAACGTACGGACCCCGGTGTTGATCCGTCCAATGCATGGAATCGCCATAATCGTTCCCATGGAGCATCAGCAGAGGTCAGCGGAGCGTCTGTCACCGGACAGTGACACAGAAGACATGACGATGTTGCTGGCCCCACGCCTCGCGTACTTCGCCGGCGTGGCCCGCACGGAGCATGTCACCAGGGCCGCCCAGGAGCTGAACGTCCCCCAGTCCACGCTCTCCCGTGCGATGGTCCGCCTGGAACAGGACCTGGGCGTCGACCTCTTCACCCGGCACGGCCGCACCGTCTCCCTCACCCCCGCCGGCCGCACCTTCCTCACCTCGGTCGAGCGCGCCCTCGCCGAGGTCCGGCGCGCCGCCGACGAGGTACGCGCCGACGCCGACCCCACGGCGGGGAAGGTCGCCTTCGGATTCCTGCACACCATGGGCGCGGAGACCGTACCCGGTCTCCTCCAGGCCTTCCGCGTCGACCATCCCCGCATCCGCTTCGGCCTCGTCCAGAACTACGGCGAGGCGATGATCGAGAAGCTCCGGGCGGGGGAGTTGGACCTGTGTCTCACCTCCCCGGTGCCGGACGCGCCCGACCTGGTGGCCCGCCGCCTCGACGAGCAGAAGCTGCGCCTGGTGGTCCCCGCCGACCACCCGCTGGCCGGCCGCAAGCGCATCCGCCTCGCCGAAGCGGCCGACGAGACCTTCGTGACCCTGGAACCGGGCTACGGCCTGCGCCGCATCACCGACGACCTCTGCACGGAGGCCGGCTTCCGGCCGCGCATCGCCTTCGAGGGAGAGGAGGCGGAGACGCTGCGGGGCCTGGTGGCGGCCGGGCTGGGGGTCGCGCTGCTCCCGCCACCCGCCTTTCCCCGCCCGGGAGTCGCGGAACTGACGGTCACGGCCCCGAGAGCGGTCAGGGAGATCGGCGTGGCATGGCTGAACGGCCACCCGGACACCCCGCCGGTGGCCGCCTTCAAGAAGTTCCTGCTGTCCAGGCGCGGCAACCTGCTCCCCGCCTAGCGACAGCGCCCCCGTCAGGGGCGCGGGGAACTGCGCGACCAGCCACAAAGCGCCCGCACTTTGGAACGGAGCTCAGCCCTTCCGCAGCGACTTGCCGAACCCCGCAGCCAACGGCATCCGCAACCCGATCGGCGGCGGCGCAGCCAACGCATCCTCCACCGGCCGCGACACCGCATGCCCGTACAGCGCCCCCATGACGAAGTCCGAAGCGAGAGCGAGGACTTCGTCCCGGTGCTGATGCAACCCGTGGCCGTCCGAGTGCACCTCGAACCGGCACACCTCCCGGTTCGCCTTCTTCGCCCGCGCCGCCAGCCGGAACGACAGCTCCGGATCGGTCCGTTCGTCGTTCGTGCCGTGCACGACCAGCACCCGGCGGCCCACCAGCTGCCGGACCGGTTCCTCGGGCGCCGCCACATCGTCCTCGGGCAGCCAGGGGGCGATGGAGACCACGGAGTTGACCGCCTCGTGCCCGCCCGCGTGCAGCGCGGCCCGGCCGCCCATCCCCACGCCGAGCAGACAGACGGGGACGTCGCCGTACCGCCGTACGACCTCGTCGGCCGCCCAGTCGGCGTCCCCGGCGAGATGCGCCTCGCTGCCGTTCCAGCCGCGATAGCGGTAGTGGACGACGTGCGCGGCCAGTCCCTCGTCCCGGCCGTCCCGGGCGAGCCGGCGGCCGAGCGCGCGGACGAAGGCCGTCGCCCATACGAGGGACGGCCGTCGCGCGGAGACCTCCTCCCCACCGGGGAGGAGCAGGACCGCGCCGCTCACCGTCGTCGGCTCCTGGCCGACTGCCCTGCTCAGGCTGGCCGTTCGGACCGGCGTCGCTTGCTGTGCCATGACAGAACAGTGTCAGAAGAGGTGGTGTACCCGACCCGTCCGTGCGGTCACCATTGCGTATCGACGGAAACGGAAATCTTCGAGTACCGAGCGATCTACGCGCGTAGGAGTTACAGTGCGGAAATGACGAGCCAGAGCACCGCGAACACCCCGACGCCGGAGCAGATCCGCCGGGCGCCGAAGGTTCTGCTGCACGACCACCTCGACGGCGGCCTGCGTCCGGGCACCGTCGCCGACCTCGCCCGGGAGACCGGGTACGCCGGCCTCCCCGAGACCGACCCGGACAAGCTCGGCATCTGGTTCCGCGAGGCCGCCGACTCCGGTTCGCTGGAGCGGTACCTGGAGACGTTCTCGCACACCGTCGGCGTCATGCAGACCCGGGACGCCCTCGTCCGGGTCGCCCGCGAGTGCGCCGAGGACCTCGCCGAGGACGGCGTCGTCTACGCCGAGGTGCGGTACGCCCCCGAGCAGCACCTGGAGCAGGGGCTGACCCTGGAGGAGGTCGTCGAGGCGGTCAACGAGGGGTTCCGGCAGGGTGAGGCGCTCGCCCGGGAGGACGGCCGGCGGATCCGGGTCGGCGCCCTGCTCACCGCCATGCGGCACGCGGCCCGCTCCCTGGAGATCGCCGAGCTCGCCAACCGCTACCGGGACCTGGGCGTCGTCGGCTTCGACATCGCGGGCGCCGAGGCCGGCTACCCGCCCACCCGGCACCTGGACGCCTTCGAGTACCTCAAGCGCGAGAACAACCACTTCACCATCCATGCCGGCGAGGCCTTCGGGCTGCCGTCCATCTGGCAGGCGTTGCAATGGTGCGGCGCCGACCGGCTCGGGCACGGGGTGCGGATCATCGACGACATCCAGGTCCACGAGGACGGCACGGTCAAGCTCGGCCGGCTCGCCTCCTACGTCCGCGACAAGCGGATCCCGCTGGAGCTGTGCCCCAGCTCCAACCTCCAGACCGGCGCCGCCGACTCCTACACCGGGCACCCGATCGGGCTGCTGCGCCGGCTCCACTTCCGGGCCACCGTGAACACCGACAACCGGCTGATGTCCGGGACCAGCATGAGCCGGGAATTCGAGCATCTCGTCGAGGCGTTCGGTTACACGCTCGACGACATGCAGTGGTTCTCCGTCAATGCGATGAAATCAGCGTTCATTCCTTTCGATGAACGACTCGCCATGATCAATGACGTCGTCAAGCCCGGTTATGCAGAGCTGAAATCCGAATGGATGTTCCGACAGACCGCCTCCACCAGCGGTTCTGCTGATCCGGAGGGCTGATTCGACGCCTCGGCGGGGCACGGAATGCGGACGCGTCTTCACCGGCCGTCCGTATTTCGGTGTTTGCGGCGGACGGCCCGGCATGTTTACGGTCGTGGACCGCTCAGCGTGTTGTTTATCCCCGTCTCCGCATTGCAAGGACGCATTGACGATGAAGCAGTCTGCTGCCAAGACCCTCGGTGTCGCCGCCCTCGGTGCCGCCTTCGCCGCCGTCGGCGCGGGCGCGGCCAACGCGGCCCCGGCCGTCCCGGACTCCCCCCAGGCCCTGGACACCGTCACCAAGACGCTGCCGGCCGAGAACGTCTCCAAGGCGCTGCCGGGTGCCGGTGAGGCCGTGGCGCAGGGGCAGAGCGCCCTCGGTGCCGGACTGACCGCGGTCCAGCCGGCCGTCAAGCAGGTCCTCGCCGGCGGCCCGACCAAGCCCGTCGCCGGCCTCCTCGGCGGCCTGCCGGTCCAGGGCCTGCCCACGCACGGCCTGCCGGTGAACGGGATTCCGCTCGGCTGACCTCTCCCCGGCCGATCGGCGATGCCGTTGGGGCGCCCCGGAACCTCCGGGGCGCCCCAACGGCATGGTCGTACCGCATGGTCACCAGGCGGTGGAGGCCTTCTCCTCCGAGGGGAGGAGGATCCACAGCGCTATGTAGAGCAGGAACTGCGGACCCGGCAGCAGGCAGGAGAGCAGGAAGATCACCCGCATCGTGGTCGCGGAGGTGCCGAAGCGCCGGGCCAGCGCGGCGCACACTCCGCCGATCATGCGGCCGTGGGTGGGGCGGGCGAGGCTGGACATCTGCGGCTCCTTCGTGAGCGTCCGGTGCGGGGCGGCCCTTCCGGCCCCCCGTCTGCCCTCAACGGTACGGAGACGAACCGGGTCGAAGCGTCGCTCTACGGGGCGATCCCGACCCTGGGAATCGTCGGGGTACGACCCTGAGCCGCTTCCTCCTGGGGGAGGGCCGCGGGCCGCCGCCGCTCACCCCGCCGGCGGAGCCGGGCGCGTGCCGCGGGCACCACCGCGAGATGCGCGATCACGACGCCGGCCGTGTTGAGGAGTATCGAGTCGACGTCCACCACCCGGCCGGGCACCCCGGTCTGCAGCAGGGCTATGCCCGTCGAGATCAGCGCGCCCGCGGCGGCCGAACTGGTCAGCGAGGCGAGCGGGGAGACCCGCAGCTTCCCGTGCGTCATCGGCAGCAGCACGCCCAGCGGCGCGAGCAGCGCGAGCCCCTCACCGATCCGGTGCGCGGCCTCGCGCCCGCCGAGCGCCAGGTCGGCGCGGATGCCCGCGAGGGGGTGCAGGTTGGCCGGCATCACCCAGGGCACGTCCAGCGGCCGAAGCATCAGCCAGGCGACGAACACGAGATGTGCGACAAGGAGGACACCCCCTGCCACACGGACGCGGATCGCGGCGCTGCCGCCGATGGAGCCTTGACGCTGCACGCCCCCGTAGACGCGCCCGCGCACACGATCGGTTCCGGATAGGGGAGTGAGGCCTCGACCACACGCCCCCGAGGACGCGCCCCTTCCGGGGGACGCCCCGTCAGGGAGGCGCCCTGTCAGGGGGCGCCCCGTCAGGGGCGCGGGGAACTGCGCGACAAGGTCCCACCGGCCCGCACCCGCAGTGCGACCTGTCCCGGCACCCCAGGAGGCGCCCAAACGCCCCTCACTGGGAGGCCACCTCGGTGGACGGCGGCCGATTCCCACTCGGCGCATTCCGCACGGCGTCCGTGCACTCGTACCGCCGCAACGGCTCCGTCCCCGGACCGCCCAGGATCACCGACCCGTCCCCCTCCGCGGCGGCCGAGTCGGACAGCGTGCACACGATCTGGGCGAGCGCGTACGACGTCAGCTGCGGCGGCGACGTGCTCAGCCGCAGCGTGTCGTCGGGATCCCCGGCCCGCGGCCCCCCGACGCTCATCCCGCCCCGCACGTACGTCGTGTAGCCGGCCTCCTTCTCGGCGGCCGACGGCGTCTCGGCGAGCTGGTCGAGCAGCCCCTGGGCGACGATCACCCGCCGTCTGGCGTCCACCGAACCGTCCGGGACCCGCACCTGGCGGTCCACGGTCACCAGCGACGAACCGCACAGCAGGAACACCTGCACCGGCACCCCGTGCTCGTCCTGCGTGGACAGGTCCGGCTGGGTCATCGAGCACGGCACCCGCGAGGGCGCCCCGCCGAAATCGGTCGGCACCTCGGTGGCCCGGATCCCGCACCCGGAGAGCGCCAGCGCCAGACCGGCAACGGCCAGGAGTCTTCGTACGTGCATCAGGCGCCCCTCTCCCCGGCGTCTCCGGCATCCCCGGCTTCCGCTGCGGCCCCGGTGCCGCCGGTGCCCCCGGCACCCTCCGCGTCCTTGCCGTCCTCCGTCAGCCGCGAGGCGTCCCGGGGCAGCCGGAGCGTGAACACCGCACCGCCCTCGGGGGAGTTCGCGGCGGTGATCGAGCCGCCGTGGATGCGGGCGTTCTCCGTCGCGATGGACAGGCCCAGGCCGCTGCCCTCGGAGCGCGGCCGGGACGCGCTGGCCTTGTAGAACCGGTCGAAGACGTGCGGCAGCACGTCCTCCGGGATGCCCGGACCGTGGTCCCGTACGGCGACGACCAGGTCGTCGCCCTCGATGCGCACCGACACCCGCACCGGCGACCCGCCGTGCTTGAGCGCGTTGCCGATCAGGTTGGCGAGGATGACGTCGAGGCGGCGCGGGTCGAGGCGGGCGTGGATGCCGCGCTCGGCGTCCAGGTCCACCGCGTCCAGCCAGGCGCGGGCGTCGATGCAGGCGGTGATCTGGTCGGCGATGTCGACGTCGTCGAGGACGAGACGGGCCGTACCGGCGTCGAAGCGGGTGACCTCCATCAGGTTCTCGACGAGGTCGTTGAGGCGGCGCGTCTCGCTGACGACCAGCCGGACGGCGGGCTCGATCATCGGGTCCATCGACCCGGACTCGGCCTCCAGCTCCTCCTCCAGGATCTCCGTCACGGCGGTGATCGCGGTGAGCGGGGTGCGCAGCTCGTGGCTCATGTCGGCGACGAACCGCCGGGACGCGTCGTCCCGCGCGGCCATGTCGTCGACCCGCTTCTCCAGCGCCTCGGCCGCGTCGTTGAACGTCCGGGAGAGATCGGCGAGTTCGTCCGTGCCCGACACCCGCAGCCGGGTGTCCAGCTTGCCCTCGCCGAGCCGCCGCGCGGCGACCCCGAGCCGGTGCACCGGCTTCAGCACGGTCGTGGCGGCGGCCTGCGCCAGCAGCGCCGAACCGATCAGAGCGAGCCCGGTCGCGATCCCCAGCGACCAGGCCAGCGAGTTGAGGTCCTTCGCCTCCGGCTCCAGGGACTTCATCATGTAGCCGGTCGGCCCGCCGCCGATCAGCCGCGTCCCGGCGACGAGATACGGCGTGCCGTGGTCGACGACCCGCTGCCAGTACAGGTGGTACGCCGACTTGTTGGACTCGCTCACCTTCTGCTGCTTGTCCACGGCCTTGCGCAGCGAGGTCGGCACGTCGTCCAGCGCGAACGCGCTGAGCCCGTCCGAACTGCCGTACACCGTCTTGCCGTTGCCGTCCTGGCCGACCAGCAGCACGCTGAACCGCTGGCTGCTGCTCGCCATCTGCCCGGCCGTGCGCTGCAGTTCGTCCTGCGACGGATGCACGGGCAGCGCTCCGGCCCGGTTCTGCATCTCCTGCTGGAAGTCGCGCAGCACCGCGTCCTGGGTACGGGTGAGCACGGCCTCGCGGTTGAGCCAGTACGCGATGCCGGACGCGGACACGGCGGCGGTCAGCGCGACCAGCCCGAAGACGACGACGAGCCGCAGCCGCAGACTGGTGAAACGCAGCCGGGACACCGCTCCCTTGCGATCCGAGGCCCAGCCGCGGAAACCCTCTTGCCGGTCCGTCACTGAGGGGCGTCCAGGCGGTAGCCGACACCACGCACGGTACGGATCAGGGTCGGGGACGAGGGCACGTCCTCGACCTTGGCGCGCAGCCGCTGCACACAGGCGTCCACCAGCCGGGAGTCACCGAGGTAGTCGTGTTCCCAGACCAGCCGCAGCAGTTGCTGCCGGGACAGCGCCTGCCCAGGCCGCCGGCTCAGTTCGAGCAGCAGCCGCAGCTCGGTCGGTGTCAGCTGCAGATCCTCGCCGTTCTTCGTCACGGTCATCGCGCTGCGGTCGATGACGACGTTGCCGAAGGTCGCCGAGTCGGTGGACTCCCGCTCCCCGCGCCGCAGCACGGCCCGGATCCGGGCGTCGAGCACCCGCCCCTGGACCGGCTTGACGACATAGTCGTCGGCCCCGGACTCCAGCCCGACCACCACATCGATGTCATCGCTGCGCGCGGTCAGCAGAATGATCGGCAGCTGGTCCGTGCGCCGGATCCGCCGGCACACCTCGAAACCGTCGATGCCGGGCAGCATGACATCGAGGACGATCAGATCGGGCCGCTGCTCACGCAACAGCTTCAGACCGTCCTCACCGGTCGCAGCGGTGGCCACCCGGTGCCCCTGGCGCGTCAGAGAGAGCTCCAGGGCCGTACGGATGGCGTCGTCGTCCTCGATCAGCAACAGGGAAGGCACGGGCTCATTCTGGCCCATGCAGGGCCCGTCGTACGACCTGTGCGGCTTGTAGCACCCCGCAAACCTCCGTAGCGCCACAACCTGTGCACCTCCTGTGGACGCTGTGTGCCGGACCCCTGTGACAGGTCTGTGACAGTCGGCGGATACGGCCGTGAAGGTGGCCCGGCAGTCTTTTCGGCACAGGCAAGCGAGTGAACGCGGCGAGCGGCCTGGGCAAGCCGAACTACCGGAAGTCCACGACGGGGGGCGCGAGATGAACACGCTGATCGGTCACAGCACCAGCGCAGTGATCACGCGTCTGCACGACGTGAACCGGGGTTCCGAGAAGTCCGGTGCCGTGAGCGGGCGGGGGTGCGCTCGCGGCACCGGGCGTCAGCACACCGGCTACATGTCGGTGGTTGACAGTCGCACGGGGGAAACGCACGGGGGATCCGCCTACAGGGAGGACACGGGGGAGCGTCGCTCGCTGACCGAGGCGGAGTTCACCGCCTACGTCCAGGAGCGCCGCGCCTCCCTGTACGCGACCGCCTACCACCTGACCGGCGACCGCTACGAGGCCGAGGACCTGCTGCAGAGCGCGCTGTTCTCGACGTACAAGGCGTGGGACCGGATCAGCGACAAGGCGGCCGTGGGCGGCTACCTGCGCCGCACCATGACCAACCTGCACATCAGCGCCTGGCGGCGCCGCAAGCTCAACGAGTACCCGACCGAGGAACTGCCGGAGACGCCCGGTGACACGGACGCGATGAGCGGCACCGAGCTGCGCGCCGTCCTGTGGCAGGCGCTCGCCCGGCTCCCCGAGCTCCAGCGCACCATGCTGGTCCTGCGCTACTACGAGGGCCGCACGGACCCGGAGATCGCGGAGATCCTCGACATCAGTGTCGGCACGGTGAAGTCCAGCATCTGGCGGTCGCTCCGCCGGCTGCGCGAGGACGAGGTCCTCAGCTTCGGCCGTGACGAGGAAGACGCCTTCGGGGAGCTCGTCGCCTGAAGGTAACGGGATCCGGGGGGATCCTGACGGGGGAGAACCGGGGGAGGGTCCGGGGGGACCCACGGGGAACACGGGGGCACGGGGGAAAACGGATCCGGGGGGATCCGGGGGGAAGCACGGGGGAAGCTCCGCCACGGGGGACACGGGGGTGTTCGGCGGAGCAACGGGGGAAAGCGGGACTGGAGGGCCGGGGGGTCCATCCAGTCCCGCTTTTTCTGCGCTCTCCCTGCCTTACGCCGTGGCCTGCGTCCGGTCCCGGTTCTGCCGGCCCACCGCTGCCGCGGCCATGCGGCCCAGAGCCTCGTCCCGGTCGCACGGATACGCGCCCAGCGCCACCTGACGGCTCACGATCGTGCGCTCCGCCCGCATCAGCCGCCAGCCGCGCCGCAGCAGGAACGGCACCGACTTGCGGCCCTCCTTGAGATCGCGCAGGAACCGGCGCCGGAACGTCTTCACCGGGCCCCGGCTCAGGCAGAGCGCGTCGGCCAGCAGGCCTAGTTCGCGGCAGCGTTCCACGATCTCGGCGGCGAAGATGCCCTCGGCGATGAACAGCGGGGTACGGCCGATGTCCAGCGTCTCGGCGCCGGTGCGGGCGCTCAGCGCTATGTCATATACCGGTATCGGCGCGGCGCCCGTGGCGCACAGCCGGCCGATCGCCTCGACCGCGACCTCCGCGTCCCAGGACTCCGGGTGGTCCCAGTCGATGTCCGAACTCCCCGCCACCAGCGGCAGAGTCGGGTCGTCGCCCTCTTTGTAGAAGTCGTCGAGGCGCAGGACGGGGAGCCCGGAACGGGCGGCGACCAGTGACTTGCCCGAGCCGGAGGGGCCGCACAGCAGCACGACGCGGGCGGGGGACGGAGGATGAATGCTCACGGAACACCAGTTTGACGCATGGGGGGCCTCCTGCCGACCCCGCGGGTCGGCTTTGGAGCGTGAGTCACACCTCAACTACCCTGTGCTCCGTCACGATTACCCTGCGTACCAGAAGGCGGCACCAGCGATGTCCCGACACGCGTCCTCCCCGACCCCGACCGCCCGGCGCGCCCTGACCGCCCTTGCCACGGCAGGCGTGGCGCTCGGCGCGGGCGCCGCGACGGCCGCCGCCGACGCCCGGCCCGCCGTGGACGCGGTCCGGACCAGCCCCACCTCGCTCGGCCACGTCGACCCGCAGTCGGGCGTGCGGGCGCTGGGCGCCATGCTGCCGTACGTCACGGGGTCGGTGGCGGCCCTGAAGCCCAACCCCCTCGCGGGCACGAGCGTCGACCCGCTGGACAACGGGGTGGGGACCCAGCTCGCCGACTTCAAGCCGCTGACGTCGAAGATGGTGACGGGACCGGTGGCGCAGGCCCCGTCGATCGGGTCGCTTCCGGTGGTGGGGAAGCTCCTGGGGGGCTGAGCGCGGTGGGGAACTGCGGGTCCGGTTGTGGCTGGTCGCGCAGTTCCTCCCCCAGCCTTCGGCCGGGGGTACCCCCAGCGCCCCTGACGGGGCGCTTCGACGCACCTCAGTACGAAGAGCCGGACGCTCCCAGCGACCCCGTCGGGTGCCACACCGTCTTCGTCTCCAGGAAGGCCGTCAGGCGGTCCGTCCCCGGTGCGGCCGTCCAGTCGTCCACAGCCTGTGGACGCAGCACGCGCTTGAGGTTGTCGGCCGCCGCGATCTCCAGCTCCTTCGCCAGCACCTCGTCCGCGCCCGCGAGGTCGATCGCGTTGACGTCCTGGTGGGCGGCGAGGGGGGCGGCGATCTCCGCGGTACGGCCGGAGAGGACGTTGACGACTCCGCCCGGGACGTCGGAGGTGGCGAGGACCTCGGCGAGGGAGAGGGCGGGGAGCGGGGACTTCTCGCTCGCTACGACGACCGCCGTGTTGCCGGTCGCGATCACCGGGGCGAGCACCGACACCAGGCCCAGGAACGACGACTCCTGGGGGGCGACGACCGCCACCACGCCCGTCGGCTCGGGCGTCGAGAGGTTGAAGAAGGGGCCCGCGACCGGGTTGCCGCCGCCCACCACCTGGGCGATCTTGTCGGTCCAGCCGGCGTACCAGACCCAGCGGTCGATCGTCGCGTCCACCACCGCGGCGGCCTTGGACTTGCCGAGGCCCTCCGCGTCGGCGACCTCGCGCACGAACTGGTCCCGGCGGCCCTCCAGCATCTCCGCGACGCGGTAGAGGACCTGGCCCCGGTTGTAGGCGGTGGCGCCCGCCCAGCCGCCGAACGCCTTGCGGGCGGCGACGACCGCGTCCCGGGCGTCCTTGCGGCTGGACTGCGGTGCGTTGGCCAGCCAGTTGCCCTTGGAGTCGGTCACCTCGTACACCCGGCCGCTCTCGGAACGCGGGAACTTCCCGCCGACGTACAGCTTGTAGGTCTTGAAGACAGACAGGCGATCAGACATCGAGGTATGCCTCCAGGCCGTGGCGACCGCCCTCGCGGCCGAAGCCCGACTCCTTGTAACCGCCGAACGGCGAGGTCGGGTCGAACTTGTTGAAGGTGTTGGACCAGACGACGCCGGCACGCAGCTTGTTCGCGACGGCCAGGATCCGCGACCCCTTCTCGGTCCAGATGCCGGCCGAGAGGCCGTACTGGGTGTTGTTGGCCTTGGCGACGGCCTCGTCCGGGGTGCGGAAGGTGAGGACGGACAGGACCGGACCGAAGATCTCGTCCCGCGCGATCGTGTGCGCCTGGGTGACGTTCGTGAAGAGCGTCGGGGCGAACCAGTAGCCGGCGGAGGGGAGTTCGCAGGCCGGGGACCAGCGCTCGGCGCCCTCCGCGGCGCCCTGGTCGGCGAGCGCGGTGATCCGGGCCAGCTGCTCGGCGGAGTTGATCGCGCCGATGTCGGTGTTCTTGTCCAGCGGGTCGCCGAGACGCAGCGTCGACAGACGGCGCTTCAACGATTCCAGCAGCTCGTCGTGGATCGACTCCTGGACGAGGAGCCGGGAGCCCGCGCAGCAGACCTGGCCCTGGTTGAAGAAGATGCCGGTGACGATGCCCTCGACGGCCTGGTCGATGGGGGCGTCGTCGAAGACGATGTTGGCGCCCTTGCCGCCCAGCTCCAGGGTGACCTTCTTGCGGGTGCCGGCGACCGTGCGCGCGATCTCCTTGCCGACGGCCGTCGAGCCGGTGAAGGCGACCTTGTTCACGTCCGGGTGGGCGACGAGCGCGGCGCCCGCGTCGCCGTAGCCGGGGAGGATGTTGACGACGCCCTTGGGCAGGCCCGCCTGGCGGCAGATGTCTGCGAAGAACAACGCCGACAGGGGGGTGGTCTCCGCCGGCTTGAGTACGACGGTGTTGCCCGTCGCCAGCGCCGGGGCGATCTTCCAGGCCAGCATCAGGAGGGGGAAGTTCCAGGGGATGACCTGGCCGGCGACCCCGAGGGGGCGCGGGTCCGCGCCGTAGCCGGCGTGGTCGAGCTTGTCGGCCCAGCCCGCGTAGTAGAAGAAGTGCGCGGCGACCAGGGGGAGGTCCGCGTCGCGGGTCTCCTTGATCGGCTTGCCGTTGTCCAGGGTCTCCAGGACGGCGAGCTCACGGCTGCGCTCCTGGATGATCCGGGCGATGCGGAACAGGTACTTCGCCCGCTCGGAGCCCGGCAGCGCCGACCACTTCTCGAAGGCCTTGCGGGCGGCCTTGACGGCACGGTCGACGTCCGCCTCGCCGGCCTGGGCGACCTCGGAGAGGACCTCCTCGGTCGACGGGCTGACCGTCTTGAAGACCTTGCCGTCGGCGGCGTCGGTGAACTCGCCGTCGATGAAGAGGCCGTAGGAGGGCGCGATGTCGACGACGGAGCGGGACTCGGGCGCCGGCGCGTACTCGAATGCGGTGGTCATCTTTTCCTTGGCCATGGTGTTCAGTCCACCGTCACGTAGTCGGGGCCGGAGTAGCGGCCGGTGGCCAGCTTCTGACGCTGCATCAGCAGGTCGTTCAGGAGCGAGGAGGCGCCGAACCGGAACCAGTGGTTGTCCAGCCAGTCCGCACCGGCCGTCTCGTTGACGAGAACGAGGAACTTGATCGCGTCCTTGCTGGTCCGGATCCCGCCGGCGGGTTTCACGCCCACCTGGACACCGGTCTGCGCCCGGAAGTCGCGCACGGCCTCCAGCATGAGCAGGGTGTTTGCCGGGGTGGCGTTCACCGCGACCTTGCCGGTCGACGTCTTGATGAAGTCGGCGCCCGCGAGCATGCCCAGCCAGGAGGCCCGGCGGATGTTGTCGTACGTCGACAGCTCGCCGGTCTCGAAGATGACCTTCAGCCGGGCCGCCGTCCCGCAGGCTTCGCGTACGGCGGTGATCTCGTCGTACACCTTGCGGTAGTTCCCCGCGAGGAAGGCCCCGCGGTCGATGACCATGTCGATCTCGTCGGCACCGGCGCTCACGGCGTCGCGCACGTCGGCGAGCTTCACGCCGAGCGCGGCGCGGCCGGCCGGGAAGGCGGTGGCGACGGAGGCGACCTTGACGGACGAGCCGGCGACGGCCTCCTTCGCGGTGGCCACCATGTCGGGGTAGACGCAGACGGCCGCCGTGGCGGGGGTCGTACGGTCCGTCGGGTCCGGGTGGACCGCCTTGGCGCCGAGCGCCCGGACCTTGCCCGGGGTGTCCGCGCCTTCCAGCGTCGTCAGGTCGACCATCGAGATGGCGAGGTCGATGGCGTACGCCTTCGCGGTGGTCTTGATGGAACGGGTGCCGAGCGAGGCGGCGCGCGCCTCCAGGCCGACCGCGTCGACGCCGGGCAGCCCGTGAAGGAAGCGGCGCAGCGTGCTGTCGGACGCGGTGACGTCAGCAAGTGCGTGGGGTGCGGTGGTGGGCATGGTCACCAGCCGAGCATATCTACGCGCGTAGCGGCTGTACACCCCGAGGGAACGGTTCTTCTTCGGAGGCGGTGAGACTACGCCCCTGGAAGGGGTGCGGGGAACTGCGCGAGCAACCACCCGCGAGTCGCACCCGCGCACCGGGCGCACACCCCACGGCGCCCGGACGCACACCCCACGGCACCCGGACGCACACCCCACGGCACCCGGGCGCACGCCTGAGGCACAATCGGCGACATGACCACGCCCCTCGTCAAGGACCGCATCTACCGATCGCCCCAGGCGCTGATCGGCGGCGTACTCCTCCTCGTCATCGTCGGCTGGCTCGGCATCGACGCGCTGCTCCGGGGGCACGGCCACACCCCCTGGCTCGCGCTCGCCGCGCTCATCCTCGTCGTGCCGCTGATCGTGGCCTTCACCCTGCGTCCCGCGGTGTTCGCGGGCGAGGACCGGCTGCGCGTACGGAACCCGTTCCGGGTGATCACGCTGCCGTGGGGGGAGATCGCCGCCCTGCGGTCCGGCTACTCGAACGAGGTGGTCGTCAAGTCCGGCGCGAAGTACCAGCTGTGGGCGATCCCGGTGTCCCTGCGAGGCCGCAAGAAGGCGGCACGGCAGCGGGCGAAGGCGGAGGCTGACGTGCGGCGCGGAGGGACGGGGGCCGGAACCGCCCGGCGCGGGCTCGGTGGCTTCGGCGGGTTCGGCGGCTTCGGGAGCTCCGGGGGGCTGGGCGGGTCCGAACACACGAACGAGCCGACGCGTGCGGACACCGACAAGGTCATGGACGACCTGCGCGAGCTGCTGGAGAGCAGGGGACCGGCCGAGTCGGCACAGGGCGAGATCACGGTGCGGTGGGCGTACGAGGTGGCCGCGCCGGCGGTGGCGGGAGCGGTGCTGCTGGGGATCCTGCTGGCTGTGTGGTGACCCCGTGTCAGTCCTCGGTCTTGATCTTCTTCATGGTCAGGTGGGACTCGACGCGCAGGATGCCGGGGAGGCCGGTGAGTTTGCCGGTGATGAAGGTGTTGTACGCGGCGTCGTCGGCGACGGCGACGCGGAGGAAGTAGTCGGGGCGGCCGTACATCCGGCGGAACTCGACGACCTCCTCGTACGAGGAGAGGGTCTCCTCCAGGGTCTCGATGGTCTTCAGGTCGTTGGCGGAGACCTCGATGTCGATCATGACCTCCAGGCCCCGGCCCAGGGCCTCCGGATTGATGACGGCGCGGTAGCCGGCGATGACCCCGGCGTCCTCCAGCCGCTTCAGGCGGCGCAGGCACGGCGGCGGGGTGAGGCCGACCCGCTTGGCCAGCTCGACGTTGCTCAGGCGACCGTCCCGGCGCAGGTGAAACAAAATGTCTCGATCGACGGCGTCGAGCTTTATTTCATTGCTCACGTTGGCATCGTACGAGAATTATTGGAAACCATATGTGGCGACAATCCGCCTAAAATTTCAGCATGCGTACGGTTTCGGTCGCCGCGGGCGATCCCCCTCGTCCCGCTCCGGCTCCCCCTCCGGCTCCCGCCTCCTCGCCGGGGTCCCGGGCGGAGGCCCTCGCCGCCCTGAAGGACTCCACCTCCGTGGGGCTCGGCCTGCTCCCGCTCGGCCTCGCCTTCGGGGTGCTGATCGTCCACGCAGGACTGCCCTGGTGGTGCGCGAGCCTGTTCACCGCCGTCGTCTACGCGGGCTCGTTCGAGTTCCTGCTGGTGGGCCTGGCCGTCGCGGTCACCCCGCTGGCGACCGTCGCGCTGACCGCGTTCCTGGTCAACGTCCGGCATGTGTTCTACGCGCTGTCCTTCCCCCTCGACCGCATACCCGGACCGCTCGGCAAGGCCTACGGCACCTTCGCGCTGACCGACGAGGCCTACGCGCTGACCACCGGTGACCGGGCCCGGTCCTGGTCCGGCGCCCGCATCCTGTGGTTGCAGTTGTTCATGCAGTCGTACTGGGTCGGCGGCGCCACCGTCGGCGCCCTGCTCGGCTCGGCCGTGCCCGACAGCGTCGGCGGCCTGGACTTCGCGATGACCGCCCTGTTCGCCGTACTCGCCCTGGACGCCGTCCGGGAGCGCCGCGGCGACCTGCCCACCCCCGTCCTCGCGCTCCTCAGCGCCCTGGTGGCGCGGCTGGTGCTGCCGGGACAGCTGCTGCTGACCGCGTTCACCCTGTTCACCGCCGCGCTGCTGATCCGGAGCCGCAGCCGCAAGGAGGAGTCCGGTGAGTCCCGTGCCTGACACCCGCTACCTGCTGCTGGCCGTCGCCGTCTCGGCCGCCGTCACCTGGGCGCTGCGCGCGCTGCCCTTCACCGTCCTGGCCTCGCTGCGGGCCAGCAGGACCGTGCAGTACCTGGGCGCCCGGATGCCCGCCGGCGTGATGGTGATCCTGTTCGTCTACTGCCTGCGCGACCTGCCGCTGACCCAGTCCCGCGCCCTGGCGCCCCTGGCCGCCCTGGCCGTCACCGTCGGACTGCACCTGTGGCGCCGCAACGCGTTGCTGAGCATCATCGGCGGCACCGTCGTCAGCGTGGCCCTGGCCAGCACCGTCTTCGCCGGCTGAGCCCTACAGTGGACCGTACAGTCCACTCTGCGGAGGGCGGCTCATGGGCAAGGAACCGACGGCCAAGGAACCGACGGCCAAGGAACCGACGGCCAAGGAACTGACGGCCAAGGGGAAGGCGACCCGGCGCCGGATCGTCGAGGGGGCCGCCGAGGTGCTGCGCGAACAGGGGGTCGGCTCCGTGACCCTGGAGGACGTCATGGCGCGGACCGGCACCAGCAAGAGCCAGCTCTTCCACTACTTCCCGGACGGCAAGGACGAACTGCTCCTCGCCGTCGCGCGGTTCGAGGCGGAGCAGGTGCTGGCGGACCAGCAGCCGTATCTCGGCCGCCTCGACTCCTGGGAGGACTGGGACCGGTGGCGGGACGTGGTCATCGCCCGCTACGAGGCCCAGGGCGACACCTGCCCGCTCGGCTCGCTCTTCCTCCAGGTCGGGCGGTCGACGCCGGGCGCGCGGGCGATCGTCGTCGAGCTGATGCGGCAGTGGCAGGAGAGCCTGGCGGCGGGTATCCGCGCGGTGCGCGCGACCACCGGCCACGGGACCGACGTGGACGTCGACGCACGGGCCGCCGCCCTGCTCGCCGCGATCCAGGGAGGCGTGTCCATCCTCCTGTCGACGGGGCGCTCCGACCACCTCCGCGCCGCCCTCGACCAGGGGATCGCGGACCTGCGCCGCGACCTGGAGCCGGCGGGGGCGGCTACGCCGCGATGACCGCGGCGGTCGTACGGCCGCCGTCCACGTCGAGCACGATCCCGTGCACGAACGACGACTCCTCGGCCGCCAGGTACACCGCCGCGCTCGCGATCTCCTCCGGCGTGCCCATCCGGCCCGCCGGCGTCCCCTTCATCATGGCCGCGGCGACCCCGGCGTTCTCGTCGCCGGCCGCCAGCACCACGCCCGGCGAGATGGCGTTCACCCGGACTCCCCGCGGCCCGAACTCCGCCGCCCAGGCGCGGGTCAGCGTCTCCATCGCCCCCTTGGTGGAGCTGTACAGCGCGCCGACGGGGATGCCGAGCCGCGCGATCCAGGACCCCAGGTTCACGATCGCCCCGCCCCCGGCCTCCGCCATGGCGGGCGCGACGGCGGCCGTCAGGAAGAACGGGGCCTTGACGTTGACCGCGTAGACCTCGTCGAAGGTCTTCTCGTCGGTGGCGGCGGTCGCGTCGCCCGGGTAGACGCCCGCGTTGTTGACGAGCACGTCGATACGACCGCCCAGCACCCGGGTCGCCTCCTCGGCGAGCGCCCGCGAGGCGGCGGCGCTGCCGTCCAGGTCGGCCCGCACGAAGTCGGCACGTCCGCCGAGGGCGCGGATCCCGTCCACCACCTCCGCCCCACGCCCCGCACTCCGCCCCGAGACGACCACATGCGCCCCCTCGGCCGCGAACGCCTCCGCGATCGCCCGCCCGATATTGCTGGTCGCACCGGTCACCAACGCGGTCCTGCCTGCCAGCCGCACACCCATGACCAACCCTCCGTGTCACTCGCTTCCCCGTGGGACGCGACCCACTGTGCGCCGAGGAAAATGGACCGGCAAGTCCAGAAAATTAGCGACGGGCAGGCCGGAAGGGGCGGCTTGTCGCTTCGCCGTCCTTCCGGCTGTCGGTGTCGGTCCGTGGCCCGCGGGTGCCCGGTGCCTGCGAAGGTGATCCAGCAGGTTCCCCGGCCGGTGTCGAGGAGATACCGGATGCGGCCACCGCCGGTCACCTCGATCTGCCACTGCTCGCAGGATTGCCCGCGGTGGGTGCCATGCGCCAGACCGCCCTTGAGGCGGTGGTGCCGAGGTGTCTCGATGGTCGGTCCGGGGTCGGTGCGCAGCGTGGTCCAGGCGCGGTAGGTGTTCTCTCGCGCTTGCTGGGCGAGGTTCTCCCAGCCCTTGGCCGAGGCGCCGTCGGCGAAGCGGACTTCCCCGTGGCCGTCTGGTGCCGGTGGTGCGGCGCGGTCACCGCGGCCCGCGGTCACTCGACGTCCCGAGGGTCCGGTACGGGGCCGTAGTCCTCGCCGTGGTCCCTGGTCAGTGCGGCCAGCAGGTCAGGGTCGGAGTAGACCTCGGCGGTGTGCTGCCAGGCGATGAGCAGCTGCGCGACGGAGGCGCTGTTGCCGACCGCGTCGGCGGCGCGCATGGTGTCGACCAGTTCGACGGCGAAGCCGTGGAGATCCGGCTCGGGCAGGAAGCGGACCCAGGGGAAGGCGTCCGGCAGTATGTCGAGGAGCAACTCCATGCTGCCGGGTTCCCTGCGGGCCATCGCGACCAGCATCCGGGTGGCCGCGGACACCACGGTCCGGTCCTGCTCGGCCCGCGCGGCGGTGGTGAGGACCAGGTGCCATCACACATACGGGTGATCACGCGGCGGTACGTTGTGCCGATGACTGGTTCCCTGCCACCCGGCGGTGCGGTTCTCGGCGCGGCCGAACTGGACGCCCGCTGGGCCGACGCCTGGCGGCCCGCACAGGTCGCGGAGCGGTTGGGCGGGGTCGGTGTGCCCTGGTGTGTCGTGGCGGGCTGGGCGCTCGACCTGTTCCGTGGTGGGCAGTCCCGCCCTCACGGCGACCTGGAGATCGCCGTACCCGTGGCGGGATTCGCGCAGGTCCGCGACCGCTTTCCCGAGTACGCGTTCGACGCGGTGGGTTCAGGGCGCGTCTGGGCGGCGGCGGGAGACGAGGCGCTCGCGGCGACCCACCAGACCTGGGTACGGGATCCGGCGAGCGGCCGGTTCCTCTTCGACGTCTTCCGTGAGCCGCACGAGGGCGGGACCTGGATCTGCCGACGGGACGAGACCCTGCGGCTGCCGTACGACACGGTCGTCGAGCGCACGGCGGACGGCATCCCCTACCTGGTCCCGGAGTTGGTCCTGCTGTTCAAGGCGAAGGAGCCACGGCCCAAGGACCAGCAGGACTTCGACGGGGTGCTGCCGCTGCTGGGCCCCGCGCGGCGGGACGTTCTCAGCGCATGGCTGACACGCATGCACCCCGGACATCCCTGGCTGGCGGGACTGGCCACGCGGTGAGCCCTCACCGCATCGAGCATTCCCATGCCTCCCGGTGATCGGAAACCCACCGGTGCGCCGCCCGGACCTGCCGCACCGCACCCGCGTCACGGAGCCGGGCCATGGCCACGTCCCCCGCATCGGCCTGGGCCTCGATGCCCCGCCGACAACGGTCCTGCCACCACAGGATCGTGGACACGAGAGGTTGCCGGTCCGGCAACCCGTAGCTGTCGGCGATCAGTCTCATGCGCCGGGCCGCCTCCTCGACGTCGGTGACCGAAGGACCCAGATCGAGGTACTGCCAGCAGACGTGAGCGACGTCGTGGATGCGCGCGCCCGGCGCGGCAAGGTCCCAGTCGATGAACGCCGTCGGCCGAAGCTCGCCACCGGACAACTGGTAGACGGTGTTCCTGGGCGCCAGGTCGTTGTGACACACGACCTCTTCATCCCCGGCGAGGGGAGTGCCGGCCGTGAGGTCGTGGAACTCACGCACCAGCCGGGCGACCGTCACCAGACTCTCGTCGGACGACACGGAAGCGGGTTGCCGCGCCTCCCACGCCACATGGCCGTGGAGGTAACCGAGCACGTCACGGCCCTCGTCGTCCATGCCGAGATACCGAGGAGCACCCCGCCAGCCACCGGCTTCGAGCAACCTCAGCAGCTCACCGACGAACTTCGTGCGAGCCGAGGCCGGACGGCGCACGGTGTCCCCGACACGAACGACCGCATTGACGAAACCTCCGGGCAAGGACGACTCCTGCATCCATCCACCCTGCCCCACCAATGCCCCTGAATGCTCGACATTTTGCACAGGCTGACTCCGCCGGCACTGTGGCCCGGGTTTTCAGGTTCGCGGGGGTGCCGTCCGCGCCGGCGGATGCCGAGAGCGGGTTCGGGGGCGCGTGCAGGAGTTACGGCGCGAGCTGCTTGTTCGGTGGTTTCCAGCCGTGGGTGAGGATGTCGAAGATCGCCTCGACGGCGGCCCGGCGGTCCTGTCTGCCGCGAGCGATGGCCGGGATGTCGAGTACGAATCGGGCGAGAGCCATGCACGCGAGGTTGTCGTGGTCCACGCCGAACTCGTCGGCGATGGCTGCGCCGAGGCTGTCGGTGTACCGGGTCCACATGCGTTCGGAGTAGGCGTGCAGCGCCGGCGTGGAGTTCACCAGGTTGGTGAACTCGGCCGCCTGGGGATGCGCGTCGATCGAGGGCCAGGTGTCGAGGACGTGCTGCCGGAGGGCGTCGGGGATGCTCTGGCCGGAGGGCCTCTGCCGTACCACGGCGATCAGTTCCGACTCCCGGTCCTCGTCCTGGTCGAAGACCAGCGCCTCCTTGCCGCTGAAGTGCTTGAACACGGTGGCGGTCGACACGTCGGCGGCGTCCGCGATGTCACGGATGCTCACCCGTTCGTAGCCGCGCTCGAGGAAGAGGTGCAGTGCGGCGTCGGCGATCGCCTGCCGGGTGGCCGCCTTCTTGCGGTCGCGGCGGCTCACAGGGGGCACGGTCATGACTGGAGCCTACCTGATAGTCGAATCTCTCGCTAAGTAGAGTCGTTGCACTTTTCGACTCGCTCTGATTTTATGGGTGTGCGAGTACGTGAGCCGGCGCGTCCGGTCTTCAGGGGCGCCGATGCCTGGCCCCCCTCGCCCCCTCTTCGCCCCTTCTCTTCGCGCTTCTCTTCGCGACCGAAAGGAACAGCCATGAACTCCCCAGCGCCCACCCGAGCCCGCATCAGCATCGTCGGTGCCGGACCCGGCGGACTGACCTGCGCCCGCATCCTCCAGCGGCGCGGTATAGCGGTCACCGTCTACGACCGCGACCCTGGCCCCGACGCACGCAACCAGGGCGGCACCCTCGACCTGCACGCCGACAACGGCCAGCTCGCGCTGCGCGAAGCCGGCCTGCTCGACGAGTTCTTCGCACTGGCCCGCCCCGAAGGCCAGGAAATGCGCCAGATGGACCCGAGCGGCACGATCACGGCCCATCAGGTCCCCGAGGCCGACGAGCTGTTCAAGCCGGAGATCGACCGCGGCCAGCTGCGCGACCTGCTGCTCGACTCCGTGCAGCCGGGAACCGTGCACTGGGGCCGCGCCCTCGACACGATCAGCGGACCCGCCGACGGGCCGCGGCGGTTGCACTTCACCGACGGCACGAGCATCGAGACCGATCTGGTCATCGGCGCCGACGGTGCCTCCTCCCGGGTGCGCCCGGCCGTGTCTCCCGCCGTCCCCGGGTACACCGGGGTGAGCTTTCTGGAGGCATGGTTCACCGACGTCGAGAACCGGCACCCGGACATCGCCGAGCTGGTCGGCCAGGGCGGCGCGCACGCAGCCGACGGCGAGCGCGGCCTGTTCGCCCAGCGCAACAGCGGAAACCACATCCGCGTCTACGTCATCCGACGCGTCCCCGTCGACTGGATCGGCGCGAGCGGCCTGACCGTCGAGGACACCGACGGCATCCGCGCCCTGCTCCTGGGCGAGTACGCCTCCTGGTCGCCCCGCATGCGCCGGATGATCGCCGAGAACGACGGCCCCTACGTCGACCGCCCGATCTTCGCCCTCCCGGTGCCGCACGTCTGGGAGCACAACCCGACGGTGACCCTGCTCGGTGACGCCGCCCACCTCATGCCCCCGCTCGGCGTCGGCGTCAACCTCGCCATGCTCGACGCCTGCGAACTCGCCCTCGCCCTCGCGGACGCCGCCACCGTCGACGACGCGATCCGCGCCTACGAGAAGACCATGCTCCCCCGCTCCACCGAGACGGCCAGGGCCCTCGAAGGCGGCGCCGAACACCTGCTGTCCGCGGACGTGCCCGACTTCGGCGGCGGCGACGACGCCCAGCCCTGAGGACCGGGGGCGGAGCGGAGCCGTCGGTGCCCGCGCCCCAATTGGCAACGTTGTCCCGGTCCGGGTGGGAGCGCTTTCTCTGTGTCTTGCCTAGGGGTTACCTAGGGGATACCTCTAGATGAAGCGTGGCTTCGGCAGTCAGTTTTGTCCGGGCGCCGTCACCTACGTCTCAGTAGATTGCTGCTGCCGCCCCAGAGCGCCGTACCAGCGGATTTTACTTACCTATTGGGCGGCGGGGGTGGGGACATGGAGCGGTCCGAGAGGGCGGCAAGACCTGCCGCCGGGGCAGCGGGCATGAGATGCCAGGTGGACATCGACGGGCAGGGCAGGTTCGGCTGGCGTCTGGTGGCGCCGAACGGGAGATCGGTCGCGGTGTCGCTCACCTCGCACGACACCCACGCCCGATGTCGCGCCGCGTTCCATCGCATGTGCGCGTTGCACTCCCGTACGGGGGGCGGAGTGCAGCACGGTTCCGACGGCGGCGGCTGGGTGTGGGTGGTCTGGGACGACTCCGGCCGTCATCTGGCCGGTTCGGCACGGACGTACGAGCGGCACGCGACCTGCCGTGCGTCCTACGACCGGTTCCGCACGATGATCGCCGAACTGGTATATGCCGGGCCCGAGTTATGGGGCGAGTGAGCGAGGGCTGAGACACAGGTCAACCGGGGCCGTAGCGGCCCTGGTTGGGGGTGAGGCATGCCTGCGCGGCGGGGACCGATGTTGCCCTTAGGGAACCCGTAGTTCACACCTCAGGATGTGCATGTCAACCGATGACACGGAGTGTCGGGACCGTGCCCTCGCTGAGACGAACCAGACAGCCGCAGCCCGTGATCGCGGGCGTCGGCTCCATCGACGCCGAAGCCGACGTCGGCGAACCCGACGTACGCCGACGCCTGTACGCCGACCCCGGGCTGCCCGACCGGGTGTTCCGCGCGGTGCTGCGCTCGGGCGGCGGTCTCGTGCTGGCCGTGATGCTGCTCGTCGGCGGCTTCCTGCTCTACCGGGCCTGGCTGGCGCTGGACAAGGCCGGCTGGTCGTTCCTGACCACCGCCGAATGGGAGCCCGGCAGCGGGAAGTTCGGCATCGCCGCCGTCATCGTCGGGACCATCCTGATCGCGACCGTCGCGGTGCTCGTGGCCGTGCCGCTCGCCACCGGCGCCGCGCTGTACATCGCCGAGTACGCCTCGCCCCGGCTGCGCCGGACACTGATCAGCGTCGTCGACCTGATGGCCGCCGTGCCGTCGGTGGTCTACGGCCTGTGGGGCGTGTTCTTCCTCCAGGACAAGGTCCTGCCGATCGCCCGCTGGATCTCCACCTACTTCGGCTGGATCCCCGTCTTCGACGTGCAGGGCGCCGACCCGAACGACCCGCTGGCGCCCGAGAGCATCTACACCTCCTCGACGTTCATCGCGGGACTCGTCGTCGGCATGATGATCGCGCCCATCATCTGCTCGATCATGCGCGAGGTCTTCTCGCAGGCGCCCGCGGGCGAGCGCGAGGGCGCCTACGCGCTCGGGGCCACCCGCTGGGGCATGATCCGCAGCGTGGTGCTGCCCTTCGGGCGCGGCGGGATGATCGGCGGCACGATGCTCGGGCTCGGCCGCGCGCTGGGCGAGACGATCGCCGTCTTCATGATCATCTCGGTGACCTTCTCGGTCCAGTGGCACATCCTCCAGTCCGGTACCAGCTCGGTCTCCTCGCTGATCGCCCTGCGCTACGGCGAGGCCAGCGAGTTCAGCATGTCCGCGCTGATGGCGGCCGGATTCTCGCTGTTCGTCATGACGCTGATCGTCAACTTCGCGGCCTCCTCCATCGTCGCCCGCTCCCGCTCGGGCGCGGCGAGCGACGCGTGACGAGCCCCGCCTCCCCGGTATCGCCACCCCCCACGGCGCCCGCAAGTCCCCCACGCCACACAGGTACGCCACACAGGAATGAGCGACCATGACCGTTGCCCCTGAAGCGCCCGGCGCGCGTCGGGCGACCGGACGTCCGGGCACCACGCTGCCGGGCCCGGCCCGCGGCGCCGATCCGGCCGGTGAGCGCCGCCGCGCCCTGACGCAGCTGCACGCCACCGACGTGTACGCCATGGTCGGAGCCGCCACCGCCGCGCTGTCGATCACCTGGCTGCTGTTCCACTGGCTGCTGCCGTTCAACGGCGCCGTCGGCTTCGTCGTCGTCGCGTACGTCCTCTTCCTGCTGGTGTACGCCCTGCTGGTCTCCTTCGACGAGGACGGGCCCGCGATCGTCGACCGGATCGCGGCGGCGATCGTACGGTCGATGGGTCTGCTGCTCGTCGTGATCCTCGCGTTCGTCGTGTTCTACGCGCTCGTCCAGGGCCGCAAGGCGCTGGTGCACCTGAACTTCTTCACCCAGAGCATGGAGCTGGCCGGCCCGCTGGAGCCGCTCAGCGTGGGCGGCGCCCTGCACGCGGCGGCCGGCACCCTGATCATGATCACGATCGCGCTGCTGATCACCGTGCCGGTCGGGCTGGTCTGTGCGGTGTTCCTCAACGAAGTGCCCGGCGCCTACGCCCGGTTCGTGCGGACCATCGTCGAGGCGATGACGGCGTTGCCGTCGGTCGTCGCCGGTCTGTTCATCTACGCCACCGTGATCCTCGGCCTCGGCCTCGACCAGTCGGGACTCGCCGCCGGCCTCGCCCTCTCGGTGATGATGCTGCCGATCATCATCAGGGCCGCCGACGTCGTCATCCGGCTGGTCCCCGGCACCCTGCGCGAGGCCAGCTACGCGATGGGCACGAGCCGCTGGCGCACCGTCTGGCACGTGGTGCTGCCGACCTGCCGCTCAGGTCTGACGACCGCCGTCATCCTCGGCACCGCGCGCGGCATCGGCGAGACCTCCCCGGTCCTGCTGACCGCGGGCTTCACCAACGAGCTCAACCTCAACCCCTTCCACGACCCGATGGTCTCCCTGCCGCTGGTCACCTTCGAGTTCGTCAAGTCGCCCGAGCCGAACATGATCTCGCGCGGCTTCGGTACGGCGGCCCTGCTCATGGCGCTGGTGCTGCTGCTGTTCGTCGCCGCCCGCATCGTCGGCGGCCGGGGCCCCGGCCATCTCACCCGCCGTCAGGAACACCGGCGCGTCCTCGCGTCCCGGCGTGACGCGCGTCGATTCGCCGAGCGCCGCCCGAAGGCCGACCTCGTCACCACCCCTGTCGCATCCGATTCCGGGAGTTCGTCGTGAAACCCGCCACTCGTTTCCGTCTGGCGGCCACCGCGCTGTCACTGGTGTCCCTGCTGTGTGCCCTGCTCGCTTTCCAGCCGCAGCCCGCCGCCGCGGCCTCCTACGCCAAGATCACCGGCTCCGGTTCCACCTGGAGCTCCAACGCCGTCCAGCAGTGGGTCCGCAACGTCAAGGCCAACTACGGCATGACGGTCAACTTCACGGCCAACGGCTCCTCCCAGGGCCGTGAGCAGTTCAAGAACAACACCGTCGACTTCGCGGTCTCCGAGATCCCCTACGGCCTCAAGGAACAGGGCGTCACCGACACCCCGCCGAGCCGCGGCTACGCCTACATGCCGATCGTGGCCGGCGGTACGGCGTTCATGTACAACCTCAAGATCAACGGCAAGATGGTGACCAACCTCCGGCTGTCCGGGGACGTCGTCACCAAGATCTTCACCGGGAAGATCACCCGCTGGAACGACCCCGCGATCGCCGCCGACAACCCGGGCCTGACCATGCCGGCCCGCGCGATCGTCCCGGTCGTCCGCTCCGACGGCTCCGGCACCAGCGCCCAGTTCACCATGTGGATGTCGAAGCAGTACGGCTCCCTGTGGGCCGACTACTGCTCGCGCACCGGCCGCGGCAGCGGCAACTGCGGCATGACCTCCAACTACCCGCTGCTCAGCGGCTCCGCGATGATCGCCAAGTCCGGCTCGCTCGGCGTCTCCGGCCATGTCCGCCAGCCCTCCGGCGAGGGCGCCATCACCTACGTCGAGTACTCCTACGCCAAGAACACCGGCTTCCCCGTGGCCAAGGTGCTCAACAAGGACGGCTACTACGTGGAGCCGACCGCCGCGAGCGTCGCGGTCGCGCTGACCAAGGCCGAGATCAACGAGAACAAGTCGTCGGCCAACTACCTGACCCAGATCCTCGACGGCGTCTACACCAACGCCGACGCCCGCACCTACCCGCTGTCCAGCTACAGCTACATGATCCTTCCGACGAAGGTGGAGTCCGGCTTCACCGCGGCCAAGGGCAACTCGCTGGGCACGTTCGGCCGTTACTTCCTCTGCGACGGACAGCAGCAGGCGGACGACCTCGGCTACTCGCCGCTGCCGAAGAACCTCGTCCAGGCCGGCTTCGACCAGCTTCGCAAGGTCCCCGGCGCGCCCACCGACTCCATCAACATCAACACCTGCCGCAACCCCACCTTCTCCGGCGGGGTCAACACCCTGATCAAGAACGCCCCGTACCCCAAGTCCTGCGACAAGAAGGGGTCGACGCAGTGCACCACCGGCACGGCCGGCGCCGCGGGCACCGACACCCCGGTGAAGCCGGGCGCCACGGGCGGTAGTTCCTCGGGCGGCTCCGGGTCCGGGTCCGCGTCCGGCGGTTCGTCGTCCGGCGGTTCCGCCGCCACCGGCGGCAGCGGCACGGGCGGTACGGACACCAACGGTGACGGGAAGTCCGACTCCACTGCCGGCGCCGCGGCCGGCGGCACCTCGGGGGCGAGCGTCGACCCCGACACCGGCGAGGTGGTCAGCGGCGACGGAGCGAGCACCGGCGACACGAACGTGGCCGCCAACCCCGTCGCCCTCGCCGCCGACAACAGCCTCGGGATGCGCGGCGCCCTGATGGCGCTGTCCGCGGTCCTGCTCGTCGCGGTGGTCGTGGGGCCACCGCTCACCGCGCGGCTGCTCGCGGGACGTTCGCGCCGCCGTAAGGGGGAGCTGTGATGAGACCGTCGACGACGACACGGATGTCGCCCGGTCGGCGCCGGGTGACCGCGGGGGTGGGGTGCCTCCTCTCCGCGCTGGTGCTGGCGGTGCTGCCGCTGCCCAGAGGGGCGGACCAGGCGCGGGCGGCCACGGCGGAGAGCTCGGCCGTGACCAAGAGCGGGGCGAAGGGGGTGTACGGGGACGACTTCTCGGATCTCAAGGTCACCGTGCACCAGACGAAGGACCTGACCGGGCAGGGCGTGCGGGTGACGTGGACGGGCGGGGAGCCGTCCACCAACTCCGAGACCAACTTCCTGTCGGTCATGCAGTGCTGGGGGGACGCGGACTCCGGGCCGGACCGTACGCAGTGCGAGTTCGGACTGGCGGCGGGCGGGCAGAACGGGGACGGCCGGGCCGTGGCCCAGGGCGACACCTCGGGCCATGACCCGCTGGAGTCCGACTCCTCCACCCCGGTCGACAAGAACGGCACCCACTATGTGCCGTTCCAGCCGGTCGAGGGACAGGGGGACCCCACCGCGGGCCCCACCGACACCACGTACTTCACCGACGGGGACACCAACGCCGACCCGTTCATGCCGAACGACGGGGACGGCGGCGGCGACATCTCGTTCGAGCTGAAGTCGGCTGTGGAACAACCCGCCCTGGGCTGCGGCGCCCGCACCACGTCGGCCGGCGCCATCCAGCCGTGCTGGCTGGTGGTCGTGCCCCGCGGCACCCACGACCCCAACGGGCGGACGCACACCGGGGGTGCCCAGGTCACCTCCTCGCTCAGCCGGTCGAACTGGGACCAGCGCATCGTGTTCCGGCTCGGCTTCGCGCCGATCGCGGACAACTGCGACCCGGACAAGCCCGAGCGCGGGATCATGGGGTCCGAACTGGCCACCGACGCCATCACGTCCTGGCAGACCGCGCTGTGCAAGACCGGGACCTACCGGTTCAACTTCACCCAGTCCGGCGAGGGGCAGGCCAGGACCGCCGTGACCTCGGGCGACTCGGAGGCCGGGCTCGCCCTGACGGTGGATCCCGTCGAGCCGGTCGACGGGCAGGCCCAGGTGGTGCACGCGCCGGTCGCGGTGAGCGGCCTGACGATCGGCTTCGTCTGGATGTACACGCACACGACCGGAGAGGGCGACGACCTGCACAACGAGCAGCTGCCGCTGACGGAGCTCAAGCTCAATCAGAGACTGCTGGCCAAGGTGCTCACCCAGTCCTATCCCTTCAGCGTGACCCAGCCGAGCGACGGCGTTCCCGACTACCTCGCCGGCAACCCGGAGTCCATCGTCAAGGACCCTGAATTCCTCAAGCTGAATCCGGGTCTTGAGGGCCAGGCGGCCGTCAACGCCCCGCTGGGTCTGGCCGTCACCGCGGACAACACCGATTCCGCCCGACTGGTGTGGAAATACATTCTGGCGGACTCCGAAGCGAAGGAGTTCATCGAGGGGAAGAAAGACCCCTGGGGAATGAAGGTGAACCCTGCCTACAAGGACGGGGTCATATCGGATTCCCTGGATTTCTTCCCCAAGACGGATCTCACGCCCACACAGGTCGTCTGCCTCACCGGCAACGTGACGCGCACCGCGCAGGACGTGGTCCCCTATGTCAACGACATGCACGACGGGGCGCTGAAGGTACGCCGCGGTTCCATCGGCACGGCGTACACGTGCGCGTCGGGCGATCCGCTGCCGAGACTGTCGGCCGAACCCCGTCCGATCCCCACGAACCAGCGTCAGTACGGCATCGTCGACAACGCCTCCGCGGTGCGCTACCAGCTGGGCGCCGCCGCCCTGCCGAACGCCGACGGGGACTACGTCACGCCGACCGACGCGTCCCTGCTCAAGGCGGTCGCCGAGATGCCCGACTCGGACGTGGCCGGCGTCAAGGCGTCCGACCCCGCGAAGATGAAGGACGGGGCCTACCCGCTGACCGCCGTGGTCTACGCGGCGGCCTCGCTCGACCAGGCCGAGGGCGCCCGGCAGGACTACGCCAAGGTGATGCGGTACGCGGCCGGCGCGGGACAGACCCAGGGCACCGCGAAGGGTGAACTGCCCTACGGATACGCCCCGTTGCCCGCCGCCATGCGCACGCAGGCGAAGCAGGCGGCCGACCGGCTGGAGAAGGGCGTGACCGACGCCGACGGGTCCTCCGGCGGCACGTCCTCGGGCGGCGGCGACCTGAGCGGTACCGGCGGTGGCGGCGCGGCCGGCGGAGGTGTGACCGGCGGCACCGGCGGCGGTTCCGCCGGGACGTCGGGCGCCGCGGCCGGTGGCACGGGTGCGACGGACACCGCCCGGCCCTCCACCGCCCCGAGCGAGACCGACCCGGCCAAGCAGAACGTGGCCCAGTCCGGCGGCTACACCCCGTCGGAGGTGCTCGGGCTGATCCGCTGGGTACTGCTCGGGGTCCTCGTCGCGGGCGGAGCGGCGGCCCTTTCCGGGCCGGTGATGCTGCGGCTGTCGGTGCGCGGGGCGGCCTCGACGAATATCCCTGGAGGAAAACCCGAGTAATCGTCGGATTCCCGTTTCCGGGGCGTATCCGGGCCCAGGGAACGGGAATCCGCACACCGCCTGGTGAGTTCCCTTGGTTTCACCTAGGTAAGAGATTCGTAACCTGATGACCGGCTGGATTTTGTGGTCGCCGGTTCGAGTCTGCGGAATTGTTCTGCGTGGCCGGCCGACGGGTCGGTGGCGAAAACAGAATCCGGATTTGCTTGCACGTCCATTGCTCGATCCGTTTCAACGGAGGAGAAATCAAGTGAACGTCAAGTCCCGCGTGCGTATCGGTGCCGCCGTCGGTACGGTCGCCCTGGGCCTCGGTGCCCTGGCCGCTCCCGCCGCCTACGCCGACCCGAGCTCGGCCACCGACTACCGTCAGCTGGCCGGTGTCGGTTCCGACACGACCCAGGACGTGATGAACGCTCTGGGCAACGCGATCACGAACAGCAACGGCAAGGTCATCGCCTCGTGGAACGCCACCGGCACCTCCACGATCACGACCAAGGCCACCGGCAGCTGCACGATCAACCGCCCCGACGGCTCCGGCGCGGGCATCACCGCGCTGAACACCGCTGTGGACGGCGGCACCGGCTGTGTGGACTTCGCCCGTTCCTCGCGTGGCCCGAACAACACCACCACCACGGACCTGACCTTCATCCCGTACGCCAAGGACGCCGTGTCCTGGGTGAAGCAGTCCGGCAGCGCGCTTCCCGACAACCTGACGACCGCGCAGCTCCAGGCGATCTACACCTGTAGCCTGACCTCGCTCAACGGTGTCACCCTCACCCCGATCCTGCCGCAGTCGGCCTCGGGCACCCGCGCCTTCTTCCTCAGCTCCATCGGCGTGACGACCCCCGGTTCCTGCGTCACCACGAACTCCTCCATCCAGGAGAACGACGGCTCGGTCATCGACAGCGCGGGCGACATCTTCCCGTACTCCGTGGCCCAGTACACCGCCCAGGAGACCGCTACCGTCGACGACCGTCGTGGTGACGCCGTGCTCGGCTCGGTGAACGGTGTGGGTCCGCGGAACGAGGACGACCTCTCGCTGAACCTCTCCTTCCCCTACCTCCGGAACGTCTACAACGTCGTCCCGACCGCCAAGCTGTCGGACGCGCTGATCGCGGACACCTTCGTGGGCACCGGCTCCAAGGTCTGCGCGAACACCAGCACCATCACCGACTACGGCTTCGGCACCCTCGGCAGCGACTGCGGCAGCACGACCCTCAAGGGCGAGAGCTGATCACCGTCCCATAGCCGCACAACGGCCGGGCACCCCATGGGTGTCCGGCCCTGTCGGCGTATTCATCCACAACCCGGACCCAGACCCCGCGGGGGGACCACCACATGAATCACCGTCTCGCACAACTCAGATCACCGGTGGCGCTGCTCACCGGCATCGCCCTGCTGTGCGCCGCCCTGGCCGGGGTCCTCGCCTTCTCGGGCCGGGCCCATGCCGCCACCCAGCTCGGCAAGTTCACGATCACGCCCACCACGGGCAGCATCTCGACCTACCCCATGATCACGTCGGTGACGACGACCGCCGGCTGCCCGGACGACACCGCGGGCAAGGCGGCCATCCTCAAGGTGTTCAACCCCACGAGCGACACCACGCAGGCCACCCTCGGCCAGGGCGTCACCAAGATCGTGGCCGGCTCGGGTCCCTTCACGACGGACATCACGACCCTGGCCGCCGCGAAGAGCCTGGAGACGCGGCTGCGCACCTGGATCCCCGACGGATCCCTCGACGGCACCTACACCCTGGGGCTGGGCTGCGGCGGCGGCACCGACGTCCCGGTCTTCCTCGCCAAGGTCCGGATCTCCGGCGACACCTGGACCCTGCTCGAACAGCAGGCCACGACGCTCGCGGTGAGCGCGACCACCGGCGTCGCCGTGGGCGGCGACCTCAAGCTCACCGCCACGGTGCTGCCCGCCGCGGCGGCCGGCTCCGTGGAGTTCAAGAACGGTGACACCTCGCTCGGCACGGCGCAGGTCACGGACGGCACGGCGGAACTCACGGTCAAGGCGCCGGCGATCGGCGGCCCGATGCCCTTCACCGCCTCGTTCACGCCCACCGACGCAGACTCCTACTCCAGCGCCGAGGCCGGTGGCACCGCGAACATCGACTACGTCGTCTCCGCCAAGGACGCCGACGGCACCGCCCTCGGCGACAAGCCGACCCTGTCCATCGGGCAGAAGGTGAAAGTCACTGCCAAGGGCTTCACGCCGGGGTCCGCCGTGGCGGTGACCCTCAGCCTGGCCACCAACTCCGACCTGGGCAGTGCGACCGCGAACGCCGACGGCACCGTGGCCGACTACGCGTTCACCGTGCCCAACGCCCTGACCAACGGCGACCACGCCCTGCAGTTCTCCGAGAAGTCGGGCATCTACGCCGCGTTCAACTTCGTCAGCACCGACGCGGACACCTCCAGCCCCAGCCCCACCGAGAACCCCGACCTCACCGTCACCGACGAGGACGGCAACACCCTCGACACGAACCCGAGCCTCGAAGCCGGCCAGAAGGTGAAGATCACCGCCCGCGGCTACACCGCGAGCGCCGCGGTCAAGGTCGCCCTCGCCGACAGCGACGCGACGTTCGACGACGCGAAGGCGGACTCCGACGGCACCGTGAAGGACTACGCGTTCACGGTCCCCAAGGACATCGCCGACGGCGACCACACCCTGACCCTCGCCGAGGACAGGACCGACGGGCACAGCGTCGACTTCGCGTTCACCACCGGCTCGGACGACTCCACCGGGTCCCCCGAGCCCAGCGCCTCCGCCTCGGACAGCAGCGGCACGGACACGGGCGGTACCGGCAGCGGCGGTTCGGACACCGGCGGTTCCACCGGCGGTGACACCGGCGGCTCCGGCAGCGGCGGCGGCTCCATGGCCGCCACCGGTGCCCAGGTCGGCGCGATCGGCCTGGCCTCTCTCGCGTTCCTGTCCGCCGGTGGCGCCCTCGTGCTCCACATGCGCCGCAAGGGCCTGCTGACCTTCGGCGGCGACACCCCGCAGCACCGCTGACCGACCGACCGTCCGACCGTCCGACGGATCGGCCCGGGGGCACACGCCGACGTGTCCCCGGGCCCGCCCGTTCACCCAGGACCCGCCAGAGAACCCTCCGCTTCGAGGAGCGCACCCCGTGACCACCCTCGCCCCACCCTCGGCCGGCGCGTCGGCGCCCGCCGACGGACCGCCCGACCCGCCGCCGCCCCCGCCGACCACCGAGCCGCGCCGCGAGACCCCGCGGCCCCCCGCCCGCCCCGGGCTCGCACTCGCCGGGGCGGCCCTGTGCGTTCTCGCCGCCGTGCTCCTCGGCTTCGCCGCGAACCTCACGATCGTCGGCCACCTCCAGCACGCCCGCGACCAGCAGACCGCCTACGACGAACTCCGCAAGGAACTCGCCCTGGGCACCGCCCCCGTCGGCCAGCGGGACTACGAGGGCAAGCTGCTGAAGCCGGGCGCGCCCGTCGCCCTGCTGCGCATCCCCGCCCTCGGTCTCAAGGAGGTCGTCGCCGAGGGCACCACCTCCGAGGTGCTGATGGCGGGGCCCGGGCACCGCAGGGACACCCCGCTGCCCGGCCAGGCCGGCACCGCGGTGATCATGGGCCGCCAGTGGGGATACGGCAGCCCCTTCCACGACCTGCACCAGCTGCCCGTCGGCAGCCGTATCGAGATCACCACCGGCCAGGACAAGTCGGTCTACGAGGTCACCGGCGTCCGCCGGGCCGGCGACGAACTGCCCGCCCCGGTCGCCGAGGGGCAGGGACGGCTCACCCTCATCACCGCGACCGGGGCGCCGTACACCCCGAGCGGGGTGCTCCGGGTCGACGCCAGACTGGTCACGGCCGTGCAGCCCAACCCGCCGCGGGACCTGCGGGCGGGCTGGATCGCCGACTCCGAACAGGCCCTCGGCACCGACTCCGGTGCCTGGCTCGGCGTCTTCCTGTGGACCCAGGGCCTGCTGCTCGCCTCGCTGCTCGCGGTGGTCGCCTTCCGCGTCTGGGGCCGCTGGCAGACCTGGATCTGCGCGGGCCCGCTGCTGCTCGCGCTGGGCCTCGCCGACTCCCAGTCCCTCACGGCACTGCTGCCCAACCTGCTCTGACACCGCTCCGAACCACCGGCCTCCGCACGGAAGTTGACCCACCGCATGTCCGAGAACACCGATCTTGTCGACACCGTCGTCCAGCCGCCCGTCGAGAGCGTCGGCGGCGGCGGACCCCGCTTCGGGGACGGCCCCGCCTCCCTGCGCGCCGACGCCGTCTCCGCCTGGTTCGGCGACCACAAGGTCCTCGACCGGGTCTCGCTCACCATGCCCGCACGCCAGGTCACCGCGCTCATCGGCCCCTCCGGCTGCGGCAAGTCGACCTTCCTGCGCATCCTCAACCGGATGCACGAGCTGATCGGCTCGGCCTCGCTGGCCGGGCGGGTCCTCCTCGACGAGGTCGACATCTACGACCGCGGGCGGCGCATCACCCACGCCCGCCGCGAGATCGGCATGGTCTTCCAGAAGCCGAACCCGTTCCCGGCGATGTCGATCTACGACAACGTCGTCGCCGGCCTCAGGCTCAACGCCATCAAGGTCGGCCGCGACGGCAGGGACGATCTGGTCGAGGAGTGCCTCACCAAGGCGGGCCTGTGGAAGGAGGTCCGGGACCGGCTCCGGCAGCCCGGCGGCGCGCTCTCCGGCGGCCAGCAGCAGCGGCTGTGCATCGCCCGCTCGCTCGCCGTACGGCCCCGCGTGCTGCTGATGGACGAGCCGTGCTCGGCGCTCGACCCGACGTCCACCCGCCGGATCGAGGAGACCATCCACGACCTCAAGGACGAGGTGACGATCGTCATCGTCACCCACAACATGCAGCAGGCCGCCCGCGTCTCCGACACCTGCGCCTTCTTCCTCGCCTCGCACGGCACGCCCGGCGTGATCGTCGAGCACGGCGACACCCACGCGATGTTCAACTCGCCCCAGGACGAGAGGACCTCGGACTACGTGAACGGACGTTTCGGGTGACGGGGGCGGGAGGCGGACGGGTCACCGGGGCGCTGGCGGCGGTGCTGCTTCTCGCCGGGTGCGGGGCCGGGACGGGTACGGGGGCAGGGGCAGGGGAGAGGAACGGGGGTGGGGGTGGGGCGCGGGTCCCGGACACCGCTGACCGGGTGGCGACGCCCTCGGCGTCGACGACGCCGTCGCGGTCGGCTCCGTCCGTCTCCGCCTCCCTCGCGCCGCCGGTGCGCCGTGCCCCGCGGTCCGGTACGCCTCGTCCGTCGGCGAGCGCGGGGGGCCGGGTGCCCGGCCCGGACCTGTCCAGCAGGGTGCCCGTCACGTCGTCAAGCCGTCCTGCCGCCAGTGCGCCGGCCTCGAAGGTGCCGGAGGTGCCGAAGACCCCGCAGGCCGCGACCGGCACCACCATCCGGATCGGCACCTGGTCCGCGGGCGTGATCCGCGGCGGGCAGGACGAGGTGGACGCCTGCCAGGACGCCGTGCAGTGGGCGGGCCCCAACATCGGCACCGAGGACGGCTACGCGATGCGGACCGTCGTGATCGTCGGCCACGACTACTGCGGGTTCGACCTGTTCGCCACGTTGCGCGTCGGCACCCGGGTCACCATCGGCACCCCGCGCGGCACCTGGAGCTACACCGTCTACGCCCACTACGTCACCCCGGGCCGCGGCGCCCCGGCCGCCGGGCTCTACTGGGGCGACCTCACCCTCCAGTCGTGCGTGGGTCCCGACACCGGGTTCAGCTACCTCGTACGGGACTGACCGCTCACGGCGCGCTCGGCCACACCAGGAGCATGTACGCCCCGCAGTACGCCGAGCCCGCGATCGCCGCCGTCAGGGCGAGTACGCGTACCCGCGTCGAGGCGCGGGCCAGATACCCGGCGAGCGGCAGCAGGAGGGGGAAGCCGGGGAGGAGGAAGCGGGCGCGGGGGAAGTAGACGCCGCCGCTGGCCGCCACGATGACCAGCAGGACCGCGCTGAAGACGAGCAGCGGGAGCGGCTGCCGGTCCGCCGCGGCCAGTCCGAACAGGACGACGGAGGCCAGCATGGTCAGGCTCACCACGACCAGGAACAGCTCCGGGCGCGAGACCTGCCCGAACAGGTGCCGCAGCCAGCGCAGCGTCTCCGCGCCGCCGTCCAGCTCGTTGTGCCACATCCGCTGCACGGCGAAGTAGCCGTCCCAGCGGTGGAGTCTGACGCCCACCCAGCCCACGTACGCGCACCAGCCGAGGGGGGCGACCAGGGCCGCCGTCAGGGCGCGGGGCGAGCGGTGGGTGCGGAGCGAGAGCAGGGCGGCGACGGTGACCGCAGCGGCCACGGCGATGCCGGTCGGCCGGGTCAGGCCGGCCAGGACCGAGCCGGCCGCCGCGTACAGCCAGCGCTCGGTCAGCACCGCGTACAGCGTCCACGCGGCGAACGCCGTGAACAGGGACTCGGTGTAGCCCATCCACTGGACCAGTCCGACCGGGTACGCCGCCCACAGCACGGTGAGCAGGACGCCGACCCGGCGGCCGGCCAGCCGGTCGCCCACCGCGAACACGCCCCAGGCCGCGAAGAGCGAGGCCAGCCACGACAGGACCAGCCCGGTACTGGCCCGGGTGCCCGGGGTCAGCACCGCGACGGCCTTGACCAGGAGCGGGTACAGCGGGAAGAACGCCAGGTTGTTGTGGTCGTACGCGGTACCGAGTACGTGGACGTACCCGTGGTCGGCGATGCCGAGGTACCAGCGGGAGTCCCACTGGGTCGCCAGCATCGGCCACACCCCGTGGTGCCGCCGGTGCGCCCAGACGGTGAGGACCAGCAGCCCCGTGAGGCGTACGGCCAGATACGCGGCGAGCGCCGGAGCGGCCCGGCGCAGGGCGTGGCGGGGGACGGTCACGGCGGGGAGGTGGGGTCGTCGGGTGCCCGGGATGTGCCCGTGGGGGGCGGTGTCGGGGGCGGTCGGGGACACGGCGGCGGCTCCAGTACGACGGCTGTTTCGGCGGGGGTTACCCGTTCACCGTTTCCCGGCCGCCGGGGCGGTGCGTGGAGCCCGCGTCAACTGCCGCCGGGAAATCACCCGATGGGGTGCTACGGACTCGTACATGGGTCAACGAAAAGGTTTAGTCCAGTCGGTATTCACCGGCCGCTGCCAGCCTCCGGGCCATGACGCCTCCCCTGAACACGCCCCGCATGGGCATCCCCGCCGAACTCGCCGACCGGCTCACCATGCCCGAGCGCCACGAGTACCTGCGCCGCGCGCTGTCCCGGCGCGGCCTGCTGCGGTCCGGCGCGGTCGCCACGGTCGCGAGCGCCGGGCTCGCCGCCGCCGCGGGTACCGCCGGTGCGGCCGGCTCCGCCGGTGCCGCCACACCCGACCTGATCACCCGTTCGGCCACCGAGACCGTCGACGGCGCGTTCGTCGCCCCGTTCGGCAGACACCTGACCTACGGCGCCGACCCGCGCACCCAGATGCGGGTCTCCTGGCAGGTTCCGCTCCCCGTCCGCAACCCCTACCTGCGGGTCGGACTCAGCCCGCTCGACCTCGGCCACCGGGTGCGCGCCGAGGTCCGCGACCTGTTCACGCCGGCCGGGGTCGGCAAGAGCGCCGACATCGACCAGTACTACGTGCACGCGGCGCTGGACGGGCTGCGGGCGGGGACGACGTACTACTACGGCGTCGGGCACGACGGGTTCGACCCCGCCGGTCCGGGGGCCGCGCACAGCGTGTACTCCTTCACCACCGCTCCCGCCGACCGTGCCGTCCGGCCGTTCACCTTCACCGCGTTCGGCGACCAGAACCCGAGCTACACCTCCATCGGCCTCAACGCCCTGGTCCAGGCCCAGAACCCGGCCTTCCACCTGCACGCCGGCGACATCTGCTACGCCGAGGAGACCGGCCACGGCCTGCCCGCGGACAGCAGCAGCTACGACGCCCGGCAGTGGGACCAGTTCCTCGCCCAGATCGAACCCCTCTCCAGCCGGGTGCCGTGGATGGTCGCGTTCGGCAACCACGACATGGAAGCCTGGTACTCGCCCAACGGATACGGCGGCAACGAGGCCCGGTTCACCCTGCCCGGCAACGGGTTCGACCCGGCCAACGCGCCGGGCGTCTACTCGTTCGTGCACGGCAACGTCGGCGTCGTCTCGGTCGACGCCAACGACGTGTCGTACGAGATCCCCGCCAACCTCGGCTACAGCGGCGGCAGGCAGGCCGCCTGGCTCGACAAGCGGCTCGGGGAGCTGCGCCGGGATCCCGGTGTCGACTTCATCGTGGTCTTCCACCACCACTGCGCCTACTCGACGACCAGCTCGCACGCCTCCGAGGGCGGGGTGCGGGAGCAGTGGGTGCCGTTGTACGAGAAGCACCAGGTGGACCTCGTCGTCAACGGGCACAACCACGTCTACGAGCGGACCGACCCGGTGGTGCGGGACCAGGCCGTGCGTGCGCTGCCGATCGGCGGGACGCACGAGCCGGTGCGCGGCGGTGTCGTGTACGTGACGGCCGGCGCGGGCGGGGAGAGCGTCTACAGCTTCCCGGTGGCCGACAGCTACGAGGGGAACGAGGACGAGGTCGGGGACGTGCCGACCTACTACACCGGCTCCGCCGGCAAGGTCACCGAGAACGTGGACTGGTCGCGGGTGCGGTACACCGGGTACTCGTTCATCCGCGTCGACGTGAAGCCCGCGCACCGGGGCGGGACGGCCACGCTGACCGTGCGGGCGCTGGCCGCGACGGGCGCGGAGGTGGACCGGTTCACGGTCGCGCGTCGCGCGTAGGGCGGGTTGAGCATCGGGTGGGGTGCCCCGGGTCCGGGGGCACCCCCTCGGTGCGTCAGATGCCGGCCGCGGCCGACAGGTCGTGCTTGATCGCCGCGAGCAGGGCGGTCGCGGTGGCGCGGGCCGACGGGAGGCCGGTGTGCGCGGCCACCGGGACCACCACCTCCAGGTAGCACTTCAGCTTCGGCTCGGTGCCGCTCGGGCGGACGACGACCCGGGCGCCGGTGAGGGTGTAGCGCAGGCCGTCGGTGGGGGGCAGCCGGTCCGTGCCCCGGGTGAGGTCCTCGGCCTGGGTGACGGGGAGGCCGGCGAGTTCCGCCGGGGGGTGCTCGCGGAGGCGGCGCATCGCGTCGGCGATGACGGAGAGGTCCTCGACGCGGACCGAGAGCTGGTCGGTGGCGTGCAGGCCGTGTTCCACGGCGAGGTCGTCGAGGAGGTCGAGGAGGGTGCGGCCCTCCTCCTTGAGGACCGAGGCCAGTTCGGTGATCAGGAGGGCCGCGGTGATGCCGTCCTTGTCGCGGACGCCGTCGGGGTCGACGCAGTAGCCGAGGGCCTCCTCGTAGCCGTAGCGCAGGCCGTCGACGCGGGCGATCCACTTGAAGCCGGTGAGGGTCTCCTCGTAGGGGAGGCCCGCCTTCTCGGCGATGCGGCCGAGGAGCGAGGAGGAGACGATCGACTCGGCGAAGACGCCTCGCGCGCCGCGGCGGACCAGGTGGGCGGCGAGCAGGGAGCCGACCTCGTCGCCGCGGAGCATGCGCCACTCGCCGTCCTGCTTGACGGCGGCGGCGCAGCGGTCGGCGTCCGGGTCGTTGGCGATGACCAGGTCGGGGTCGGTCTCGCGGGCCTTCGCGAAGGCGAGGTCCATCGCGCCGGGCTCTTCCGGGTTGGGGAAGGCGACGGTCGGGAAGTCGGGGTCCGGGTCGGCCTGTTCGGCGACGAGGGCGGGGGCGGGGAAGCCGGCGCGGGCGAAGGCGGCGAGGAGGGTGTCCTTGCCGACGCCGTGCATGGCCGTGTAGACGGTGCGGGCGGTGCGGGGGGAGGCGGGGGACAGGACGGCGTCCGTGCGGGCCAGGTAGGCCTCCAGGACGGTGTCGTCGAGGGTTTCCCAGCCGGTGTCGGGGCGGGGGACGTCGTGGAGGGTGGTGACGGCCTCGATCTCGGCGGCGATCTCCGCGTCGGCGGGCGGGACGATCTGGGAGCCGTCGCCCAGGTAGACCTTGTAGCCGTTGTCGCGGGGCGGGTTGTGGCTGGCGGTGACCTCCACGCCGGCGACCGCGCCGAGGTGCCGTATGGCGAAGGCGAGGACGGGGGTGGGGAGGGGGCGGGGGAGTACGACGGCCTTCAGGCCGGCGCCGGTCATGACCGCGGCGGTGTCGCGGGCGAAGTCGGCGGACTTGTGGCGGGCGTCGTAGCCGACGACGACGGTGCCGGTGCCCTGGCCGTGGGCCTTCAGGTAGGCGGCGAGGCCGGCGGCGGCGCGGATGACGACGGAGCGGTTCATGCGCATGGGGCCGGCGCCGAGTTCGCCGCGGAGGCCTGCGGTGCCGAACTGGAGGGTGCCGCTGAAGCGGGCCGACAGTTCGGTGAGGTCGCCGGCCTCGATGAGCTTGGCGAGCTCGTCGCGGGTCTCCGGGTCGGGGTCCTCGGTCTGCCAGGCTCGGGCCCGGGCGATGAGATCGTCGTGCACGGTCGTCGTCCAACCTCTCGTGGTGTGCCTGCGGCGCCTGTGCTGCTTCGGCGGGGGTGCGCGTAGCGCCTACGGGTGGTTCTGGGTCGGTGCCGGGGCGGGAAGTCCCCGTCCTCGGACCGGCGGTGCTGTCTCTCGTGCGGTACGGGCCGACCAACGCCGGCCACTGCGGGCGGGAACTCCCCACCCCGTCCCCTTCCCGCCGCGGGCGCCTGCAACGTCCCGTTCGGCGGGGGCGCCTGCACCGCCCCATTCGGTGGGGGTGGCTGCAATATCCCGTTCGGCTGGGGTGACTGCAACGTCCCATTCGGTGGGGGTGGCTGCAATATCCCGTTCGGCTGGGGTGACTGCAACGTCTCGTTCGGTGGGGGTGGCTGTGGCGGGCCGGGGCTTTTCTGGGTGTCGGTGGGTGCTGGAGCGCCCCGTAAGGGGCGCGGGGAACTGCGCGAGTGGCCACGGTGGGCCCGCGGACGCCGACGGACCCCGCGGGGCAGCCCGGACGGCGTCCTCAGATCCTGCGGAGCACCTGCGCCAGCAGCTCGCCCATGCGTGCCGCCGAGTCGCGGCCCGCCTGGAGGACCTCCTCGTGGTTGAGGGGCTCGCCCGTCATGCCCGCGGCGAGGTTGGTCACCAGCGAGATGCCCAGCACCTCCGCGCCCGCCTCGCGCGCAGCGATCGCCTCCAGCACCGTCGACATGCCCACCAGGTCCGCCCCGATCACCCGGGCCATCCGGATCTCGGCCGGCGTCTCGTAGTGCGGGCCGGGGAACTGCGCGTAGACGCCCTCTTCGAGGCTGGGGTCGATCTCCTTGCACAGGGCGCGCAGACGGGGGGAGTAGAGGTCGGTGAGGTCGACGAAGTTGGCGCCGATGATGGGAGAGGTCGCCGTCAGGTTGATGTGGTCGCTGATGAGCACCGGCTGGCCGGGACGCATGCCCTCGCGCAGGCCGCCGCAGCCGTTGGTCAGGATGATCGTCTTGCAGCCGGCGGCCACGGCGGTACGGACGCCGTGGGCGACGGCGGCGACGCCCCGGCCCTCGTAGTAGTGCGTCCGGCCCAGGAAGACCAGCGCGCGCTTGTCGCCGGAGGCGTACGAGCGGATCTTGCCGCCGTGTCCCGCCACGGCCGGCGGCGGGAAGCCGGGCAGCTCGGTGACCTGGAACTCGGCGTCGGGAGCGCCCAGGGCGTCGACGGCCGGCGCCCAGCCGGAGCCCATCACGAGGGCGACGTCGTGGGTGTCGGCGCCGGTGAGTTCGCGCAGGCGGGCGGCGGCTGCGTCGGCGGCGGCGTGGGGGTCGCCCTGGATGTCGTCCGGAAGAAGAGATGCGTTCACGCGGATGAGAGTAGCTGGTCTGGGCCTACGCGCGTAGATGACGGAGCTCATGGGATTGCGATCGTTGTCTTGTCGTTTCCGACGAAGGGGGTGACCGGAGGAACCTTTGGGGCGGCTGTGGGGGGTCTGTGCGGCGTGCGGGGGTGGCTCAGTCGCCCGGGACGAAGATGTCCTTGTCGTTGAAGACCTCGATGATGAAGATCAGCAGACGGCCCACGCTCACGGTGTACTCGATGAGGATGGTCTGCGTCAGCCGGATGGTCCGGTCGTCTCCCGTGGAGCTTATGGGCCGGGACAGTTCGGGGAACGGGTCCTGGGCGAGCATCATGATGCCCTTGTCGAACGCGGCACGCTGCGGTTCTTCGAGCCGGTCCCTGGCCGCCGCCGCCTGCTCGGTGTAGTACACGGTGTAGGCATTCCTGCCGGTCATGGCGGCCTCCGGTTCCTCTGTCGGGTCCGGTCAATTCTACGGGCGGGCGTCCTCAGCAGGGCCGCTTGCGCAGTTCCATCACGTAATCGTGTGGGGCGCCCGCGGATTCCGCCGCGTCGGCGATCTCGCCCAGGTAACGGGCCGAGGGCAGGCCGCCCTCGTAGCCGTCCAGGACGTAGAGCCAGGCGGTCTCCTCGCCCTCCAGGGTGTGCACGCGGACCCGGGCGCGACGGTAGATGCCCAGGCCGACGCCCTCCCAGCGGTCCATGGACTCCTCGTCCATCGGGGCGATGTCGTACAGGCCGACGAAGACCTGGGACATCGGGTCCTCGACGATCGTGGCCAGCGCGCCTTCCCAGCCCATGTGCTCGCCGCCGAAGGTCAGCCGCCATCCGTTCAGCCAGCCGGTGGCGCGCAGGGGCGAGTGCGGGGCGCGGCGGGACATCAGCCGCGCGTCGAGATTGCCGGCGTACCCGGCGTAGAGCGACGACATGGGGAGAGGGTACGGCAGCCGTCCCGGGTGTCACTCCTGCCCCAGGCGGCGGCGGGTGGCGCCCCCGGGCAGTGGCACCTTGAGGCGTGCGGGACAATGGAGTACGTGACTCGGATCGTGATCATCGGTGGCGGACCCGGCGGCTATGAAGCGGCGCTGGTGGCAGCGCAGCTCGGCGCGGAGGTGACCGTCGTCGACTGCGACGGTCTGGGCGGAGCGTCGGTGCTGACCGACTGCGTGCCGTCGAAGACCCTTATCGCTACGGCCGAGGTCATGACGACCTTCGATTCGTCGTACGAAGAGCTGGGGATCATCGTCGCCGACGACACTCCGCCGCTGGAGCAGGCCGCTCGGGTGGTGGGGGTCGACCTGGGGAAGGTCAACCGGCGTGTGAAGCGGCTGGCGCTGGCGCAGTCGCATGACATCACCGCGTCCGTGACGCGTGCGGGTGCGCGGGTCATGCGCGGGCGGGGACGGCTGGAGGGCATGCAGGCCCTGGACGGGTCGCGGAAGGTCGTCGTCAGCGCCGCGGACGGGAGCGAGGAGACCCTGGTCGCGGACGCGGTGCTCATCGCCACCGGCGGGCATCCGCGGGAGGTGCCCGACGCCCTGCCCGACGGCGAGCGGATCCTGAACTGGACGCAGGTGTACGACCTGACCGAGCTGCCCGAGGAGCTCATCGTGGTCGGGTCCGGCGTGACCGGCGCCGAGTTCGCGGGCGCCTACCAGGCGCTCGGTTCGAAGGTCACGCTGGTGTCGTCGCGGGACCGCGTGCTGCCCGGTGAGGACCCGGACGCCGCCGCCGTGCTGGAGGACGTCTTCCGGCGGCGCGGGATGAACGTGATGGCCCGGTCGCGTGCGGCTGCTGCCAAGCGGGTGGGGGACCGGGTCGAGGTCACGCTCGCGGACGGGCGGGTCATCAGCGGGACGCACTGTCTGATGGCCGTCGGTGCCATTCCGAACAGCGCCGGGCTGGGGCTGGAGGAGGCCGGCGTCAAGCTGCGCGACTCCGGGCACATCTGGACCGACAAGGTGAGCCGGACGAGCGCCCCGGGCGTCTATGCCGCGGGTGACGTGACCGGTGTCTTCGCGCTCGCGTCGGTGGCCGCCATGCAGGGGCGGATCGCCATGTACCACTTCCTGGGCGACGCGGTGGCCCCGCTGAACCTGAAGACCGTGTCGTCGAACGTGTTCACCGATCCCGAGATCGCGACGGTGGGGTACACGCAGGCGGACGTGGATGCCGGGAAGATCGACGCCCGCGTCGTGAAGCTGCCGCTGCTGCGCAACCCGCGCGCGAAGATGCAGGGCATCCGGGACGGCTTCGTGAAGCTGTTCTGCCGGCCGGGGACCGGGATCGTGGTGGGCGGCGTGGTCGTCTCGCCGCGGGCCTCGGAGCTGATCCATCCGATCTCGATCGCCGTCGACAACAATCTGACGGTCGAACAGATCGCGAACGCGTTCACCGTGTACCCCTCCCTTTCGGGGTCGATCGCGGAGGTGGCGCGGCAGCTGCACACCCGGAAGGTGAACGGCGAAGCCTGACGGCCGGAACCGACTCCCCGCTGGTCACGGGGAGTTGTCGGGCATGCGTACGGCATAGTCGGGCTGGGTAGGCCCTATACCACTCCTGACCCTGCTGTGCGAACAACTTCTGCTATTCGGCGCAAACTGCTGAAAGCAGACGGTCGTTGGGGTTACTGTCAGTTTCGTGTTCGCTGCAGAACGTCGCCAATTGATCCTCGAAATGGTGCGAGCGAACGGGGCCGTGTCGCTCCGTGAGCTCGCCCGCGTCGTCCAGACCTCCGAAGTGACCGTACGGCGGGACGTGCGCGCACTGGAGGCAGAAGGACTCCTCGACCGCCGGCATGGCGGTGCGGTACTGCCGGGCGGATTCACGCGGGAGTCCGGCTTTCCGCAGAAATCCCATCTCGCGACCGCCGAGAAGACGGCCATCGCCGATCTCGCCGCGGGCCTCGTCGAAGAGGGCGAGGCCATCGTGGTCGGGGCGGGGACCACGACCCAGGAACTCGCGCGCCGGCTGGCGAGAGTGCCCGGCCTGACCGTCGTCACCAACTCACTGCTGGTGGCGCAGGCGTTGGCCCATGCCAACCGGGTCGAGGTCGTGATGACCGGCGGCACCCTGCGGGGCTCCAACTACGCGCTCGTCGGCTCCGGTGCGGAGCAGTCCCTGCAAGGGCTGCGCGTGTCGAAGGCCTTCCTGTCCGGGAGCGGCCTGACGGCAGAGCGGGGGCTGTCCACGTCCAACATGCTGTCGGCGTCCGTCGACCGGGCGCTGGTGCAGGCCGCCGCGGAGGTCGTCATCCTCGCCGACCACACCAAGCTCGGCACGGACACCATGTTCCAGACCGTGCCGACCGACCTCATCACCCGGCTGGTCACGGACGAGCCGCCGCCCCATGACGACCGTGCCGTCACCGAGTTGCAGGCCCTTGCCGACCAGGGGGTGCAGATCGCCGTGGCGGGGGCGTCGGGAAACCCGGGGGGTGATCAGGCCCCGGCCCGGCAGCAGCAGCATCAACAGCGTCGGGACGTCGCCCTGCCGGGGCCGCGCCGGAGTCAGGGGCCGGGGCTGCGGTCGACGTCGATGCTGGGGGGAGAGCAGCCGACGGGGGGCGAGCGGGGGCGGGTCGCCGACATGCGGCGGCGGTGAGTGTGCCCGGCCGCCGCACGGGAGGCAGGGTCGTGTGCGGGGCCGTCGTGGCGGGGCGCGCAGGCCGTCCCCCGGCACTCCTGGGTTGCTGACGCCTGAATCCCCTGGCGCGGCACGGCCTCCGGTGCGGAAAACCGTCCGGAGAGCCGGGTGCCCGGCGAACGGGTGATGTTCGCCGGGCGGTGCGGTGCGGGGTGGCGTCAGTCCTTGATCTCGCAGATCACGGCGCCCGAGGTGAGGGACGCACCGACCTCGGCGGCAAGGCCCTTGACGGTGCCGGCCTTGTGCGCGTTGAGCGGCTGCTCCATCTTCATCGCTTCGAGCACGACGATCAGGTCGCCCTCCTTGACCTCCTGGCCCTCCTCGACCGCGACCTTGACGATCGTGCCCTGCATGGGCGAGGCGAGGGTGTCGCCGGAGGCGGCCGGGCCGGACTTCTTGGCGGCGCGGCGCTTCGGCTTGGCGCCGGCGGCGAGGCCGGTGCGGGCCAGGGTCATGCCCAGGGACGCCGGGAGGGAGACCTCCAGGCGCTTGCCGCCGACCTCGACGACGACCGTCTCACGGCCGGTCTCCTCCTCGGCCTCGGCGTCGGCCGGGGCGGTGAAGGGCTTGATCTCGTTGACGAACTCGGTCTCGATCCAGCGGGTGTGGACCGTGAAGGGGTCCTCGGAGCCGGTCAGCTCGGGGGCGAACGCCGGGTCGCGGACGACGACGCGGTGGAACGGGATCGCCGTGGCCATGCCCTCGACCTGGAACTCGTCCAGGGCACGGGCGGCCCGCTGCAGGGCCTCCGCGCGGGTGCGGCCGGTGACGACCAGCTTGGCCAGCAGCGAGTCCCAGGCGGGGCCGATGACCGAGCCGGCCTCCACGCCCGCGTCGAGGCGGACGCCGGGGCCCGAGGGGGCGTCGAAGCGGGTGACCGTGCCGGGCGCTGGCAGGAAGTTGCGGCCCGGGTCCTCGCCGTTGATGCGGAACTCGAACGAATGACCGCGCAGCTCCGGGTCGTCGTAGCCGAGCGCCTCGCCGTCGGCGATGCGGAACATCTCGCGGACCAGGTCGATGCCGGCGACCTCCTCGGTCACCGGGTGCTCGACCTGGAGACGGGTGTTGACCTCCAGGAAGGAGATCGTGCCGTCCTGCCCGACGAGGAACTCGCAGGTGCCCGCGCCGACGTAGCCGGCCTCCTTGAGGATGGCCTTGGAGGCGCGGTACAGCTCGGCGACCTGGGCCTCGGAGAGGAACGGCGCGGGGGCCTCCTCGACCAGCTTCTGGTGGCGGCGCTGGAGCGAGCAGTCACGGGTGGAGACGACCACCACGTTGCCGTGGGTGTCGGCCAGGCACTGGGTCTCCACGTGCCGGGGGCGGTCCAGGTAGCGCTCCACGAAGCACTCGCCGCGTCCGAAGGCGGCGACGGCCTCACGGACGGCCGAGTCGTACAGCTCCGGGACCTCTTCGAGGGTCCGGGCGACCTTCAGCCCGCGCCCGCCGCCGCCGAAGGCCGCCTTGATGGCGATCGGCAGGCCGTGCTCCTCGGCGAAGGCCACGACCTCGTCGGCGCCGTTCACCGGGTCCGGGGTGCCGGCCACCAGCGGGGCACCGGCGCGCTGGGCGATGTGCCGGGCGGCCACCTTGTCGCCGAGGTCGCGGATGGCCTGCGGGGGCGGACCGATCCAGGTCAGGCCCGCGTCCAGGACCGCCTGCGCGAACTCCGCGTTCTCGGAGAGGAAGCCGTAGCCCGGGTGGACGGCGTCCGCGCCTGCTTCGCGGGCGGCGTTGAGGACCTTGGAGATGTCCAGGTAGCTGGTGGCGGGGGTGTCACCGCCCAGGGCGAACGCCTCATCCGCGGCGCGGACGTGCAGAGCGTCCCGGTCCGGATCCGCGTAGACGGCCACGCTCGCGATCCCGGCGTCCCGGCAGGCCCGGGCCACGCGGACAGCGATTTCGCCACGGTTGGCGATGAGCACCTTGCGCACGATTGAGGCTCCCTCCTTGAAACAAGCCGAGTTTAGGGACTGCCGACACGGCACTTCGACCCGTCCCCAGTGGTGACCTTGCCCACACGGAGCGTGATGCGAGAGTCACCCGACCCGGGAAATCCCTTGTCGCACCTCGGTACGCAGGACTCCTTCGGGAAACCCTAGCCCCGTCATGTGGTCAAGGTCTCTGTGAGAGCGTGCCGCGCCCCACTCCGTTTCTTTGTTGAGTCCCTACGAATGGCCCAACGTTTCTTTGCTGCCGACCGGCCCCTTGTCCCGCGGTTTACCCGTTAGTAGCGTTCGCGATGTCTTGAACGAACTTCAAGTAACACCGGCTGGGCCGAGCGGTCGAGCCGTGAACGAAAGTGGGTGGGGACCGGTGGTGCGCAGACCGGTGGCGTGGGTCGTGGCGGTCATACTCTTCGCCGAGGCATTCGGCATCGCCGCGCTCAACTGGTTCATGGGGGTGGTCGTCGACCGCCAGGACATGTCCCTGGCCGGCCTCGACCCGGACCGGATGTCGATGTCCGCGAAGGCCGGTGCCGTGGTCTTCGGCCTGTACTTCGCCCTGTGCGGCCTGGTGGCCCTCCTGGTCGCCGTCCGCAACCGGCCGCCCGCCGGCCTCGGCCGGGTGCTGCTGATCAGCGTGGCGGTCGTGCACGCCCTCCTGGGTGCCGTGTCCTGGGGGCTGATCGGCTGGCGGGCGTTCCTGTACATGGTGATCGTCCTCGCCCTCGTCGTCCTGCTCCTCATGACGTACGACCGGGTGGACGGGGCCGGCGGGGCGGGTACGGAGGCCGACGGCGGCGGCGAGGGCGGTTCCGGACCAGCGAGCGCCGAGGAGCCGGAGCCGGCGGCGGGACCGGGGGCGGAGGCCAGGAACGACACGCCGCCCGCGGGGCCGTTCACTCCGCCGGCGCCCACAACTCCGTGATGCCGACGCCGAGCTCCGCGAGCAGCCGGCGGACCAGGGGCAGGCTGATGCCGATCACGTTGCCGTGGTCGCCGTCGATGCCCTCGATGAACGGCGCGCTGCGGCCGTCCAGGGTGAACGCTCCCGCCACGTAGAGCGGTTCGCCCGTGGCGACGTACGCGGCGATCTCCTCGTCGGTGGGCTCGCCGAACCGTACGACCGTGGACGCGGTCGCCGACACCCAGCGCTTGCTCGCCGTGTCCCAGACGCAGTGCCCGGTCTGGAGGGTGCCGGCCCGGCCGCGCATCGACTTCCAGCGGGCGGTGGCCTCCTCGGCGTCGCCCGGCTTGCCGAGGGCCTGGCCGTCGAGGTCCAGCACGGAGTCGCAGCCGATGACGATCGCGCCCTGGACGTCGGGGCGGGCGGCGACGACGGAGGCCTTGGCCTCGGCGAGGGCGAGGGCCAGGTCGGCCGGGGTGGGGGCGGTGACGGCGTCCTCGTCGACGCCGCTGACGATCACCTCGGGGGCGAGGCCTGCCTGGCGCAGGAGGTTCAGCCGGGCGGGGGACTGGGAGGCGAGGACGAGTCTGCGCATGGGGGCAGCGTATCGGGGTGGGCCGACAGGGGGTTGCTCACCTCACGCCGAGCACGATCATCAGGACGATCATGACCAGGGCCAGGAAGACGCCGAGCCGCCGGAGGGTGTTCTGCATGTCCTGCAGGTCCTTCGGCGGCTCGTCTTCGGGGTCCGACCACAGCATGTCACCAGCGTGGGGCTTGGCCGACCTCGGGCGCCTGAGTAGGGGTACTCAGATTGGTGCTCGGGGTTCCGCTTACGTGCGCCCGCGCGGCGGAGCCGCAAACGGATACAGCCCCGCGCCCCCAGGAGGGTGGGTGGACTCAGCTCGGCCAGTAGGTGCGGGTCCAGGCGTTGTCGCTCGGCTGGGGGAGGCGTTGGCGGGCGATGCGGGACGGGTCGGACCAGGCGTCCTTCGTGCCCGGGGCGTGGTCGGGGACGGCTGCCGCCATTGCCGCCGCGCGTGCCCTGACGACCGCCAGGGCGGCGGCCAGTTCCTCCGGGGTCGGGTTGCCCCGTATGACCTTGATCGTCACAGCGGCTCCTTAGAGGGGGATGTTGCCGTGCTTCTTCGGGGGCAGGGACTCGCGCTTGGTACGGAGCTGACGCAGGCCCCGTACGACGTGGCGGCGGGTGTCCGAGGGCATGATGACGGCGTCGATGTAGCCGCGTTCGGCCGCCGTGTAGGGGTTGAGGAGGGTGTCCTCGTACTCCCGGATCAGCCGGGCCCGGGTGGCCTCGCCCTCTCCTGAGGCCTCCGCCTCCGCGATGGTGCGGCGGTGCAGGATGTTGACGGCGCCCTGGGCGCCCATGACGGCGATCTGGGCGGTGGGCCAGGCGAGGTTGAGGTCGGCGCCCAGGTGCTTGGAGCCCATGACGTCGTAGGCGCCGCCGAAGGCCTTGCGGGTGATGACGGTGATGAGGGGGACGGTGGCCTCGGCGTAGGCGTAGATCAGCTTGGCGCCGCGGCGGATGATGCCGTCGTGCTCCTGGTCGACGCCGGGCAGGAAGCCGGGGACGTCGACGAAGGTGATGACCGGGACGTTGAAGGCGTCGCAGGTGCGGACGAAGCGGGAGGCCTTCTCGCTCGCCTTGATGTCCAGGCAGCCGGCGAACTGCATCGGCTGGTTGGCGACGACGCCGACCGGGTGGCCTTCCACGCGGCCGAAGCCGGTGACGATGTTCGGGGCGAACAGGGCCTGCGTCTCGAAGAACTCGCCGTCGTCGACGACGTGTTCGATCACCGTGTGGATGTCGTACGGCTGGTTGGCGCTGTCCGGGACCAGGGTGTCCAGCTCGCGGTCCTCGTCGGTGACGGCGAGGTCGGCCTCCTCGGGGAAGACCGGGGGCTCGGAGAGGTTGTTCGACGGCAGGTACGACAGCAGCTGCTTGACGTACTCGACGGCGTCCTTCTCGTCGCCGGCCATGTGGTGGGCCACGCCGGACACGGAGTTGTGGGTCCGGGCGCCGCCCAGCTCCTCGAAGCCGACGTCCTCGCCGGTGACCGTCTTGATGACGTCAGGGCCCGTGATGAACATGTGGGACGTCTGGTCGACCATGACCGTGAAGTCGGTGATGGCCGGCGAGTACACGGCGCCGCCGGCGCAGGGGCCGACGACAAGGCTGATCTGCGGGATCACGCCGCTCGCGTGGGTGTTGCGGCGGAAGATCTCACCGTAGGCACCGAGGGAGGCGACGCCTTCCTGGATGCGGGCGCCGCCGGAGTCGTTGATGCCGATGACCGGGCAGCCGGTCTTCAGGGCGAAGTCCATGACCTTGACGATCTTCTGGCCGTAGACCTCGCCGAGGGCGCCGCCGAAGACGGTGAAGTCCTGGGAGAAGACGGCGACAGGACGGCCGTCGACCGTGCCGTAGCCGGTGACGACGCCGTCGCCGTAGGGGCGGTTGTTCTCCAGGCCGAAGTTGGTGGAGCGGTGCCGGGCGAACTCGTCCAGCTCGATGAAGGAGCCCTCGTCGAGGAGCAGCTCGATCCGCTCACGGGCCGTCAGCTTGCCCTTGGCGTGCTGCTTTTCTACGGCGCGCTCCGAACCGGCGTGTGTCGCTTCGTGGACACGGCGCTGGAGATCCGCGAGCTTCCCCGCGGTCGTGTGAATGTCGATCTCTTCCGGCTCGGACATCGGGATGCGGCTCCCTGCCTGCTCAAAAGGGGGGACGGTTACTCATCCGTAGCGTAGTGGGGCGCCTACCAAACGGCAGTGCGGCGTACAACACACCTAGGGTGGCTTGCATGACGCCGCGAGACGCAGCAGACGCGAACAACAATCGTTGGTCCGACCTGGACCGTCCACCGCTGAACGGGGCCGGGCTGCGCAGGGCCCTGGTGCGGGACGGCGGCCAGGGCCTCTACACCGGCATCGAGGTCGTGGACCGCACCGGCTCCACCAACTCCGACCTCGTGGCCCGGGCCGTCGCGGGGGACGCCGACGAGGGCGCGGTGCTGGTCGCCGAGGAGCAGACGGCGGGGCGGGGCCGGCTGGACCGGCAGTGGACGGCGCCGGCCCGCTCGGGCCTGTTCTTCTCGGTGCTGCTGAAGCCGGCCGAGGTGCCGGTGGCCCGCTGGGGCTGGCTGCCGCTGCTCACGGGGGTGGCGGTGGCGACGGGGCTGGCGCGGGGCGCGGGCGTCGACACGGCGCTGAAGTGGCCGAACGACCTCCTCGTCACCGTCGGTCACGAGGAGCGCAAGGCCGGGGGCATCCTCGCGGAGCGGGCCGGCGAGGACGGGGTGGTGGTCGGCGTCGGCATCAACGTCACGCTCCGCGCGGCGGAACTGCCGGTGCCGCAGGCCGCTTCGCTGGCGCTGGCCGGAGCGGTGAGCACCGACCGGGAGACGCTGCTGAGGGCCGTTCTGCGGTCCCTGGAGGACTGGTACGGGCGCTGGCGCGAGGCAGGCGGCGATCCGGGCGCGAGCGGGCTCCAGGAGGCGTACGCGGCGGGCTGCGCGACGCTGGGGCGGACGGTACGGGCGGAGCTGCCCGGGGACCGGGAGCTGGTCGGGGAGGCGGTGGCGATCGACGGCGACGGACGGCTGGTGATCGCCACGAAGGAGGGGGTCCAGGAGCCGGTGGGCGCAGGCGACATCGTGCACCTGCGCCCGGCGTGAGCCCGGGGGCCGGGTTCGCTTACCGGCGCTTGCAGGGTGCCGCCGCGCCCACCCGTGCCGCCCTGCGGCACGCCTGCCCGCAGCCAAGAAGCCCCGCAAGGGGCGCGGGGAACTGCGCGCTCAGCCCCCACCGTCCCGCGGCAGAGCGCCTGCGGGCAGCTGTGAAGCGCCCCGCAGGGGGCGCGGGGAACTGTGCGGGCAACCCCCACCGGCCTGCGGTGGAGTGCCTGCCGGCGGCTGGGTGGCCCCGTGAGGGGCGCGGGGAACTGCGCGAGAAACCCCCAGTGGCCCGCACTCGAAACTGGACCCCTCACCACCTCGATGTCGGCTTTCCTCACGAAGTGAGCTACCGCACAGCTGCCGTAGAGTTGAGCCTGGTCGGTATGCGACCGCGGTAGATCGGAAGGGCAGCAGGCGTGACCGTCGACGACACGGGCTCCGGCGCGGGCGCGGACGCCGCCGACTCCGGCGAGGACCCCCTCGCGCTGCGTCTCGAAGGCCTGATCCTCGGGGCCGAGCGCCGCTACACGCCCTTCCAGGCGGCCCGCAGCGCCGGTGTCTCCATGGAGCTGGCGTCGCGGTTCTGGCGGGCGATGGGCTTCGCCGACATCGGCCAGGCCAAGGCGCTGACGGAGGCCGACGTACTGGCCCTGCGCCGGCTCGCCGGCCTCGTCGAGGCGGGGCTGCTCAGCGAGGCCATGGCCGTGCAGGTGGCGCGGTCCACGGGGCAGACCACCGCCCGTCTGGCCGAGTGGCAGATGGATTCCTTCCTGGAGGGCCTGACCGAGCCGCCCGAGCCGGGCATGACCCGCACCGAGGTCACGTACCCGATCGTCGAACTGCTCCTGCCCGAGCTGGAGGAGTTCCTCGTCTACGTCTGGCGCCGCCAGCTCGCCGCCTCGGCCGGCCGGGTCGTGCAGGCCACCGACGACGAGGAGATGGTCGACCGCCGCCTCGCCGTCGGCTTCGCCGACCTCGTCGGGTTCACCCGGCTGACCCGGCGCATGGAGGAGGAGGAACTCGGCGAGCTGGTCGAGGCCTTCGAGACCACCGCCGCCGACCTGGTGGCGGCCCGCGGCGGCCGGCTCATCAAGACCCTCGGCGACGAGGTCCTGTACGCGGCCGACGACGCCGGGGTCGCCGCCGACATCGCGCTGCGCCTCGTCGAGACCATGGCGAACGACGAGACGATGCCGGAGCTCCGCGTCGGCATGGCCTTCGGCACGGTCACCACCCGAATGGGCGATGTCTTCGGTACGACCGTGAACCTCGCCTCCCGCCTCACCTCGATAGCCCCGCGCGACGCCGTGCTCGTCGACAGCGCGTTCGCGGAGGAGCTGATCCGGGTCGGGGAGGCGCCGGCCTCGGAGGCCGCCGCGGCGGAGGAGGCGGCGACCGCCGAGAAGGAGGGCGAGGAGCCCCCCGTGTACCGCTTCGCCCTCCAGCCGATGTGGCAGCGCCCGGTGCGTGGCCTGGGGGTCGTGGAACCCTGGCTGCTCACCCGCCGGGACGGGGCGGTCCCGCCCGCGTAGGCCGCTACTGCCCCTGCTGCCGGTCTGCCGTCCGACCTGCTGTGGCGGAGGCTTCCGCTGTTCGCACTGTTCGCACTGTTCCCGCTGTGTCTGCTGTGTCCGCGGTGAAGTCGACGTCAGCCGCCTGGTGTTCCCGCCGCGTCGACGCACAGGCCGATGATCGGGACGCAGAGGCCCGGCAGGCCGGGGGCGGAGGGCTGCGGTGTGGGGGTGGGGGCGGGTGTGTTCCGGGGCGGGGTAGAGGCGGGGCGTGGGGTGGCCGAGGGAGCCCGGGGGGCGGGGGACTCGGGGATGGTGGTCGTGCCCGGCGCGGCGGGCGGGCCCGGGGGAGTCGTGGCCGGGAGGGGTACGACGGTGGAGGTCGTCGTCGGTGCCGGGCTCGCCCCGTCCGTCGCCGAGGCCGGCGAGAGGCTCGGCCGGGGGATGGTGGTGGCGGTGGCGACCGTGGCGGCGGCGGGGGTCGACCGGCCCGCCCCGGCGTCCGGACCGGGCCCCGGTTCCGCCTCCGCGGCGCCGGGTGCGCCGGCGCCGGGACCCACGCTCACCCGGACGAGGCTCAGGGCCCCGGCGGCCAGCGCGATCCCGCCCACGACGAGCAGGACCCTGCGCGGCCGGGGGCGGCGGTGCCGGCCTCGGGGGTGGGGGACGAACAGGCGCGGGCCGGCGGGGGCGATGCGCGCGGTAGGCGTCGGGGCGGGGTGGGTGGCGGGTGTCGGGGCGGTGCGCGCGGTAGGCGTCGGGGTGGGGTGGGCGGCGGACGGCGGCGTGGTGTCCGCGTCCGGCGTCGGCTCTGCGGCCGTGAGGTCGGTTTCTCGCGTCGGCTGTGTCGACGACTGGGTCATCACGATCCCTCCCGATGCCCTCGCGCCCCCGGTGCGCATGGCGAGCGCACGTTATGCGCTCCCCTGGGCGGTGAGGCGTGACTTGGGCGGGATGTCACTCGAACGGGTTGCCGGGGGTGGGTGCGGGAACCGGGCGGCCGGCCTTTCCCGTTCGCAACTCGGCTGGGATGATCGGGGTCAGGCTGTTAACTCGCGTTAACCGGAGGGTGTGTCGTGAGCGAGGAGCGGTTCGGGGAGTTCGTGCTGGTACGACGGCACGGCCACGTCACGGAGCTGGTGCTGGACCGGCCCAAGGCCATGAACGCGGTGTCGGCGGAGATGGCGCGTTCGATCGTGGCCGCGTGCGCCGCGCTGGGCGCCGACCGGGATGTCCGGGTGGTCGTGCTGACCTCCTCGCACGAGCGGGCGTTCTGCGTCGGCGCCGACCTGAAGGAGCGCAACGCGATGACCGACGCGGAGCTGCTCAGGTCACGGCCGCTGTCGCGCGGGGCGTACACCGGTGTGCTGGAGCTGCCGATGCCGACGATCGCCGCCGTGCACGGTTACGCGCTCGGCGGGGGCTTCGAACTGGCCCTGTCCTGCGACGTGATCGTGGCCGACGGCACGGCCGTGGTGGGCCTGCCCGAGGTGTCGGTGGGCGTGATCCCGGGCGGCGGCGGTACGCAGCTGCTGCCGCGCCGGGTGGGGGCGGCCCGCGCGGCCGAGCTGATCTTCTCGGCGCGGCGGGTGGCGGCGCCGGAGGCGCGTGCGCTGGGTCTGGTCGACGAGCTGGTGGAGGCGGGGCAGGACCGGGAGGCGGCGCTGGAGCTGGCGGCGCGGATGGCGGCGAACTCGCCGGTGGGGCTGCGGGCGGCGAAGCGGGCGTTGCGGCTCGGGCACGGGCTGGATCTGCGGACGGGGCTGGAGGTGGAGGACGCGGCATGGCGGACGGTGGCGTTCTCGGGGGACCGGGCGGAGGGGGTCGCCGCGTTCAACGAGAAGCGTCCGCCGGAGTGGCCGGGGGAGTGACGTGCGGGTGGGTGGGGCCGGGAGGTGGGGACGCTCACCGGCGCCGGCCGGGTGCCGCGGCTGAGTCGTGCCCCGTAAGGGGCGCGGGGAACTGCGCGAGCAACCCCCACCGGCTCGCGGTCCGCGACGAGACCGGTCGTCGCAACACCTGTTCGCCGCACCAACGTCCCGAATGCATCAAATACTCCCTAACCTGGAGTAATGGGTGAGGACAACCGGCTCGCCGCCGTCGTGGCGCTAGCGCAGGGCATGGCCGCGGCTCACACCCCGCGTGAGTGCTGGCACGCCGCCGCGACCGGCGCCTGCCGTGCGCTGGACGGCAGCTTCGCCGCGCTCTCCGTCTGGGAGCGCGAGCTCGGCCGGCTCCGGGTCCTCGTGAACGTCGGGGAGCGCGCCCCCGACGAGGAGGAGTTCCCGGAGGCCGAGGCCTATCCGGTGCACCAGTTCCCGGAGATCACCGAGTTCCTGCACGAACGCTGGGCGGGCGGCGGCGGCCCCAACGCCTGGGTCGAGACGGCCGAGGGTCCCGCCGCCGGCCGCCCCGGTTACTCCCACCGCCGTGTCGACGCCCTGCGCCGCCGGGGCCGCGGCTGCTGCCTGGTCGCCCCGGTCGTGCTGCACGGCAGGGCCTGGGGTGAGCTGTACGTGGCCCGCGCCGTCCGCGCGCCCGTCTTCGGCCGCGCCGACGCCGACTTCGCCACCGTCCTCGCCTCCGTCGTCGCCGCCGGGATCGCGCAGACCGAGCGGCTGGAGGAGGCCCGCCGGCTCGCGTACACCGACGCCCTCACCGGGCTCGCCAACCGCCGTGCCGTCGACGTACGGCTCGACGAGGCGGTCGAGCAGCACCGCGCGGAAGGGGTCGTGGTCAGCCTGGTCGTCTGCGACCTCAACGGGCTGAAGAAGGTCAACGACACCTGCGGGCACGCCGTCGGCGACCGCCTCCTGGAGCGCTTCGGCTCGGTGCTGTCGCTGTGCGGGGCGATGCTTCCGGGCGCGCTGGCCGCGCGGCTCGGCGGGGACGAGTTCTGTCTGCTGGCGGTGGGCCCGCCCGCCGACGACGTGGTCAAGGCGGCCGGTGAACTCTGCCGCAGGGCAGGTGAGTTGGAGCTGGGCGAGGGGGTCGCGTGCGGGGTCGCCTCGACCGCGGACCCGATCGGTCCCGTGCGCTCCGGCCGTCGGCTGTTCCGGCTCGCCGACGCGGCCCAGTACCGGGCCAAGGCGCTGCGCGCCGAGCGGCCGGTGGTGGCCGGGCGGGAGGGGCCGGACGACCCCGTGGTGCGGCTGGCCGACGCGCCGCCGCCGGAGCGGGCGGAGCGGCGGAGCTTCCGCGGACGCCGGGGGCTGTGACGTACAAGTAAGGGGCAACCCCATGCCCCACTAGTGACAGCGGCTGCATTCACTGCGTACGCTCCTGAATATGGATATGCACACTGTGGTGGTGGGGACGTCCGGTGTCACCGCGTCCGACGTTCTTGCCGTGGCGCGCGGCGGCGCCCGGATCGAACTGTCCGCGGAAGCGGTCGCGGCCCTCGCGGCGGCCCGCGAGATCGTGGACGCGCTGGCGGCCAAGCCGGACCCGGTCTACGGCGTCAGCACCGGCTTCGGCGCCCTGGCGACCCGGCACATCAGCCCGGAGCTGCGGGCCCAGCTGCAGCGCAACATCGTCCGCTCGCACGCGGCCGGCATGGGGCCCCGGGTGGAGCGCGAGGTCGTACGGGCCCTGATGTTCCTGCGGCTGAAGACCGTCTGCTCCGGGCACACCGGTGTGCGTCCCGAGGTCGCGCAGACCATGGCCGATGTGCTGAACGCCGGCATCACCCCGGTCGTGCACGAGTACGGCTCCCTGGGCTGCTCCGGGGACCTGGCCCCGCTCTCCCACTGCGCCCTCACCCTGATGGGCGAGGGCGACGCCGAGGGCCCCGACGGGGTCGTACGGCCCGCCGGTGAGCTGCTCGCCGAGCACGGGATCGCCCCCGTCGAACTGCGCGAGAAGGAGGGTCTTGCCCTTCTCAACGGCACCGACGGCATGCTCGGCATGCTGGTCATGGCCCTCGCCGACCTCGACATGCTCTACAAGTCGGCCGACGTCACCGCCGCGTTGAGCCTGGAGGCGCTGCTCGGCACGGACAGGGTGCTCGCGCCCGAGCTGCACGCCATCCGGCCGCACCCGGGGCAGGGCGACAGCGCCGCCAACATGCTCGCCGTTCTCCAGGGCTCCCAGCTGACCGGGCACCACCAGGACGACGCGCCGCGCGTCCAGGACGCGTACTCGGTGCGGTGTGCTCCGCAGGTCGCCGGGGCCGGGCGGGACACGCTCGCGCACGCGCGGCTGGTCGCCGAGCGGGAGCTGGCGTCGGCCGTCGACAACCCGGTCGTGCTGCCTGGGGGCACCTCCCAGGCTTTCGGCTCTGGGGGAGGCCGTGTCGAGTCCAACGGCAACTTCCATGGCGCGCCGGTCGCCTACGTCCTCGACTTCCTCGCGATCGCGGTGGCCGACCTCGGGTCGATCGCCGAGCGGCGCACGGACCGGCTGCTGGACAAGAACCGCAGCCACGGGCTGCCGCCGTTCCTCGCGGACGACGCGGGCGTCGACTCGGGGCTGATGATCGCCCAGTACACGCAGGCGGCGCTGGTCAGCGAGTTGAAGCGGCTCGCCGTTCCGGCGTCGGCCGACTCGATCCCGTCCTCGGCGATGCAGGAGGACCACGTGTCGATGGGGTGGTCGGCGGCGCGCAAGCTGCGGACGGCCGTGGGGAATCTGACGCGGATCATCGCCGTCGAGCTGTATGCGGCCGGCCGGGCCGTCGAGTTGCGGGAGGGGCTGGAGCCGGCGCCGGCGTCCCGGGCGGTGATCGACGCGGTGCGCTCGGCGGGGGTGCGGGGGCCCGGGCCGGACCGGTTCCTGGCGCCCGACCTCGCCGCGGCAGAGGAGTTCGTGCGGGGCGGGGGAGTTGTGGCTGCGGCGGAGACGGTGACCGGGCCGCTGCGGTAGTTCGTCGGCTGCGGGCGCGTGGGGGCCGGTCGCGCCCACGCGGCGGCAGCCGCGTATAGGTACAGCCCCGCGCCCCTAAGGGGCGCTCCGGTGAGCGCCCCTTCGGAAAACCGGTCAGTTCAGCTTCGCCGACTGGGCCTTGATCACGGCCGGTGGGACCGTGTAGGTCTTGCCGGTCATCATCGCGCCGATGTTCATCGTGAAGTACGTGGCGACCGTGTTGCCGTGGCGGACGACCTCGGCGTGCAGGGGGCCCTTGTCGCCGTCCATGTCGGTGGTGGCGGTGAAGGCGACCGACTCGTCGCCCGAGCCGGACGCCTTGGTCGGTGTCACCTTCGTGACCTTCTGCTCGTCGCCGGAGGCGCCGCCCGTGAAGCCTGCCGCGCAGCTCTCGAGGGCGGTCGAGACGGCCCGCAGGGCCTGCTGGGCGCCGTCGCCGTCGTACGACGACAGGTCGAGCGAGGTGATGTCCAGGTTCAGGGAGTCCTTGAGCGCGCTCTCGAACTTGCCGTCGGCCATGTCGTCGAGGGAGGTCGCGTCGTCGGTCGGGTCCTTCTTGTCCTCGCGTACCGTGCGGCCGATCTCGGTCGCCGGGTCGGCCGGGGCGAGGCCGGTGAGGACGTAGGCCAGCGGACGGCACTTGTCGTCGCTCGACTTGACGGTGGTGCGGTGCGCGGCCTCGCCGATCGCGTTGACCTTGTAGCCGTCCACCTCGCCCTGCGCGAGGATCCGCTGCTTCAACTCCCCGGTGCTCAGCGCCCTGACGGCGGACGCCTCCCGCGCGGTGCCCTTGGGGTCCGTGGAACTCCCGTCGGAGCAGCCCGTGATGAGGGCGAGGGACAGCGCGCCGCCGACGGTGAGGGCGCAGGTCCGCACGCCCGATGATCTCTTCATGAGAGGACTGTGAGTCTTCGGTCAAGGACCGGTCAAGTTGTTTAGAACTCCAGGCGTTCCCGGCGGACCGAATACACCACGAAGCCCGCGCCGACGGCGAGGAAGAGGGTGCCGCCGACGACGTACGGCGTGGTGTCCGGGCTGCCGGTGTCGGCGAGGTGGGTGGCGTCCCCGGTCGCCTCGGAGGTGGCCTCGGACAGCGCCCTCGCCTGCTGGGTGACCCGGGTCGCCGTACTCTCCGACGTGCCGGTTCTCGCCGGGGCGTCCTGCGACGCGTGGGCGGACGGGACGAACCACAGTGCGCACAGGAGCGTGCCTGCGGCGGTGGCGGTCAGCAACGGGCGGCGAGCGGATGACACGGAATATCGATCCCCCTTGTGACGCTGGCGAATTGGCCGTGTGGGCCGATGTTAGTGAAAATCGCGGGTCACGGGAAAGTCACGGGAGGTTTCGGTCGTACGCTCCCGCCATGAGCACTCCAGAGACATCACGTTTTGTGCGGCTTCGGGTGGAGCTGGTCCTCGAAGTGGAGGACGCCGGTGAACTCACCAAGGCCGCGTTGCGCCGGATCGCCGGGGATCCCGACCTGCCCGGCGAGGAGCGGACCCAGGCCGAGGCCGCTGTGACGGAAGACACCGCCGAGGCGCTCGCCTATCTCGTCGATCCGTTCGACCTGGTCAGCGAGGTGCCCGGGGTCGAGCTCCAGCAGGCCTCGTGGTCCAGCGAGCGGATTTCCTACGATCCCGATTCGCCGGACTGGGATCTCGACGAGGATGATGGCGAGGACGACGAAGAGGGCGGCATCGACTGAGCGATCCGGGGAACCGGTGACCCCGGGCGGCAACCGCCGTCCGGGGTTTCGTCGTCTCAGGAGGCGCGCGGACCGGTCCCTCCCGCACCGGCCGCCCCTGTGGGCGTGGCGTGTCCCACAGATCCGAAGAATGTGGAACGGGACGACGCATCCGCAGCGTTGGGACTTCCTGACGGGGACTCTCGGTGTGTTCGTGGACTCGGCAACGATGGAGAAGCGTGTGATGACGGACAGTAAGCGGCGCAAGGGCCTGGTGGCCGCGTCCGCACTGCTCGGCGGTGTACTGGTGCTCACGGCGTGTTCCGGGAGCGACGACAAGGCGTCCGGTAGCGGCCAGAGCTCGCAGGCCCAGGCGGACGAGGCCGCGGCGAAGAAGTCGTCGAAGGCCGACATCACCATCACGCCCAAGGACGGCTCGGCCAACGCGTCGATCAACAACTCCGCGGCCGTCACGGTCAGCAAGGGCACGCTCACCGGCGTCACCATGACCACCGCCGACGGCACCGCGGTCGCCGGCGCGCTGTCCGCCGACAAGACCAGCTGGAAGCCCTCCGCCCAGCTGGAGCGGTCCACCACCTACAAGGTCGCCGCCGAGGCCAAGGACTCCGCCGGTCTGGTCGCGCACGAGAACGCGTCCTTCACCACGGTCTCCCCGGCCAACAGCTTCATAGGCACCTTCACCCCCGAGGACGGTTCGACCGTCGGCGTCGGCATGCCCGTGTCGATCAACTTCGACAAGCAGATCACGGACAAGGCCGCCGTCCAGAAGGGCGTCACGGTCACCTCCAGCAGCGGCCAGGAGGTCGCCTGCCACTGGTTCTCCACCCAGCGCATGGACTGCCGCCCCGAGGACTACTGGAAGGAGAACTCCACCGTCACGCTGAAGCTGGCGCTCGACGGTGTGCAGGGCGCCTCCGGTGTCTACGGCGTCCAGCAGAAGACGGTCACCTTCCACATCGGCCGCAACCAGGTCTCCTACGTCGACGCCCAGACCAAGGAGATGAAGGTCACCCAGGACGGCAAGACCGTCAAGACCATCCCGATCTCCGCCGGTTCGCCCGAGAACAAGACGTACAACGGCACCATGGTGATGTCCGAGAAGTTCAAGGAGACGCGCATGAACGGCGCGACCGTGGGCTTCACCGACAGCGACGGCAAGGGCGAGTACGACATCAAGGACGTGCCGCACGCCATCCGCCTCACCAGCTCCGGCACCTTCCTGCACGGCAACTACTGGGGCGCCAAGTCCGTCTTCGGCGCGGTGAACACCAGCCACGGCTGCGTGGGCCTGTCCGACACCAAGGGCGCCAACGACACCAGCACGCCCGCCTACTGGATGTACAGCCACTCGATCGTCGGTGACGTGGTGGTCATCTCCCACACCGGCGACAAGACCGTGGCCCCCGACAACGGCCTCAACGGCTGGAACATGAACTGGGCCGACTGGAAGGCCGGTTCGGCCGTCTGAGCCGGCCGCGCGCCACAGGAAGGCGGCCGTCCCTCCGGGGGACGGCCGCCTTCGGCGTTCACGGGAACTACTCGGCCGGTGCGTCGAACCAGCCGCGGCGCTGGGCCTCGGCGCCCGCGGCGAAGCGGGTCTCGGCGGCGAGCTCCTCCATGAACTCGCTGATCCGGCGGCGCACGGTGCGCGGGGTCAGTCCGAGGCGCCGGGCGATCGCCTCGTCCTTGAGGCCCTGCCGCATCAGCGCGGCGATCTCGTGGCGCTGCCCCTCCCGGTCCCCGTAGCCGGAGGAGCCGGAGAGCGTCAGCGGCCGGGCCTCGCGCCACAGCAGCTCGAAGTAGTGGCGCAGCGCGTCCACGGCGACCGGCGAGGTCAGGTGGAGGGCCGCGCTGGAACCGGTCGGGGTGAGCGCCAGCAGGGCCTGGGCGCCGTCGGTGACCTTCAGCTTCATCTGGAGCCGCGGCAGCAGCCGTATCTCCTCGCCGGCCGCGGCGCAGCGCTCGATGATCCCGGCGCCCACGGGATCGCTCAGGAAGGCCGCCTCGTAGATGCTGCGGTGCCGGACGCCCCGGGCGATCGAGGCGGCCGTGGGCGGCTGCGCGGAGCCCTCCGACAGGGGCAGGTCGTAGCGGAACGTCTCCAGCGTCAGGTGCTCCGCCGTGGCCGCCGTGCCGATCGTGTTGGACAGGGCCGCGATGTCGTCGGAGTCGGTGAGCACCCGGGCGAGCCGGTGCGAGGTGGCCTCCTGGGCCTGCCGGTGCGCGAGCCGGCGGATGTGCGCGGCCTCACGCTGGGAGCGGGCGACGACGTCGTACTGGGCGTTGAGTTCGTGCTGCTTGTGGGCCAACGCCGCTTCCAGGGCCGGTAACGGGGCCGCCGCCGCGAGGACCGGGGGGTCGTGCGGCAGGACGTGCGCGAGTCCCAGGTCCAGCAGCCGGCCGGCGTGTCCCGGGCCGCCGAGCCGCCGGTCGGCGTCGGCCAGTGGAACCGGACCATCCGTTTCGGCCAGGGTCCGGTAGCTCGCGGCGGTGTCCGGACCCGTGAGCGCCGTCAGGGTGCCGACGGTCTGGTCGAGGAGTTCCGCGGCCGTGGTGGAGAATCCTTCGGATCTGTCAATGAGCCGCGCGTCTCCGGGTGGCCTGCTGTCCACAATCTTCCTCCCCGTTTGCTTCATTGAATTCTGTACATCCCGGTAGGGTCCGCACCGACCCCCCGAATCTGCCGGATGTTAGTGCGAACTACCGGACAGGTGCCGTCCTCGCAGGTCGGTGCGGTGCGGGCGAAGGACCGGCGGTCGCGGGACCGGACCGGAGGCCCGGTGTCCGGCCGGCGCCCGCGCGGGTGGACCGGGCCCGGCGGACCGGGAGTTGGCCGCTTCTGTCCGATCGGCCACAACTTCCCCTGGCCTTCGAAGGCCGCCGCGCTGTGGACTCGCCACTGCGCAGAAGTACGTGTGAACGCGTGTGAACACACGACGGGGGATGTCCGAGCATGTACAGCAACAGCACGATCGTGGCCGAAAGCGCGTCGAAGGCGGCGCCGCCGCGGTCGCCCGGCACTGATCTCCGGTGTCTTCGGTCCTGCCCGCCCATGTGACGTCTTCTCACCCGAGGCCTCGTTCCTCGCGTATGTGAACTCCTCGCGAATGTGAACCGCCGCGCCTCCCTCCGCACCGGTGACCGATGCCCCGCCGTCAGGCGGCCGGCCGTCCGGACGAGGGCCACCGGCCGTGGACCGCCGATGTTCCCGGCCGCCTCAGCGCCCGTCTTTCCACATGTGGACGCCAACGGAGACACCGACCATGACCAGCACGTCATCGCTTCGCCCTGTCCGCACGGCGGACGAAGAGCTGTGGCCGGCCTTGCGCAAGGCCGGTTCCGCGGGGATCTCGCCCGCGGGCTCGGAGGGCCTCAGGGCTCTCCTCGACCGGCCCGCACGGGCGGTCGTGGCCGTCGACTTCGACGGCACCCTCGCCCCGATCGTCACCGACCCCGCCACCGCCCGCCCGCTGCCGCAGGCCCTCGCGGCCCTCGTCACCCTCGCCCGGCACGGGATGCGCGTGGTGATCGCGACCGGCCGCCCGGCGGGTTACGTCGTCTCCGCCGCAGCCCTGCGCACCGGTACCGGAGCGCCCCGGATCACGGTGCTCGGCCACTACGGCCTCCAGCGCTGGGACTCGGCGACGGGCCGGCTGCGCACCCCCGCACCGCACCCGGCGATCGACGAACTGCGCCGGAAGCTGCGCCCGCTGGTGGCCCGGCACGCCGCCGGCGCCCGGATCGAGGACAAGGCGCACAGCATCGGCGTGCACACCCGCGGCTGTCCCGACCCCGGCGCCGCCCTGCGGCTCCTGGCACCCCCGGTGCGGGCGCTCGCCGACGGCCTCGGGCTGCGGGTCGAGGCGGGCCGCCTGGTCCTGGAGGTACGGCCGCACGGCGTCGACAAGGCCACGGCCCTCGCCGGGTTCCTCGCCGAACGGCCCGCGCACGCCGTGCTGTACGCCGGTGACGACCTCGCCGACCTCCCCGTCCTGCGGCTGCTCACCGGACGCCGGGCCCAGGGGCTGCCCGCCGTCACCGTCTACAGCGCGCCCGCCCTGCCCGCCGAGGCCGTCTTGGAGCTGCGGGACCACTGCGACCTGCGGGTGCCCGGCCCCGCCGGGGTGGCCGCGCTGCTCGCCGTCCTCGGCCGCGGGCTCGTGGACCGCCGCCCATGACCACCTCCCCACCCCCCACCCGGCCGGACCCGGTCCTGTCCCAGGTGCAGAGCGTGCCGGTCACCGCACTGGTGCCCGCCGACTCGCCCCGGGCCGAGGACGTGGACCTGGCCTACGCCAGAACCCTCATGGAGATCGGCGAACTCCCCCCGATCCTGGTGAACCGCCGCACCCTGCGGGTCGTCGACGGCATGCACCGGCTCACCGCGGCGCTGCTGGCCGGCCGCCCCGAGATCGACGTGCGGTTCTTCGACGGCGACGAGCGCGAGACGTTCGTGGCCTCCGTGCGCGCCAACCTGCACCACGGGCGGCGGCTCAGCCAGCAGGAGCGCTCGGCCGCCGCCCGCCGTGTCCTGACCGCGTACCCGGAGTGGTCGAACCGGGCGATCGCCCAGGCCACCGGGTTGTCCACGAAGACCGTCGCGACGCTGCGGACGCGTTCATCCGGGGACGGACCCCAGTTGAACACCCGGGTGGGCCGGGACGGCCGGACCCGGCCCGTGGACCCCTCCGCGGGCCGGGAACGCGCCGCCGCGTATCTGCGCGCGCATCCGGACGCGTCACTGCGCCGGATCGCCTCCGCCGCCGGGGTCTCGGTGGGCACCGCCCGGGACGTGCGGGCGCGGGTGGAGCGGGGCGAGGACCCCGTCCCGGTGCGGTGGACCGCCGCGTCCGGGGAGCCCGCGCCGCCGGCCGCGGTCGCTCCCCCCGCCGCCCCGGCCCGCCCGGCGCGGCGCCGCGCCCCGGCCACGGACCCCCTCGCCGCGCTCGCCCGCGACCCCTCGGTCCGCTTCTCGGACCCCGGGCGGCAACTGCTGCGGATGCTCGACAACCGCGCGCTCCTCGGCGCCGAGGGCGCGGTACTGGCGGACGCCCTGCCCGGCCACTGCCGAGCCGCGCTGATCGCCGCCGTCCACCAGCACATCGACCTGTGGCTGGCCTTCGCCGGCCTCCTCGAACAGACCGGCTGACCCTCCCCACCCCGACCACCCCTCAGGGCGGCCCGCAGACTCCTGCGGGCCGCCCTTCGCCGTCACACGGGAAGCTGCGGCGCACGGGGGCTGCGGCGCACGTGAGGCTGCGGTGCACGGAGAGGCGGCGGTGCCCGCTCGTGTGCTCGCCGCCTCGCGGAGGCCGGCGTGGACCGGGCGGCCGTCTCCGCCGTCGGGACCGTGGCGCGGGCCGTCCGCCCTGCCGTCACGCGTGCTGCGCCGCAGGGCCCCGCCGCGGCTGCCTCCGATCGTCGCCGGCCCGCTCCCCTTTTGCCGTCCCTTTCCCGCCCCTTGCCGTCCCCGCGTGCCGCTCTTTGCCGGGTGCGGACGGCCGCCGGAATCGCCGTTCGGCGCGTGCTCGTACCGCCCGGTTTCCCGTATTGCACACGTGTTCGCGCTGCCTACGCTCCCAGCGACTTGAAGGAGGTGGGTATGGACCACAACCACGAGGGCGGGCAGTCCTTCGCCCTGCTCGACGGGAAACCCGTGTCGGCGGAGACGGCCGACTGGCTCGGCCGGGTCGACGCGATCGCCCCCGTCATCGAGAAGTGGCGCGAGGAGGGCGAACGGCAGCGGTTCTCGCCGCTCCCGGTGTTCGAGGCGCTGCGGGACGCCGGGTTCCCCCGGATGCTGGTCTCCCGTGAACTGGGCGGCGCGCAGGTGCCGTTGGAGACCGGCTCGCAGGCGCTCCAGGCACTGGCCCGGCTCGACCCGGCGATCGGCTGGCAGATGGGGGTGCAGGCGGCCATCGGACGGCTCTCGGACTACCTGCCCGAGCCGCAGGCCCGCGAACTGTTCCTGGACCAGGACGCCTTGGTGGTCGGCTCGGTCAACCCGACGGGCACCGCCGAGGCGGTCGACGGCGGCTACCGTCTCGCCGGCCGCTGGGGCTTCGCCAGCGGCTCGGCGCACGCCGCCTGGCTGGTCTGCGCGGCCCGCGTCACCGCCGGCGGCACACCCCGCACGACCGAAGCGGGCGGCCCGGAGATCCGGATGCTGTTCGTCCCGAAGTCCGCCGTACGGATGCTGGACAACTGGCACACCCTCGGCCTGCGCGGCACCGGCAGCGAGGACTACGAGGTCGACGACGTGTTCGTCGCCGAGCAGTACACCGTCGACCAGCGGGACATGTTCGCCGCACCGCCCGCCCGCCCCTCCCGCGGCTACGGCATCAGCTACTACGACTTCGGGCTGTTCGGCTCGTCGTCGACGGTGCTGGGCGCGGCCCGCGGTGCGCTGCGCGAGTTCCAGCGGCTCGCCCTCACCAAGCGGCCGGCCGCCGGCACGAGCACGCTGGCCGCCGGCCACACCGTCCAGGACCGGTACGCCCGCGCCGAGGCGAAGGTACGGGCCGCCCGGCTGCTGCTCACGGACGCGGGCTGGCACGCCGAGCGGTACGGCGAGACCGGCGGCGACGCGCTGAGCGCCACGGTCCGGCTGACCGCGGCGACCGTCGCCGAGCTGAGCTGCGCGGCGATCACCTCGCTGTTCACCGTGGCGGGCACCTCCTCGCTGTACGCGAGCAGCCTGCTCGAACGCTACTTCCGCGACGCGCACTCGGCCGCGAAGCACATCACCCTCTCGCCCACCAACGTCGAGATGGCGGGTCAGTACCTGCTCGGCGGCGGCCTCGCCATGCGCCGCTGAACCGCCCCGGAACCGCCCCGGAACCGGCCCCACCTCCCCGACCGCGACCTGCCCCGGAAGGACAACCATGCAGACCATGAAGGCCTTTCAGCTCCTCGCCCCGCGCCAGACCGTGCTCGCCGACGTGCCGCGCCCGGCGGCGCCCGCCGACGGCCTGCTGCTGCGCACCCGCTGCGTCTCGATCTGCTCGACCGACATCTCCTTCTTCGAAGGGCACCTCTTCCCCTCCGAGTACCCGGTGATCCTGGGCCACGAATACCTCGGCGAAGTCGTCGAGAAGGGGCCGGAGTTCACCCGCTCCGACATCGCGATCGGCGACCGGATCGTCTACTGGGGGCAGACCGACTTCGGCGGCTTCGCCGAGTACCGGTCGCTGCGCCCGGTCTTCTCGGGCGAGGTCAAGGAGGACGTGTTCTGGGCCGACCGCAACTTCAACGACGACCTGCGGGCCGCCGCCGTGAAGATCCCCGACGCCCTCGACGACCTCCAGGCCTCCTTCATCGAGCCGACCACCGGGGCGCTCCGCTCCCTGCTCGGCAACCCGCCGAAGATCGGCGACCGGGTCCTGATCATGGGCACCGGCCCGATCGGCATCATCGCCGGCAGCGTCATCAGGCGCCTGTTCGCCCCGAACCAGGTGGTGTCCGTCGACGCCAACCCGATGCGCAACCAGCACGCCGCGGAACACTTCTCCGAGCGCGCCTACCTGCCCGAGGAACTCATCGCGGAGGTCGCCGAGAACACCTTCGACTACGTCTTCGACGCGCTGCCCACCGTGCGCGTCGAGGACGAGGAGAAGGATCCCCGCCGGGTGGCGATGCGCCGGCTGAAGCCCAAGGGCCGGTACGTGCTGTACGGCGCCTCCCAGGAGATGCAGAAGTTCGACACCTGGCTGATGCTCGCCAAGGGCATCAACATCAGCGCCTCGCCCTTCGACGTCACCGCGTTCCCGATGCACCACTCCGCGAACGTGATCCAGGCGGCCATGCAGATGCTGCTGTCCGGCATCGTCGACGGCAGGCGCCTGCTCTCCACCGTGCACAGCTTCCGGGACTACGACGGGCTCGTGGAGATCTTCAAGAACTACCGGAGCACCACCGACCTCAAGACGATCGTCGACTTCCGAGCCGCCTGAGCGCTCCGCTGGAAGGCCGGTACGTCGGCCGCGGGTCCGTCGTGGCTGGTCGCGCAGTTCCCCGCGCCCCTTCGGGGCGCGGGCACCCCGCCCCCAGAAGGGAAAGCAAGGACGTGGACATGCCCAGGACCAGCCAGATCCTCGCCTCCGTTGCCTCCGACGCGGACTTCGTCGTCGTCGCCAACCGACTGCCGGTCCACCTGGACGCCAACGGCCCGGACGGGCCGCGCTGGCGGCGCAGTCCGGGCGGGCTCGTCAGTGCCCTGGAGCCCATCCTGCGTGCCCGGCGGGGCGTCTGGGCGGGGTGGGCCGGGACCGCCGCCGGCGGGGCACCGGCGGACCTGCCCGGTGAGGACGTCCGGCTGCACGCGGTTCCGCTGGACGAGACCGAGTACCGGGAGTACTACGAGGGCTTCTCGAACACCACGCTGTGGCCGCTCTTCCACGACGTGGTGGTGCCGCCCGACTTCGACCGCGGCTGGTGGCAGAGCTACCAGCGGGTCAACCAGCGCTTCGCCCGGCACGCGGCGGCCCTCGCCGCCCCCGGGGCGACCGTCTGGATCCAGGACTACCAGCTGATGCTCGTCCCCGAACTGCTGCGTGCCCTGCGGCCCGACGTGCGCATCGGCTTCTTCCTGCACATCCCCTTCCCGCCGCCCGAACTCTTCCTCCAGCTGCCCTGGCGCGGCCAGATCGTCGACGGCCTGCTCGGCGCCGACCTGATCGGCTTCCAACTCCCGGGCGGCGCACAGAACTTCCTGCACCTGGTGCGGCGGCTGCGGCGGGCGGAGAGCGTCGGCCACGCACCGCGCTCGTCCGTCCTCGGCACCGTCCTCGTGGGCGACCGCGAGGTCCGTGTCGGCGCCTTCCCGATCTCGGTCGACGCGGCCGGCCTGGAGGAGCTGGCCGCGGGCGAGACCGTACGGGAGCGGGCCGGGCAGATCCGCCGGCAGCTGGGCGAGCACCGCAGGATCATGCTCGGCGTCGACCGCCTCGACTACACCAAGGGCATCGACCAGCGGCTGCGCGCCTTCGAAGGGCTCCTCGCCGACGGCCGGGCCACCGCCGGGGACACCGTCCTCGTCCAGATCGCCACCCCGAGCCGGGAGCGCGTCGAGCACTACCGGCGCCAGCGTGCCCGCATCGAGGCCCGGGTCGGACACGTCAACGGCGCCTTCGGGCAGGTCGGCCGGGTCCCGGTGCACTACCTGCACACCACCGTCGACCGCACCGAACTCGCCGCCCTCTACCGGGCCGCCGACGTCATGCTGGTGACCCCGCTGCGCGACGGCATGAACCTGGTCGCGAAGGAGTTCGTCGCCGCCCGCCCCGACCTGGGCGGCGCGCTGGTGCTCAGCGAGTTCGCGGGCGCCGCGCAGGAGCTCACCCGGGCCCTGCTGGTCAACCCGCACCACCGGCACGAACTCCAGGACGTCATGGCCACCGCCCTCACCCTGGACCCGGCGGACGGCCGGCGCCGTATGCAGGAGATGCGCCGGCACCTGCGCGAGCGGGACGTCCACCACTGGGCCCGCTCCTTCCTCACCGCCCTCGGCGGCACCGGGCACGGCGCGCTCCTCCCGGACACCGGCGACCCGGCCCCCCGCGCGACCAGCGTCGCCTGACCGACCCTGATGCCCCTTGACGCTCTCTGACGCCCTTTCGGGCCCCTTCATGGAGAGGACGTATCCACCATGACCCGACCGACGCCACGCGTCCGCAAGGCCGTTGTCCCCGCCGCCGGGCTCGGCACCCGCTTCCTGCCCGCCACCAAGGCCACCCCGAAGGAGATGCTGCCGCTCGTCGACAAGCCCGCCATCCAGTACGTCGTGGAGGAGGCCGTCGCCGCCGGTCTCGACGACGTCCTCATGGTCACCGGACGTGGCAAGCGGGCCCTGGAGGACCACTTCGACCGCAACGCCGAGCTGGAGGCGGTGCTGTCCGGCAAGGGCGACACGGCCCGGCTGGACCTGGTGCGCGCCGCGACCGACCTCGCCACCGTCCACTACGTGCGCCAGGGCGACCCCAGGGGCCTCGGGCACGCCGTGCTCTGCGCGGCCCCGCACGTCGGCGACGAGCCGTTCGCGGTGCTCCTCGGCGACGACCTGATCGACCCCGCCGACCCCCTGCTGCCGTTCATGACCGGGCTCCGCGACGAACTGGGCGGCAGTGTCATCGCCCTGCTGGACGTCGGCGCCGAACACATCCACCGCTACGGCTGCGCCGCCGTCGAGCCCGGCGACCGGGACGGCGTCGTACGGGTGACCGACCTGGTCGAGAAGCCGGAGCCCGGCCGGGCGCCCAGCACCCTCGCGGTCATCGGCCGTTACGTGCTCGACCCGGCCGTCTTCGAGGTGCTGGCCAAGACCGGCCCCGGGCGCGGCGGCGAGATCCAGCTCACCGACGCCCTGCGCACCATGGCGCGCGACCCGCGGATCGGCGGACCGGTGCACGCGGTGGTCTTCACCGGCCGCCGCTACGACACCGGCGACCGCGGCGAGTACCTGCGCGCCACCGTCCGGCTGGCCTGCCGCCGCGAGGACATCGGCCCGGAGTTCCGCGCCTGGCTGCGGCACTTCGCGGCGGCGGAACTCGCCGGCTGACCGACCGACCGCCCCCTGCCAACGCACTGTTCCCGACCACGCCCGAGGAGGCGTCGCATCCATGTCCGTAGCCGCCGGAGAAACCGCCGAAGAAACCGCCGGAGAAACCGCCGGAGAGATCGACTTCACTCATGCCATGGCCCGGGTCCCCGGCCCGGTGGTCGTCACCACCACGGTCGACGACAGCGGACGCCGCTGGGGCTTCACCGCGAGCTCCTTCGTCTCCCTCTCCCTCGACCCGCCCCTGGTGACGGTGAGCCTGGACAAGAAGGCCAGTACGCACGCCGCGTTCGCGGTCGCCGGCCACTTCATGGTCAACGTCCTGGCGCACGACCAGTCCGAGATCGCCCGGCGGTTCGCGACCTCGGGCGTGGACCGGTTCGCCGCGGGCGACACCGAACTCCTGGAACGCGGGCTGCCCGGGATCCCCCGGGCGGTGGTCCGGCTGGCCTGCCGGATGCACGAGGTGGTGGACGGCGGCGACCACAGCATGCTGGTCGGCCGGGTCCTGGACTGTGTCACCTCCCACGAGCGGGAGGCCCTGGTCTACGTCGACCGGGGCTTCGTACGCCCCGCCGCCCGCGGCTGAGGCGGGCGACGGCTCGTCAGGCCGTGGGCGCCGCCGTGTGCCTGCTGCGCCAGGTCTGCTTCTTGGCCTGGTTGCCGCAGGTCTCCATCGAGCACCAGCGGCGGTTCCCCGGACGGGACGTGTCGAGGAACCAGGCGGCGCAGTGCGGTCCGGAGCAGGCCCGCACCCGGTCGAGGGCGGGGGAGGTCGCCAGCGCGAGCGCGTCGCGCGCGATGTCGGCGAGGACCGCGCCCACCGGGTCCGGGGCGCTCCAGGCCACCGTGCCGTCCGCGGCGAGCACCGGGACCGGGGGTGCCGCGGCGGCGGCCCGGTTCAGCAGCTCCCGCTCCTCGGGCGGGCAGCCGGCCGGGCCGGCCGGGGAGCGGGCCGAGGTCAGCAGCGCGTGCACGGCCTCGCGTACCGCCCGCGCCTCCCGGAGCACGTCCGCCGCCGGGGCCGGGATCGCCGTGCCGTCGGGGTAGGGGCCCAGCTGGGCGACCCAGGCGGTCAGCGCTTCGGGGGTGTCCAGTTCCTCGGTGGCGCCGTCCATGCCGCGCAGCCGGAGTGTGCGCATGAAGTCCAGAGAGATCCGGCCCGCGCCGCTGCGGAAGCGGGGGGCGGTGGGCGCGGGTGTGTCGGGCATGAGAACCACCCTACTTCGGAACCGGTTTTACTGGTACCGTCGAGGAACCGGTTAAAGCGGTTCTCCTTCGCTCCCCGCTCTTCTCCCCCTTTCTCCTTTTCTCCTTTCTCCTTCCCCCTTCTTCTTCGCCAGAGGTGTGTCGTGTCCGCTGGGCCTCCCTCCCCCTCGTCGCCGACGCTGAGCCGGCGCCTGATCCTGCTGCTCTCGGTCGCCTGTGGCGTCGCGGTGGCCAACATCTACTTCCCGCAGGCGATCAGCCCGCTGATCGCCTCCGACCTGCACGTCTCCCCGGAGTCCGCGGCCGTCGTGGTCACCTGCGCCCAGCTCGGCTACGCGGCCGGCATCTTCCTGCTGGTCCCGCTGGGCGACCGGCTGCGCCACCGCGGCCTGGTCACCACCCTGCTGCTGGTGACCTGCGCCGGACTGGTGCTCGCGGGCACCGCCACCTCACTGCCCGTGCTCGCCGTCGCCAGCGCGCTGGTCGGCCTGACCACCGTGGTCCCGCAGATCCTCATCCCCATGGCGGCCGGCCTGACCGCACCGGAGCGTCGCGGCGCGGTCACCGGCACCCTGCTGTCGGGCCTGATCGGCGGCATCCTGCTGGCCCGCACCTTCTCCGGCACCCTCGGCGAGTGGCTCGGCTGGCGCGCCCCCTACCTGGTCGCCGCCGGCCTGGTGCTCGTCCTCACCCTGGCCCTGGCCGCCGCGCTCCCCGCCACCACCCCGAGCACCGACCAGCGCTACCCGGCCCTGCTCGCGGCCTCCCTGCACCTGCTGCGCACCGAGCCGCAACTGCGCCGCTCCGCCCTCAACCAGGTGCTGGTCTTCGCCGCGTTCAGCGCCGCGTGGACCGCCCTCGCGCTGTACATCACCGGTCCCGCCTACCACCTGGGCACCCCGGCCGTCGGCGTGCTCGCCCTGGTGGGCGCGGCCAGCATGTTCGCCACCCCGGTCGCCGGGCGCCGCACCGACCGCCAGGGCCCCGACGCCGTCAACCTGGTGTGCATGGTGGGCGCCATCGCCGCCGGCGCCCTGCTGCTGACCGGTCACCTCGGCGGTGCCGTCGGCCTGGTCGGGCTCGGCGCCGGGATGCTCCTGCTCGACGTGGCCATGCAGTCCGGCCAGGTCGCCAACCAGGCGCGCATCTTCGCGCTCCGCCCCGAGGCCCGCGCCCGCCTCAACACCGCCTACATGACCTGCGCGTTCCTCGGCGGCAGCGCCGGTTCCTGGCTGGGCGTGCGGGCGTACTCCGCCTTCGGCTGGAACGGCGTCTGCGGCCTCGTCATGCTCCTGGCCGGCCTCGCCCTCCTCCGGCACGTGCTGCGCGCCCGCCCGGCCGCGGCCCCGGCGACCGAGCAGGTCACCGCCGCCTCCGACGCCGACTCCGCCTCGGACTCCACCTCCGCCCCGGCGGCCCGCTGACGCACCGTCCGCCCGGTCGCCCCGCAGCCATCCAGTCACCGCACACACAAGGAGCTGTCATGCCCGATACCCTCCGCCGGAAAAGCACCACCTGGGGCCTGACCACGCCCCCGGCCGGCACCGCCCAGGGCCGAGAGGCGGTCGCCCGGTGAGCGGGTGGGACTACGTCGTCGTCGGGGCCGGCTCGGCCGGCTGCGTGCTCGCCGACCGGCTCAGCGCGGACGGCACCGCCCGGGTGCTCCTCGTCGAGGCCGGCACCGGGACCGCCGGCAGCCGCCCCGAGGTGCAGGTGCCGATCCTCTTCCCGCGGCTGTTCGGCGGCGACCTGGACTGGAACTTCAGCACGGTGCCCCAGCCCGGCCTCGGCGACCGCGCGATACCGATCCCGCGCGGGAAGGCGGTCGGTGGCTCCTCGGTGATCAACGCCCAGCTGTGGACCCGCGGCCACCGCGCGGACTACGACGGCTGGGCACAGGCGGGCCTCGACGGCTTCGGCCACGACGACCTGCGGCCCTACTTCGACCGTGCCGAGCAGCGGATCAGCCTCGCCGGACTGCGCTACCCGCTGCCCGTGACCCCGGCGTTCGTCGACGCCTGCGCCCGCCTCGGGCACACCCCGGCCGCCGAGGTCCAGGAGGGCTACGCCCTGGCCCGCGCGACCCACCGCGACGGCCTGCGGCACAGCTCCGCCGACGCCTACCTCGAACCCGCCCGGGAGCGGCCCAACCTGACCGTGCTCGCGGACACGCTGGTGCACCGGGTGCTGTTCGAGGGCACCCGGGCCGTCGGCATCGAGGTCGAGGGGGAGTCCGGCACCGAGACCCTGCGCGCCGACCGGGAGGTCGTCCTGTCGGCCGGCGCCGTCGGCAGCCCCCACCTGCTGCTGCGGTCCGGCGTGGGCCCGGCCGCCGAACTGGCCCCGCACGGCATCCCGTCGGTGCGGGACCTGCCGGGGGTGGGCCGCGACCTGACGGACCATCTGCTGGTCCCGCTGGCCTTCGAGGCCCAGGGCTTCTGGTCGCCCGGCTCCGGCACCTCGCCCGAGCAGATCGCCCAGTACCTGACCGACCGCCACGGCTCCCTGGACTCGATCATCTCCGAGGCGCTGCTCTTCCTGCGCACCCGCGAGGAGGTGGACGCCCCCGACATCGAGATCGTCCACCTGGTGGTGCCGCTCGGCGAGCACCAGCGGCCGGCCGCGCACGGCATGGCCCTGGGCGTCATCCTCATGCGCCCGCACAGCCGGGGCAGCGTCACCCTGCGCAGCGCCGACCCGTACGACGCCCCGCTGATCGACCCCGGCTACCTGACCGACGCGGCGGGGGAGGACCTGGGCACCCTGGTCGCGGGCGTGCGCGCGGCCCAGCGGATCCTGCGCCAGCCCGACCTGGCGCAGTGGCTGGGCAAGCCGCTCACGGACGGCGCGCTCTCCGAGGACCTCGACGACATCACCGCGTACATCCGCGCCACCGGCGGCAGCATCCACCACCTGGTGAGCACCTGCCGGATGGGCACGGACGAACACGCCGTCGTCGACCCGTCGTTCGCCGTCCGGGGCGTGCACGGCCTGCGGGTGGTGGACGCCGCCGCGATGCCGAGCCTGGTACGGGCGCACACCCACGCCCCCGTGACGATGCTCGCCGAACGCGCCGCGGACGTCATCCTGGGCGAACGCTGAGGAAACGGCCCCAGCGACCCCGGCCGGTGATTCCCCCGCCCGGCCGGGGTTTCCGCGCGCCCGCGCGGAGGGTGTCCGCCCCCGGCGCTGACAGCCCGGTGCGGGGCTGTTCCTGGGCTCCGTACAGCCTTCTCATGCATCTCTTATTTGGGCCTTATCGAGCCATCACGGTGCGTCCCTACCTTGCGGTCATGTTCTTCACCTACCTGAGGCGCGAACTGCGCCGCCGCAGAAAGGCGGCTCTCGTCGTCGCCTCCGGCCTTGCGCTGGGTATCGCACTGGTCATCGTGGTCAACTCCGTGTCCAACGGCATGGGGAAGGCACAGGACAAGGTCCTCCAGTCGCTGTACGGCCTGGGTACGGACATGACGGTCACCAAGGCCGCGTCGGCGTCCACGAGCGCGTCCCAGCGGCCCCGCTTCAACTTCGACGCGCAGAACAACGGTTCGTCGAGCACGCAGAGCAGTGACCGGGTCATGGTGCAGGGCTTCACCACCCTCGCCTCCTCCACCGTCACCAAGGTCGGCGACCAGAAGGGCGTCGCGACCGCGGTCGGCGGGCTGAACCTCAACGTGGTCAAGATCAGCGGCCAGTTCACCCGGGGCCAGTTCCAGCAGAACGGGAACTCCGGCGGCGGGCAGGGCGAACGCGGCGGCGGTGGCAACGGCCAGCCGCAGGGTGAAGTCCGCGGCGGTGGCGCCAACTTCGACGTCAACTCGTACACGGTCTACGGCACCGACGTCAGCCAGACCGGCATCGGCCCGCTGACCTCGTCGAAGATCACCAGCGGCCGTACCTTCAAGACGACCGAGACGGACGCCAAGGTGCTGGTCGCCGACTCGGCGTTCGCCAAGGAGAAGAAGTACAAGGTCGGTTCGACCGTCACCATCAACAAGGTCAAGTACACGATCATCGGGATCGCGACGGCCGACAGCGGTGACGCGGCGGCCAACCTGTACATGCCGCTGAAGCAGGCGCAGACGCTCGCCGACGAGAAGAACAAGGTCACCACGATCTACGTCAAGGCGACCGACTCCAAGCAGATCTCCGCGGTCAAGAAGACCATCCAGAGCAACGTCTCGGGTACGACGGTCACCACCTCCGCCGACCTCGCGGACACGGTCTCCGGCTCGCTGTCCACGGCGTCCTCGCTCGCCACCAACGTCGGCAAGTGGCTCTCCATCGCGGTGCTCGTGGCCGCGTTCCTGGTCGCCGGCCTGCTCACCTCGTCGGCGGTCTCCCGCCGGGTCCGTGAGTTCGGCACGCTGAAGGCGCTGGGCTGGAAGTCCGGCCGGGTCACCGGGCAGGTCGTCGGCGAGGCCATGGTCAACGGCCTGGTCGGCGGCGCACTCGGGATCGCGCTCGGTCTGGCCGGCGCGTACGTCGTCACCGAGATCAGCCCCACGCTCCAGGCCTCGCTGGGCGGTGGCGGCGGTGGCACCGGTGGTGGGGGCGGCTTCGGCGGCGGTGGGGGCGGCGGCTTCGGCGGTCCCGGCCGGCAGACCGCGAAGACCCTGGAGGTCGCCCTGACGGCCCCGGTGAGCGTCACCACGATCACCATGGCGGTGGGCCTCGCGGTGGCCGGCGGCCTGATCGCGGGCGCGTTCGGCGGCTGGCGCGCGTCGCGGCTCCGTCCTGCGGATGCACTTCGGCGCGTCGAGTAGCCGACGTCGGCCGGGGGCGGGGTGGGGGTATCGCTCGCCCGCGCTCGCGGGGTGCCGCCGCGCCCACCCGTGCCGCCCTGCGGCACGCCTGCCCGCAGCCAGGACGCCCTTCAGGGGCGCGGGGAACTGCGCGACCAGCCCCCACCCGCCCGCGGCCGACAACGCACCGCCCCACCCCGAACCCTCCCAGGAGCCACCATGTACGAACTCAGAAACGTCACCAAGCTCTACTCGCGCGGCAAGGACACCGTCCGCGCCCTCGACGGCATCGACCTCACCATCGCCGACGGCGACCGCCTGGTCATCCAGGGCCCCACCGGCGGCGGCAAGTCCACCCTCCTGCAGATGCTGGGCGGACTGGACCGGCCGACCTCCGGCGAGGTCGTGCTCGACGGCACCGACCTGGCCAGGCTCTCCGAGGCCAAGCTCACCCGGGTCCGCAGCGAGAACATCGGCTTCGTCTTCCAGTCGTTCAACCTGATCCCGACGCTCACCGCGCAGGAGAACGTCGAGACCGCCCTCGTCCCGCTCGGCGTCAAGACCAAGGAACGGCGCGAACGTGCCGCCGAGGCGCTGACGTCCGTCGGTCTCGGCGAGCGCCTCGCCCACCTGCCCGGCGAGATGTCCGGCGGCCAGCAGCAGCGCGTCGCCATCGCCCGGGCCCTGGTCAAGCAGCCCAAGGTGCTGCTCGCCGACGAGCCCACCGGCAACCTCGACGAGGGCATGCGCGACGAGATCATGGACGTACTGGAGCGCATGTGGAAGGAGCACGGGCTGACCTTCATCATGGTCACCCACGACTCCGCGATCGCGAAGAAGGCCCCGCGCCTCGCGACCATCCGCAAGGGCAAGATCACCGTCAAGGAGAACGCCGGCGCGTAACACCGGCGCGCCGACCGCGACCGCGCGGTTGTGTAACGGTGTTCACCCCGGCGCGTAACAGTTCTCCCGCACTCTTCTTACCGGCCTCTCATCTATTGAGCCCGCTGATCACCCCCCGGCATACTCCGTATTCCGGGGGGTTGACGTATGTGTGTACGGGACTGCCCCCGGCCGGGTGAACGGGGAATTCGCCCGGCACACCGTCTCCTGGGGGAGTCTTGCGCAGACAAGTGAAAAGAGCTGCCGTGGCCTCGGTGGCCACGGCAGCGGCCGTCGCGCTGGCCGCGGGCATGACCAGCCCGGCAGCCGCCAAGCCGGAGCAGCGCGTCGCCGCGACCGCCGCGACCGCCTCTTCGCTCACCGCCAAGCACCACGTCACCCTGATCACCGGCGACCGGGTCGCCCTCGACGCCAAGGGGCGCGTCGTCGGCCTGGAGCGGGCCGAGGGACGCCGGCACATACCCTTCCGGATCAGCAAGGTCGACGGGCACACCCTCGTCGTCCCCGGTGACGCCGTCCGGCTGGTGGCCTCCGGCAAGCTGGACCGACGGCTCTTCGACGTCACCGAGTTGAACAAGGCCGCGACCCGCAAGGCGCAGAAGAACGGCCTGAAGGTCATCGTCGGCTACCAGGGCGCCGCCGCGACCGCCAAGGCCGAGGTCCGGGACGCCGGCACTCTGCGGCACAGCCTCAGGACGCTGAACGCGGACGCCGTGCAGACCCCGGTCAGGGAAACGCCCGAGCTGTGGGACGCGGTCACCAACGGCGACCAGGCCGCGTCCGGCATCGCGCACGTCTGGCTGGACGGCGTCCGCAAGGCCAGCCTGGACAAGTCCGTGCCGCAGATCGGCGCGCCCACCGCATGGGCGGCCGGCTACAACGGCAAGGGCGTCAAGATCGCCGTCCTGGACACCGGTGTCGACACGACCCACCCGGACCTCAAGGACCAGGTGATCGAGTCCAAGAACTTCAGCACGGCCGCCGACGCCACCGACCACTTCGGCCACGGCACGCACGTCGCGTCCATCGCGGCGGGCACCGGCGCCAAGTCGCACGGCAAGTACACGGGCGTCGCGCCCGGCGCGAAGATCCTCAACGGCAAGGTCCTGGACGACACCGGCTCCGGTGACGACTCCGGCATCCTCGCCGGCATGGAGTGGGCGGCGGCCGAGGGCGCCGACATCGTCAACCTCAGCCTCGGCGGCTTCGACACCCCGGAGATCGACCCGCTCGAAGCCGAGGTCAACAAGCTCTCCGAGCAGAAGGGCATCCTGTTCGCGATCGCCGCGGGCAACGAGGGCCCCGAGTCGATCGGTTCGCCGGGCAGCGCCGCCGACGCGCTCACCGTCGGCGCCGTCGACGGCAACGACAAGCTCGCCGACTTCTCCTCCACCGGACCCGCCGCCGACGGCTCCATCAAGCCGGACGTCACCGCGCCCGGCGTCGACATCACCGCGGCGGCGGCGAAGGGCAGCGTCATCGACCAGGAGGTCGGCGAGAACCCGCCCGGCTACCTGACCATCTCCGGTACGTCGATGGCCACCCCGCACGTCGCGGGCGCCGCCGCCATCCTCAAGCAGGAGCACCCCGACTGGGGCTTCCAGGAGCTGAAGGCGGCCCTGACCGGTTCCGCGAAGGGCGGCAACTACACGCCGTTCGAGCAGGGTTCGGGCCGGATCGCCGTCGACAAGGCCATCGGGCAGACCGTGCTCGCCGACCCGGTGTCGGTGAACTTCGGTGTGCAGCAGTGGCCGCACACCGACGACACCCCGGTCACCAAGCAGCTGACCTACCGCAACACCGGCACCTCCGACGTGACGCTCACGCTGACGTCGTCCGCCACCGACCCCAAGGGCGCGGCGGCCCCGGCCGGCTTCTTCAAGCTCGACGCGGCCCAGGTGACCGTCCCGGCGGGCGGCACGGCCTCCGTCGGCCTGACCGTCGACACCAAGCTGGGCGGCACCCTCGACGGCGCCTACTCGGCGTACGTCACGGCGACCGGCGGCGGCCAGAGCATCCGCACGGCGGCGGCGGTCCAGCGTGAGGTGCAGTCGTACAGCGTCACCGTCAAGCACATCGGGCGCGACGGCAACCCGACCGGTGTCTACAGCACCGACCTCGTGAACTACAAGGGCCTCGGCGACGGCCGCGACTTCGTCGTGCCGGCCTCGGACACCGGGACCGCCACGTTCCGGGTGCCGAAGGGCACCTACCTGCTCGACGCGTGGATCGCCAAGAACCTCACCACCTTCGACGGCGGTGTCGACTGGCTCGTCAACCCGAAGCTCGACGTCACCAAGGACCTCACGCTCACCATCGACGCCCGCACCACCAAGGCCGCCGACATCACGGTGCCGGACGCCGGGGCCAAGCCGCACATGGCGACGGTCGACTACATGTACGACCCGGCGGGCATCGGGTTCGGGGTCGCCCTGGACAGCTTCGACAAGGTCCGGGTGGCACCGCTGGGCGGCGAGGTCGCGAGCGGTCTGACCCAGACCTGGAGCGGCCAGTTCACCAAGGGGAGCGCCGAGGAGTACGACGTCGCCACCAGCGCCCAGGTCAAGAAGGTGCAGGGCGGCAAGGTCCGGCACTTCAGGGCCGGTGAGCTCGCCACGGTCAGGAACGCCGTCGGAGCCTCGGCCCCGGGCAAGACCGGCACGGTCGCTCCGTGGGGTGTCGTCGGTGAGGACTTCGTCATGGGCGACGCGGTCGAGCAGAAGCTGCCCGGCACCCGCACCTTCCACGTCTCCACCGTGGACGGCGCCCAGTGGGCCTTCGACGCCACGCAGTACTCCGGCCACGACGCCCAGGGCATGCCGGTCGCCGACGCCTTCTACACACTCGGCGACCCGAAGACGTACAAGGCCGGCAAGAGCTACCGGAACACCTTCAACACGGCCGTCTTCGGACCGGAGCTGAGCAGCGGGAGCGGGTACGGCCTGTACCGGGACGGCAACCAGATCTACGGCATCGTCCCGCTCTTCGCGGACGGCGCCCGGCACGCCGGGTCCTCCGACTTCCTGTCGGTGAACACCACCCTCTACCGCAACGGCACCAAGGTCGGCTCCAACAAGGACCCGCTCTTCGGCGACGGCGTGTTCACGGTGCCGTCCGGCGACGCCGCGTACAAGCTGACCACCTCGGTGGTCCGCTCGGCCAGGGTCGCCGCCGCCTCCACCCGGATCGACGCGAGCTGGACCTTCCGCTCGAAGAAGCCGGGCAGCAGCGCCCCGCTGGCCCTGCTGCCGGCCTCCACCGCCCACTTCGGCGCCGGCACCGGCCTGGACAGCCGCGTCACGGCGGGCCGGAAGGCCACCTTCCCGGTCACCGTCGAGGGTGCGGCAGCCGGCCGCAACCTGAAGTCCCTCACGGTCTACGTGTCCTACGACCACGGCCGGAACTGGCGGAAGGTGACGGTCGGCCACGGCAAGATCACCGTCAAGAACCCGGCCAAGGGCAAGGCGATCTCGTTCCGGGCCACGATCGTCGACAAGAAGGGCAACAGGTCGACGGTCTCGATCTACGACGCGTACCACGGCAAGTGAGCCGTGGCCGCTGAGTAGCACCCCAGCGAGCGGCCCGTCGGAAGCGCGGCTTCCGACGGGCCGTTCTCCATGCGGACCGCGGCCTCTCAGGGCCTCAGCCCCTCAGCCCCTCGGGGCGACCCGGGTGGCGTCCGTGCCCCAGCTGGCCAGCAGGCGCAGCGCCTCGGCCGACGGCGAACCCGGTTCCGCGTGGTAGGTGACCAGGGCCTGGTCCTGGTCACCCGCCATCCGGAACGACTCGTAGTTCAGGGACAGCTCACCCACCAGCGGATGGCGCATCCGCTTCACCCCGTACGACTTCTCCTTGACGTCGTGGGTCGCCCACAGTCGGCGGAACTCCTCGCTCTTCACCGACAGCTCGCCCACCAGCGCGGAGAGCCGGGGGTCGTCCGGGTAGCAGCCCGCGTCCATCCGCAGCTGGCACACGATGTCGATGGCCTTCTGCTCCCAGTCGACGAAGAGCTCGCGGTAGTCGGGCCGCAGGAACGTCAGCCGGGCCCAGTTGCGCTCCGTCACCGGCAGCTCCGCCCAGTCACCGAAGACGGCCGCCGTCATCCGGTTCCACGCGAGGATCTCCGAGCGCCGCCCCACGATGTACGCGGGCACGCCGTCCAGCGACTCCAGCAGCTGCCCCAGCGAGGCCCGCACCTGCTGCGGCCGTGCCGACGCCTTCTTCTTGTGCTGCTTGCCCTTGGCGAGGTGCATGAGATGCGCGTGCTCGGCGTCGGTGAGCCGCAGCGCGCGGGCGATCGAGTCCAGCACCTCCGCCGACACGTTCCGTCCGTTGCCCTGTTCCAGGCGCGTGTAGTACGCGACGGACACCCCGGCCAGCTGCGCAAGCTCCTCGCGCCGCAGCCCCGGCACCCTGCGGTGCCGCCCGAAGTCCGGCAGCCCCACGTCGGAGGGGTGCAGCCGGGCCCGCCGGGTGCGCAGGAACTCGCTGAGCTCGGCACGCCGGTCCAGGGACGCCGGTTCGGAGGAGGGCAGGGGGAGGTCTTCCATACCTCCAGTATTCATGGTCGTACGCACCGGAACCTGACCCCGCCAGTGGTAGGCACGGCAGACGTACGCAGAGGCGGGGGCTGGGTGGCGGACGTAGCGTGGAGGAGGCTGGAGCCGTGCCCGGGAGGCAGAAGACGACCGGGCGCGAAGACACCATTAGGAGAACCCCCCTCATGACCACTGTTGCTGCTTACGCCGCGCCCGCCGCGAAGGCCCCGCTGGAGCGGACCACGATCGAGCGGCGCGCGGTCGGCGAGTTCGACGTCCTCATCGACATCGAGTTCGCCGGTATCTGCCACTCCGACATCCACCAGGCCCGCGAGGGCTGGGGTACGGCGATCTTCCCGATGGTGCCCGGTCACGAGATCGCGGGCGTCGTCTCCGAGGTCGGCCCGGGTGTCACGAAGTACGCGGTGGGGGACCGGGTGGGCGTCGGCTGCATGGTCGACTCCTGCCGCGAGTGCGACAACTGCAAGGCCGGTCTCCAGCAGTACTGCACCGGCGGCGGCCCGACCTGGACGTACAACGCCGTCGGCAAGGACGGGCAGCCCACCTACGGCGGCTACGCGCAGAAGGTCGTCGTCGACGAGAACTACGTCGTCCGCATCCCCGACGGCCTCCCCCTCGACGTGGCGGCCCCCCTCCTGTGCGCCGGCATCACCACGTACTCCCCGCTCAAGCACTGGAACGCCGGTCCCGGCAAGAAGGTCGCGGTCGTCGGCCTCGGCGGCCTGGGCCACATGGGCGTGAAGATCGCCGCCGCCCTGGGCGCGGAGGTCACCGTCCTGTCCCAGTCCCTGCGCAAGAAGGACGACGGCCTGAAGCTGGGCGCCACGCACTACTACGCGACCAGCGACCCGAAGACCTTCGAGAACCTCAAGGGCACCTTCGACATCATCCTCAACACCGTGTCGGCGCCGCTCGACTTCGACGCCTACCTGTCGCTGCTGAAGACCGACGGCGCGATGGTGAACGTCGGCATCCCCGAGGAGCCGGTGCACATCCTGCTCTCCTCCGTCTTCGGCAACCGGCGCAGCCTGAGCAGCTCCGGCATCGGCGGTATCCCGGAGACCCAGGAGATGCTCGACTTCTGCGCCGAGCACAACCTGGGTGCCGAGATCGAACTCATCAGCGCCGACCAGATCAACGAGGCGTACGAGCGGGTCGTCAACAGCGACGTCCGCTACCGCTTCGTGATCGACACGGCGACGATCTGAGTCACCGCTCCCGCCTGCGTCCCAGCAGGTAGAGCAGATAGGGACCGCCGACCAGGGAGGTCAGCGCACCCACCGGGATCTCCAGCGGAGGGACCAGGGTGCGGGCCACCAGGTCGGCGGCCACCAGGACGACCGCGCCCGTCAGCGCCGAGCAGACCAGCGGCAGCTGCGGGGTGCGGGTGAGCCGCCGGGCCAGCTGGGGCGCGGTCAGCGCGACGAACCCGATCGGCCCGGCGGCACCGGTCGCGGCGGCGGCGAGCACGACGCCGAGCGCGGTGAGGCCGAGCCGGGCCCGGTCGACGCGGAGGCCGAGGGCGGCGGCGGTGTCGGGGTCGAGCCCGAGCGGCCGGGCCGCCCGGCCGGCCCACACCAGCCCCGGCACGGCGAGGGCCAGGACCACGGCGAGCGGCCCGGCCTGCTCCCAGCCCCGCCCGTTCAGGCTGCCGGTCAGCCACAGCTTGACCTGCTCGGCCGCGTCCAGCTCGCTGTCGGTGAGATAGAGCTGGACGACGGCGGACAGGGCGACGCCGATTCCGACGCCGGTGAGCACGAAGCGGCTGGGCTGCATGCCGTGACGCCAGGCGAGCACGTAGACGAGAGCGGCGGCGGTCAGCCCGCCGGCGACGGCGACGACGGGCATCGCACCGGGCGCCGCGACGGCTCCGGTGGCCAGCGCGAGCACGGTCGCGGCGGCGGCGCCGTGCCCGACGCCGATGACGTCGGGGCTGGCCAGCGGGTTCCGGGTGACGGTCTGCACGAGGGCCCCGGCGACACCGAGGGACGCGCCGACGAGAGCACCGAGCACGATCCGGGGGACCCGCAGCTCGTTGACGACGAGTCCGTAGGGGGTGTGCGCGCCGCGCAGGGTCCGCCAGACGTCCGGGGGAGAGATGTAGGTCTGGCCGACGCAGGCCGAGGTGACCATGGCGGCGGCGAGCAGGGCGAGCAGCGCGAGGGCGACGAGGATCGAACGTTTGTGGAGGACGAGGGAGAAACGGGGGTGGGGCCGCAGCACCCATGCACCTGCGGGCCGGTGGGGGCCGCTCGCGCAGTTCCCCGCGCCCCTCACGGGGCGCTGTACTGCCGCAGCTGCCCTGCCGCGGCAGTAGCCACTCAGCTGCGGGCAGTCGTGCCGCTGGGGCGGCACGGGTGGGCGCGGCGGCACCCTGCAAGCGCCGGTAAGCGTCCCCACCCCCCGGCCCCAGCCCCGGGTGCGGTTCACGTCGCGGCTCCTTTCCGCCGTACCAATGCCACCAGCACCGGCACCCCCACCAACGCCGTCATCACACCCGCCGGCACCTCCGCAGGAGCCCGCACCACCCGGCCCACGACATCCGCGGCCACCAGCAGCCCCGCTCCCAGCAGCGCGGACAGCGGCAGTACCCGCCCGTACCCGCCACCCCTGACCAGCCGTCGTGCCAGATGCGGCACCACCAGCCCGACGAACGCGATCGGCCCGGCCGCCGCCACCGCGGCAGCGGTCAGCAGGGTCGCGCCCAGCGCCGCGCACCCCCGGACCAGATGGACCCGGTGCCCCAGCGCCCGCGCCGTCTCGTCGCCGAGCGCGAGCGCGTCAAGACCCCGGGCGCAGCACAGCACCAGCACGGCGCCCACCGCCAGGAACGGCAGCATCCGTACGACCGTCCCCGCGTCCCGCCCGCTGAGCGCCCCCACCTGCCAGAACCGGAACTGGTCGAGGGTGGCGGAGCTGGAGGTGAGGACGACGGTCGTGGCGCCCGCGGTCATCGCGGACAGGGCGGTACCGGCCAGCGCCAGCTTCACCGGGGACGCCCCGCCCCGCCCGCGCGCCGCGACCCCGTACACCAGGCACGCGGCGACGACGGCGCCGGTGAAGGCGTACCAGACGTAGGCCCCGAAGCCGTACCCGGAGCCGCCGAGGACGATGGCGAGCACGACCCCGGCCGCCGCCCCCTGGCTCAGGCCGAGGATGCCGGGGTCGGCGAGCGGGTTGCGGGTGACGGCCTGGAGCGTGGCGCCGGCCAGGCCGAGCGCGGCGCCCGCGGTGAGGCCGACCTCGGTGCGGGGCAGGCGCAGGGAGCGGACGACGAGCGCGTCGGGGGAGGCCCCGCCGTGCAGCAGGGCGTCGAGGACGGCGGCCGGCGGTACCCCGCGGGTGCCGACGGCGAGGCTGAGCACGGCGACGACGGCCACCGCGAGGGCGGCCGTCGGCCAGAGCAGGGCGCGGCGCACTTACCGGAGGTGCTCGGCGAGCTGCCGTACGACCAGACGCGCGGCCGTGGGACCGGCGTTGAGGTACCAGGGGTCGTCGTCCACCTGCACGGCGTGCCCGGCGCGCACCGCCTTCAGGGACTTCCACAGCGGTCCGGCGAGCACGGTCGCCGCGTCCGTCTTCTGCGCGTCGCCCTGCACCGAGTAGAAGATCCAGTCGCCGTCGGCGATGTCGACCTTCTCCGCGCTGATGTCCTGCGAGATCGCGTTGAACTGCTGGGACTTCGGGCGGGACAGGCCCATGTCGACGGCTATCGAGCCGGTGAAGGAGGAGACGCCGAACATCCGGGTGCGGTCCGGTGTGAAGCGGACCATGGAGACGGTGGCCGAGCCGTCGAGGGCGGAGCCGCTCTCCTTCGCGTTGCCGACGATGTCGTCGAGGAGGTCCTGCGCCTTCTGCCCCTCGCCGACCGCGTCCCCGACGAGCAGCAGGTCCCGCTTCCAGTTGATGCCCTGGCCGGCGGTGACCACGGTGGGCGCGATCTTCGACAGCTGGGGGTAGAGGTCGCCGAGCGAGTCGTTGACCAGGATCAGGTCGGGCCTGGCGGCGGCCAGGGACTCCAGGTTGGGCGCGGTGCGGGTGCCCGCGTCGGTCATCGCGGCGAGCTTCTTCTTGTACTGCGGGAAGGCGTCGGCGAGGTAGTCGGGGACCAGCCCGGCGTTCTCGGCGCGGGTGCCGGCGGTCGGCACGATGCCGAGGGTCAGGAGGTCGTCCAGCTGCCCGGTGCTGAGCACCGCGATCCGCTTCGGCTGTGCCTTGACGGTGGTGCTGCCCTCGAAGTGGGTGACCGTGCGCGGGAAGACGCCGTCGGCGTCGGTGTCGGAGCCCATTCCGTCGGCGAGCGCGCTGGGCGCGGCGGAGGGCCCTTCGGAGGCGCCGGCGACCTCGTTCACCGTTCCGTCGCCGTGGGCGGCGGTACCGGCATCGTTGTCACCGCCGGACGACGAGCAGCCGGCCAGCAGGCCGCCCACCACGGAGACGGCGGACACGGCCAGGACGGCCCTCGACCTCAACGTACGCACGACTGACTCTCCCGATCAATGACTAAGGTGAGCCTTACCTTAACTGGTGTCGGGAGTACGTTGGACGGGAGGAGGTCCCACGATGACCGTGAACCTGAACCACACCATCGTCGCCGCACACGACAAGCACGCCTCGGCGAGGTTCCTCGCCGACATCCTCGGCCTCGAAGTCAGCCCGGACTACGGCCCGTTCGTCCCGGTCGCGGTACCCAACGGCGTCACCCTCGACTTCATGGAGACACCCGGGAACATCCCGTCGCAGCACTACGCGTTCCTGGTCTCCGAGGAGGACTTCGACGAGATCTTCACCCGGGTCCGGGCGGCCGGCCTCTCCTACTGGGCCGACCCGTCCCACAGCCGTCCCGGCGAGGTCAACACCAACGACGGCGGCCGTGGCACCTACTTCGACGACCCCAACGGCCACCGCCTGGAGATCCTCACCCGCCCCTACGGCAGCGGCGGCTGACCCAGCGGCACGGACTCACCGGACGCGTACGACCGCACGACCGCCCCCGTGGGACAGGCCGCCGCTCATGTCGCCCGCAGGCCCGTGAGGCCGTCCTGTGCGGCCATGACCAGCTCGATGCCCCGGTTGTCGGTGGCGGGATCGCGCATCTGGTTCGTCACGTACGCCAGCGCCAGCCGCTCGGCGGGGTCGATCCAGACCAGCGCGCCGCCCCAGCCGCCCCAGCCGAGGGCGTCGCCGAAGAGGCCGTAGCCGAGGCCGTACCGGGCCGGCATGCCGAGGACGCGGTCCTCGCCCTCGAACTGGAGCTCCCGGGCCCGCTCGCACCCCTCGGGGGACAGCACCCGGACGCCGCCGACGGTTCCGCCGCAGGCGAGCAGGGACTGGACGAGGGCGACCGAACGGGCGTTGCCGTAGCCGCTGGCCGCGGGGATCTGCGCGCGGCGCCAGGCGAGGCCGTTGCCGTCCCGGACGCGCAGGGCGGTGGCGGTGGTGGGCGCGGCGGGGGCCGCGTCGCGGTTCGCCGCACCCGCCGTGTAGTCCTCGTCCCGGCCCGGCGGCGGCACGGTCAGGGCGACCCGCCCGTCGTGTTCGGGGCCGAGGCCGAGGTGGAAGTCCGCGCCCAGCGGCCCGGCCACCTCCGCGGCGAAGAACTCGCCCACGGTCCGCCCGGTGATCCGGCGCAGCACCTCGCCCACCAGGAAACCCTGGGTGAGCGAGTGGTAGCCGGCCGCGGTCCCCGGCTCCCACTGCGGGGCCTGCCCGGCGAGCCGCGCCGTGGCGGCCGGCCAGTCGTACAGCTCCTCGACCGGGCCCTCCCAGTCGGGCAGCCCGGCGGTGTGCGACAGCAGGTGCCGTACCAGCACGTGCCGCTTGCCGGCCGCGGCGAACTCGGGCCAGTAGCGGGCGACCGGCGCGTCCGGGTCCAGCCTCCCCCGGTCGATCAGGACGAGCGCGCACAGCGCGGTCATCGTCTTGGTCACGGAGTACACGTTGACGATCGTGTCCCGCTCCCACGCCCGGGTCCGGCCGGCGTCGGCGGACCCGGCCCACACGTCCACCACCGGCTTCCCGTCCACGAAGACGGCCACGGCACCGCCGACGTCGCCGTCGGCGACGAATCCGGCGAGGGTGGAGGGCACGGCGGTGAACAGCTCGTCGTACGAGCCCTGGATGTCGGCCATGCACGCCATTGAGCCCGCAGGCGCGCTCCCCGGCAACTGAATATCGGGGCCGCGATCCGTCGTCCGTCGTCTGTCGTCTGCCCTCTGCGGCGCCGCCGTGGCTGGTCGCGCAGTTCCCCGCGCCCCTCACGGGGGCGCGGAATCGTCGGGAACCCTCGTGCGTTGAGGGGGGTGGACATCGGAGGCCGCCGGTGTGCGAGCGGAGGAGCCCGAACGAGCGGGCCGACGAGTATTGGAGGGGTCGCGATGACCGTGCAGACGCAGAGGGCCGTGCTGGCGGGCGGCTGTTTCTGGGGGATGCAGGACCTGATCCGCAAGCAGCCGGGAGTGACGGCGACCCGGGTCGGCTACACCGGGGGTGACGTGGCGAACGCGACCTACCGCAACCACGGCACGCACGCGGAGGCCATAGAGATCCTCTTCGACCCGGAGAAGACCGACTACCGCGCTCTCCTGGAGTTCTTCTTCCAGATCCACGACCCGAGCACCAGGAACCGCCAGGGCAACGACATCGGCCTCAGCTACCGCTCGGCGATCTACTACGTCGACGACGAGCAGAAGCGGATCGCCGAGGACACGATCGCGGACGTGGACGCCTCCGGTCTGTGGCCGGGCAAGGTCGTCACCGAGGTGGAGCCGGTCGGCCCCTTCTGGGAGGCGGAGCCCGAGCACCAGGACTACCTGGAGCGCTACCCGGAGGGGTACACCTGCCACTTCCCGCGTCCGGGCTGGAAGCTCCCGGTCCGCACCGAGGGCTGACGGGTCCGGAGCGGCCGTCAGGACCCGTGGACGGGGGCGGCGCCCACCCAGCGGTGGTAGGCGTCCACGTCGACGTTGCTGCCGCACACCACGGTGACCACGTGCCGGCCGGCGAAGCGGTCGCGGTCCTCGAGGATCGCCGCGATGCCGAGCGCGGCCGACGGTTCCACGACGAGGCCGGCGTGGTGGAGGAGCAGCCGCATTCCGGCGACGATCGACTCCTCCCGGACCAGGACGGCGTCGTCGGCGACCAGGAGAAGGTCGTCCAGGACGGCCGGGACGGGGTGCCGGCCGGCGACGCCGTCGGCGATGGTGTTCGCCGAGTCGGTGCTGACGACGCGCCGCCGGTGCCACGAGTGCGTCATCGCCGGTGCGCCCAGCGGCTGGACGCAGATTACCTCGACCTCGGGCGCCGCGGCCTTCACCACATGCCCCACGCCGGTGGCCAGCGCCCCGCCGCCGAGAGCGACCAGGACGGTGTCGAACGACGGCGCGGTGCCGACCAGTTCCAGGCCGATGGTCGCCGCGCCCTCGCAGGTCTCGATGTCCAGGCTGTCCTCGACCAGCCGGATGCCGTCGCGGCGCGCGACGGCCGCCGCCCGCTCACGGGCCGTCTCGTGGTCGCCGTCCACCAGTTCGAGCCTGGCGCCCAGTGCGCGGATGCGGTCGAGCTTGGCCGCGGTCGCGAACCGCGAGGCCACCACGGTCACGTCGAGTCCCCGGCCGCGGCCGGACCAGGCGAGGGCCTGCCCGAGGTTGCCCGCGCTCGCACACACCACGGCCGGTGCCCCCTGCCCGGCGAGCAGGCTCGCGACCAGCTCGGTGCCGCGGGCCTTGAAGCTGCGGACCGGGTTCGCCGTTTCGAGCTTGATGCTCACCGCGCATCCGAGGCCGGGCTCCAGCGCCTCGCAGCGGTACAGCGGAGTGTCCAGGAAGACCGGGTCGATCACCCGGCGGGCCGCCCGGATCCGGCCGGTGTCGAGACGCGTCCCCTGCATGCACGGCAGCGTAGCGCCGGTGCGTCACATGTCCCCGCAGACCTTTGCCTTGAACTGTGCCAGGGGGACGGTGACCGCGGACCCGTCGCCGTCGTCCGAGACGTCGTCGTACAGAACTTCTCCCGGCGCCAGCCGGTCCAGGTCGGCACGGGTGAAGGAGACGTTCGCCGCCGACCAGGAGTTGTCCTCGGTCCAGCCGTAGAGGGCGTAGGCGGTCCCGGCGGCGAGCGGGGCGGGAGCCCTGGTCGTGGTCCAGCCCGCGGCCGGGGATTCGAGGGGCCAGCGGACGAGACCGGCCTTGCGGGGGCGGTCGGACCTCCACGAACCGACCGTCACCGCCTTGTCGGTGTCGGCGCTGTCCACGTAGAGGGTCGCGCCGTCGATGTGGTGCCCGCAGATCATCATGACGCCGAGCAGCTGCCCGTCGGCGGTCACGGAGACACCGGCGACGGCGTCGACGGGAACCGTGCACCCGGAGGTCGCGGCCAGGGCGACGGCGGCCACGGCTGTGCCGAGCAAGCGCCGGAACACCGGCCGTGAAGCGGTCGGTTGCATGGCTCCCCCTGTCCGGAGGTCGCCTGCGGGCCCCTGCTCCGGATGGTAGGGGGCGCGTGCCGTCGGGCGGCGGCGTCGCCGCCCACCCGACGCACGGTCGTTGTCGCTCCGTTGTCGTCTCCCCGTAGCCGGCCGTCAGGCGCTCAGCCGCTTCCGGTCCCCCATCACCACCACCGGGTGGCGTCGGGGATCGAGGGTGTGCAGCAGGGTCTTCATGCCGGACTCGGGAACGGTGACACACGCGGACGTGCCGTCACCGTGGTCCAGGTGCAGCCATATGCCGCCGCCCTTCTCCACCCCGTCGGGACGGCTCCAGTCGAACGGCGGGACACCCGTGAGCCGGTTGTAGTCGATGGCGATGACGTAGTCGAAGTCGTGGACGTGGTCGTCACCGTCCTCGATCATCGAGGCGAAGGCGTTGTCGTCGTACCAGTAGTGCAGGCGGCTGCCCGGATCCTTGAGCGACCCTCCCGCGTCCGTCAGGGAGAACACGCCGACGGGACTGCGCTCGTCGTCCATGCGGTGGTCGGTCGTCCAGCCCAGCCTGCCGTTGTGCGCGGGCCAGCTGCCGGCGCGCTTCCAGGTGGTGCCCTGCTTCTCGTAGAGCACGACGGTGCTCTCGGCTGCGTCCGTGCCGTCGCCGTAGACGACCACGGCCTGCTGGGCGTCGGCCGGTACGTGGCTGCCCATGCGGCTTCCGACGCCCGGAAGGCGCGGGCCCTTCTCCGGGCCGGGGGAGCCGGGCCCGGCCGGGTTGTTGACACCCGGGGCACCGACGTGGCTCCGGTGACCGTCGGCTCCGCCGCACGCCGCGGTGCCGGCCAGCAGCACACCGCAGGCAAGAGCCGCGGGTATGGCATGACGCGCACCGCCGCGCCGCGCCGGAGGGGAACAGGGCCGTATCTCAGCAGATGTCAGCATGAGCAGGATCCTGTGGCGGCCCGCACCGGCCCGCACCCCGGCGACGGCATCCGGCCTAAGGCAGCCGTCCGCCGGTGATCCCCGCACAGCGGACGGCGAGGCCCTCGCCGGCACTCCCGAAGGCACTTCCGGAGGAACTCCCGACGGCACCCATGGCGGCACCCACGGCGTCACTCTCCGCGGGCCCGGTGGCCGGCCCGCCCTCTCCTCGGCCGCCTGTGCCGAGGACCTCAGGGAGCTGAAGGCTGTGGCCGCGAGGGCTGACGGTTCGGCAGGACCCGCCGGCCGGGCCGAAGTGCGGTGCGCCCACCGGCCGAACCGAACGGGGGGTGGCGGCTGCCGTTCAGGCGGGTGGCAGCGGCTGCTCCGTCCAGACGGTCTTGCCGTCGTGGGCGTAACGCGTGCCCCACCGCTCGGTGAGCTGCGCGACCAGGAAGAGCCCCCGTCCGCCCTCGTCCGTGCTGCGGGCCCGCCGGAGATGCGGAGCGGTGTGGCTGGTGTCGGACACCTCGCAGATCAGGGAGTGCGTACGGACGAGGCGCAGGACGACGGGGCCGGCCGCGTACCGGTAGGCGTTGGTGACCAGCTCGCTGGCGACCAGCTCGGTGGTGAAGGCCAGTTCGGGCAGCCCCCATGCGGTCAGTGTCGCCGTGGTCAGCTCCCTGGCCCGGGCGGCGGAGGTCGCCTCCAGGGGCAACTGCCAGGAGGCGACGTCCTGCGACCGCAGCACCCGGGTACGGGCGATGAGCAACGCGACGTCGTCGCTGGGGAGATGGCCCTTGGGCAGCAGCGCTTCGACGACGGAGTGGCAGATCTGCTCCAGGGGCTCGGTGGTGTGGGCGAGACACGCGTGCAGTTTCAGGAGCGCGGCGTCCACGTCGCCGTTGCGCGCCTCCAGAAGGCCGTTGGTGTAGAGCGTGAGCAGCGTGCCCTCGGGGAGATCGAGCTCGTACGTCTCGAACGGCAGCCCGCCCAGGCCCAGTGGCGGACCGGCGGGCAGATCGAGGACGGTCACCGCGCCGTCCGGGGTGGACACCACCGGCGCCGGGTGGCCGGCGCGAGCCAGGGAGCAGTGCCGGGAGACCGGGTCGTAGACCGCGTACAGGCAGGTGGCCCCGAGCACCTGCTCGATCGCCGACGGGTTGCCGTCGGCGTTCGCCTCCTGCTCGGTGGCGAGCAGGCTGACCAGGTCGTCCAGCCGTGCCACCACCTCGTCCGGCTCCAGGTCGAGGCTGGCCAGGGTGCGCGCGGAGGCACGCAGCCGGCCCATCGACGCCGCGGCGTGGATCCCGTGGCCGACCACGTCCCCCACCACGAGGGCGACCCGGGCACCGGACAACGGGATCACGTCGAACCAGTCGCCGCCGATGCCCGGCTCGCCGCTCGCGGGGAGGTACCGGCAGGCCACCTCCACGGCCGGCAGGTCGGACGTCACGCTCGGCAGCAGACTGCGTCGCAGGGTCAGGGCGGCGCTCTGCTGCTGGGTGAAGCGGCGCGCGTTGTCGATGCAGACGGCCGCGCGCGAGGAGAGCTCCTCGGCCACGGCGGCGTCGTCGTCCTCGAACGGCTCGGTGTTGCGCGACCGCCACAGGCTCACCACGCCCAGCACGAGGCCCCGTGCGACCAGGGGCACCGCGATCAGCGAATGGACGCCGAGACCCGAGGCGATCTCGATCCGCCGCCGGTCCATGGCGTACCACTCGGGGCGCAGGGACAGCAGCCCCTCGAGGATCGGGCGGCGCTCGGCCAGGCACCGTGCCTGCGGGGACTCCGGAAGCAGCGGGACCACCTCGCCCTCCTGGTACGGGACGCGGCGTTCCGGCGGCGCGAGGGCGGCCCGGAGCAGCGGACCCGGCGCACCGGGAACGGGTTCGTCACCGAGTGTCACGGGTTCCAGGAGGTCCACCGAGCAGTGGTCGGCCATGCCGTGGACGACCACCCCGGCCAGTTCCCGAGCGGTCTGTGTCACGTCGAGCGAGGTTCCGATCCGGGCGCTCGCCTTGTTCAGCAGGGCGAGCCTGCGCTGTGCCCGGTGCCGTTCGGTCACGTCCTCGATCGTCTCCGCCACGCCGAGCACCCGGCCCGAGGGGTCTTCCATCCGGAACGCGGAGACGGACACGATCCGCTCCCGGCCCGGCTCGTGGCGGGCCCGGGCGGACTGCTCGGTGAAGATCAGCGGCTCGCCGGTCTCCAGGACGTGCCGGACCCGTTCGTCCGTGGGACCCGCGTCCTCGTCGACCATGAACTCGCGGGGGCGGTGGCCCACCGGCGCCTCGGCCGGGACGCCGCTCGCCTTCTCGACCGCACGGTTGACCCGGATGACCCTCCGGTCCGGGTCGTACGTGACCAGACCGATCGGGGACCGCCGGTACAGGCCGTCCAGCAGCGCCCGGTCCCGCTGCCAGGCGATGACCTCCGCGGCGGGGGCCCCGACCAGCAGCCACTCCTGACCGCCGCCCTCCCGGGTGATCGCCCGGGCCCGGAACGCCATCTCGGCACGGTGCCCGTCCCGGTGCAGGACGGGCAGGACCCCGAACCAGCCTCCCTCCTTCACGGCCTCCACGACCACGGACCGTACGACGGCCAGGTCACGGGCGTCGACCAGGAGGTCCCGCCACCCCCGTCCGAGCACCTTCCCGGCCGGATAGCCCAGCAACTCCTCCGCGCGTACACTCCAGCCGACCACGGTGCCCTGTTCGTCGAGCACGGCCGAGGCCCCACGGCCGAGGGCGAACGGATCCTCGGGACTCTCGTTGAAATGCATCGACGGCGTCCCCATAGCCACACCACCTTGCCTCCGTCACTCCGATGGTCCTCCCCGACGTCTCCGTCCGCGACTCTCCCACCGGGGCCTGGCCGGGGCCGGGTCAGAACCAGTGCAGGCAGTGCGGCGGTCGGTCGGTGCGGAAGAGGGCGTCGGCGAGTGCGGTCGCGCCCGGGTGGTGGACCCGGACGTGTCCGGCACGTACGAGCGTGCTCGGGGCGGTGCCGCCGAGGTAGACGGAGCCCAGGTCGCGCACGTCCAGGGACAGGTCGGGCCGCCGGTCCGTGGGGACGCAGTCGGCCCTGCCGTCCCGGACGGTCAGCAGGTAGCGGTCGTGTTCGCCGAGGAACGGGTCGTCGACGTCGAGGACGAGCTCGCCGTCCGTGAACCAGCCGCGCTCGGTCAGGGCCCGCGGGACGTCCAGCAGCCGTACCCAGAGCCAGTCGGAGTCGCCGCTCACCTCACCGGCGCGGAAGTCCGTCAACTGCCAGCGCAGCGGGTTCCCGGGCGGGACGTGCTTGAACACGACCTGGGAGACCAGGTCGTGCCCGAGTACGAACCGGGCCAGGGCCGTGCGGACGGCGTCGTCGGTGCCGATGGTCTCGTCGACCGTCAGGGTGCCGGAGTCGACCGCGTAGCTGGCGTACCCGTCCGGGACCCCGTCGCGGTCCCGGTGGACGGCGATGTAACGCGACGCCGGCGAGATGGGGGGCTGCCCCGCGCGCAGGGCCCACCAGCGGTGCGGCCGGGAGAGCGCGCCGGGCTGGGCGCGGCGGTACCGGTCGTAGACCTCTTCCAGGATCTCGCCGCATTCGGCACGACGCAGCACCTCGACCGAGCCGCCGCCTGCGCCGTTGCTCGAGCCGTTGCCGTTGCCGTTGCCGTTGCCGTTGCCGTTGCCGTTGCCGGAGCCGGTCGCCGGTGCGTCGGTCGCCGTGTGCGCGCGGGGAACCGTGAGGTCGGCCCGGTGGCGCGGCACCGTCAGCCGTGACGTGTAGGTCGCCGGTCCGTAGCCGAACCTGCCGTAGATCGGGGCCTGCGAGGCCAGCAGCACGGAGAGGAACTCGCCGCGGGCCCGCAGGTCGGCGAGCTGGTGCCGCATCATCGCGCTGAGCACGCCCTGACGCCGGTGCGAGGGCAGGACGCCGACCGCGGTCACCCCGGCGGCGGGGACGACGGCCGCACCGGGCAGGGTCAGCTCGAAGGTGTACGCGGCGGCGGTGCCGACCGGCCGCCCCTCCGCCGTCAGGGCGAGCAGACAGCGCTCCGTCTCCAGCGCCGACCACCAGAGCCCGCCGCCCTCGACCGGGGGTTCAGGGAAGAGCGCGAACGCGGCGTGGACGGTGTCGACGAAGACGTCGAGATCCTTGTCGGTCGTGGGACGGATCTCCATAGGCGACGCTGCCTCCCCGGTATGCCGGCACCACGATTCACGGCGTCCGGACGCTGGCCACAGTCCAGCGGCGCTCCGTGACCGGGGCAAGCGAATTACGGCGTCCGCGCCCGCAGCCGCCGGGTCAGAGCCGCGGGGTCAGAGCCGCCGGTACTTGTCGATGTCCTCCGCGAACTCCTGGATGGCCTGTGCGGTGAGCGTCGGCCGGGTGTCGGCGATGGCGCTCATGTAGTCCTCGGTGGTGGCCGGCCGGCCCTGCCGACGGGTGACCTCGCGCTCGAATGCCGCCTGTGCGCCCTTGCGGGCGGCGAACTCGATGTCGGCCGGGGTGAACAGCTCGCTCGCGCGGACGAGCCGGGCGATGTCCACGGACTCGGCGGAGGCTCTGAGGTAACGCTGCCAGATCGCCGCGCGGGCGGTCGCGTCCGGCGGGCCGATGGGGATGACGTAGTCGAACCGGCCCGGCCGCAGGAACGCCGCGTCGAGCGAGCGGACCGAGTTGGTGGCGCAGGTCAGCAGCCGCGCGTCGTGCTCGCGGAAGATGGGGATGAGCTTGAGCAGCTCGTTGGTCACGCCGTGCCCGGGATCGACGGCCTTCCCGGAGCGCGCGCCGGCGATCTCCTCGACCTCGTCGATGAAGAGCAGGACCGAGTCCAGCTCCGCCAGGTCCGCGAAGGCCTCGCGCAGCGCCACGGCCAGCCCCTCGCTGGTGTCGGCGGCGAGCCGGGACGGAAAGAGTTCCACGAACGGCCAGCCCAGCCGCGAGGCCACCGCTTTGGCGAAGCTCGTCTTCCCGGTGCCCGGCGGACCGAAGAGAATGATCGCCTTGGGCGGGGCCACCCCATAGCGGTCCGCCAGCGCCGGTTCGGTCAGCGGAAGCACGACACGGCGTTCGACGACCTGCTTCTCCTCCTCCATGCCGGCCATGGCGTTCCAGAGGCCCTCGGGCAGCATGCGCCCGCCCAGCGCCGCGAGGACCTCGGCGTTGGCGGTCTCGACGGGTTCGAGTTTCTCGTAGTAGGTGAGCCCGTCGCGGAAGCGGTAGCCGGAGTTCTCCAGGGCCTTCGTCCCCGCCGCGTCGGCGGGCAGCAGCGCGCTGATGTGGCGTACGCCCAGCGCCCGCAGGCGCCGTTCGAGATCGAAGAGCAGGGCGCTCCCGATCCCGCGCTCGCGCCAGCGGGAGGCGAGCGCCACCAGGAGGATCCACCCCCGCTTGCCGTACGCCTGCGCCACCGCCATGCCCACCAGCTCGTCGCCGACGACGGCCACGACCGCCGGCTGTCCGGCCTTGGCCGCCGACATGACCTCGGAGACCGCGAACACCTGGTCCTCGTCGGCCCGGCGGCTCTGATCCCAGATGTCGATCGCCTGGTCGAGATCGTCTTCGTGATATTCGCGCAGGTGCCAAGCAGGCATCGCCACCACCTCACACGGCGCGGGCCTCCCATTCTTCCCTCCGCTTCTTCCCTCCGCGACGCCACGTGACGAACCGGGCCGGCCGGCCTGTCCTCGCCGCCATGAAGGCCCTCGCCGACCGCTCCGGCGCCGTCGGCGTCCGCCTGGTCGTGGCCCTCGACCGGGGGAGCCGCACCACCGTCGGGGTCCACGACTGCGAACGCGGCTCGACGATCCGTGTCAGACCTCGCGCACAGCCCCTCTCCCGACTCCGTCCTCCTGGGCTTCGAGGAGTTCCGCGCCGTGCTCGACAGCCCAGCGTCCGAGCGCCAGCAGCGGGCCCTCGACCAGGCTCCGTCCCAAGGCGGTCAGGGCGTAGTCGACACGTGGCGGCGCCTCGGCATGTGCGTGGCGCTCGACCAGCGCGCCCGCAAGGAGCCGTTGCAGGGAGTCGCCCAGGACCTTGTCGCTGATGCCGCCGATCGCGGCCCGCAGCTCACGGCGTCGGCGCGGTCCCGCGCGCAGCGCCGCCAGGACGACGGGATCCCAGGTATGGGTGAGCAGATCGGTGGCCGCTCGCAGACGGCAGTCCGCGACCAACTCGTGGCGGTGGGTGTCGTGATCGGTCATCTCGCCGTCCATCGTCGCGCGTCCGGCACGCACCGAACGGTGTGTGACGCCTTCCCTACCGTGGCCACCGACCGATCACGGCGGAGAGGTGCAGACGGATGCGCATCGGAATCCTGGGAACAGGGACACTGGCGGCGGCCCTGGGCGAGGCCTGGGCACGCACGGGACACGAGGTGGCGATCGGCGGACGGTCACCGCGGAAGGCGGCGATGCTCGCCGGGCGGCTGGGGCGGGGGGCGTACGCCGTCCCGCCGCGTGAGGCGGCCACCGGGCGGGACGCGGTGCTGCTCGCCGTGGCCTGGGACGGCGTCGAGAGCATGCTGCAATCGGCGGGCGCGTCCGACGGGGTGTTCGCAGGGACCCCGTTGATCGATCCCACGAACGCCGTCACCCACGGCGTCGGTGCTCTGCTCGTCGAGCACGGCGAGTCGGCGGCCCGGTGGATCGCGGGACTCGCCCCGGGGGCCCGGGTCGTGAAGGCCTTCCATCTCTTTCCCGCGGACCACTGGACGAGCCCGTCCGACGATGGGCGAACCCCTGTGACGGTGGCGCTGTGCGGGGACGACGCGGCGGCATTGCACGTCGTCGGCCGACTGGTCCGGGACGTCGGCGGAGTGCCGGCGACGCTCGGGACGCTGGATCGTGTCCGCCAGCTGGAGGAGGTGGCCGGTTTCGTCATCGGCCTGGCCTTCGCGGGCATCGACCCTGCCTCCGCCGTCCCCCACATCCCCTCGCACATCCCCTCGCACATCCCCTCGCACATCCCCTCGAACGGCAGGCGAGCCGGTTCGCCGGGACAGGCGTAGCTCTCACCCGCCGGAGTTCCCAGCCGGTTCGCCTCCGCACGATCCCGTCACCGGCCTCGTCGCATCGCCGACGGCGAGGCCCCACGACGGGATCAGACGGTGAGGACGAGCTTGCCCTGGAGGTGACCGCCGTCGAGCAGCCGGTGCGCGTCGGCGACGCGCTCGAACGGGAACGTCTCCTGCACGTGGACCCGGAGCCTGCCCTGCTCGACGAGTGCGACGAGACCGCGCAGGGCGACCGGATCGGGGTCGACCCCGATGCCGCTGAAGCGCATGCCGGCCGCCTCGTACCCGGCGATGAGCGCCGTATCCTCCTCGGCGACCGCCGTCACCAGGTGACCGCCCGGGCGGAGCACTCCGAGCGACCGCTCGACGGTGTCGCCGCCGATCGTGTCGAGTACGACGTCGACGTCGCGGACCGCCTCGGTGAAGTCGACCGCCGTGTAGTCGATCACCTCGTCGGCGCCGAGCCCCTCGACGAACTTCCGCTTGCTCGCACTGGCGGTCGCGATCACGTGCGCACCGAGCGCCTTCGCGATCTGGATCGCGACGTGGCCGACCCCGCCACCGCCGCCGTGGACCAGGACGCGGTCGCCCTCGGCCACGCCGGCGAGGTCGACGAGGCCCTGCCACGCCGTCAGCCCGACGACCGGCAGCGCCGCCGCCTCGACGTGCGAGAGCGACGCCGGCTTCCGCACCAGGTGCAGCGCCGGCGCCGACACGACCTCGGCGTACGCGTTCGCCGCCTGCGGGAACCGCGGCATCCCGAACACCTCGTCGCCGGGCCTGAACCGCCACGACTGCGACGTCTCCTCGACGACACCGCTGATGTCCCAGCCGAGGACGAACGGCGGTAGGCCGATCAGCGGGAACTCGCCGGCGCGCAGCCGCGCCTCCAGCGGGTTCAGCCCGATCGCCCTGACACGGACGAGGACCTCGGTCGGAAGCGGCCGGGGTTCGGGTGCGTCCGCGACGGTGAGCACCTCGGGACCGCCGAGTGAGTGCTGGGTGATGACGCGCATGACTCTCCTGGCTCTGGAAGGGAGGGGGCGAGAACCCAGGCTAGGTTTCCGACAGGAACCGGCAGGTGCCTGTGGCGCGGGTACCGTGGGTGCCATGAGCGGTTTCGGTCCCGGCGATCCCTTTCTCGCCGACTGTCCGGCACGTCTGGCGGTCGAGCTGATCGCCGACAAGTGGACGGTGGTCGTGCTCTACGGCCTCAGCAAGGGCCCCGTGCGCCATGGCCAGTTGATCGAGCTGATCGGCGGCATCTCCCGCAAGATGCTCACCCAGACGCTCCGCCGGCTTGAGGCGCACGGACTCATCCGCCGCCACGCCTACGCCGAGGTGCCGCCCCGCGTCGAGTACGAACTCACCCCGCTCGGGGCCACGCTGATCGACCCCATCCACACGCTGACCGAATGGGCGAGGGCGAACGGCGACGCGGTGCTCGATGCGCTCGACGCCGCCACCGAGCCGGTCGCCCACAGCGAGTCAGCCTGAGATCGCAGCCGGCGGGCGCCACCATTGCCGGCGGCGGCACCAGCCTCGTCCGGGAAGTGCCCGTCACCCCATGAGGTGGGCAAGTGACGCGCCTCCAGCGGGATATGGGCGTTCCGACGGCAGCAGCCGGGTCGCGGAGTCCAGGTCACCACTGCGGACGAGGGCATGGATCTCGTGGGCGAGCGGGGTCACGTCGCGGATGGCGACCGTCCACTCGTCCGCGTACCGTCGTACGGCTTCTCCGGAGAGCCCCAGTTGCAGGGACCGGTACGGCAGGGGCCGCAGGTGCAGGTCCCGCTCGGGGTCCCACTGCACACGGGCGGGTGAACGCTTCAGCCGGCGCTGCCAGGCGGCTCGGTCGGGATGCACCCCGCGGGCGTAGCTCGACAGGCACGCGTTGCGCAGCGCCCACTCGAAACCGTCCCGGCTGATCTCGACGGCCAGGACGGTCTCCTGCCCCTCCTTGGCACCCCAGCCGCAGCGGTACATCATCCACCGGAACGACGGCTTGATCCATGTCATCCTGTCCCGCTTCCACACGGCGGGGAAACGGCCCTCGCGGACTGCGGGCAGGCCGATCTCCGGGGCGTACGCCTGGTAGACGGTGATCGTGGACCCGTCGTAGGCCGCACGAATCCCGCGTAGCGGTTCATCCATGACGTACAGCGTGAGGTCGGCCCGACCAGGGGGCCACCGGTTTTCGGCTTCCTCCGCTGGGCGGATCTTCGTCCACCGGCGGCAACGAGCCCGCGGCCAAGGCGACTTTCGGGTGCGAGGCAACCAGCGTCGGCTTCTCACCCTTTTCACAGATGGCACACAAGCACCTCCTTCCGTGCCTGCAAGACGTGCACGACTCGTCCCGACCAGACGCAGAGAGAGCACCCATGACCAGACACCACCCCCATGCCTTACGGCGTTCGGCGGTCATCGCCGCTGCCGCCCTCACCGTCGCCGCCGCCGGAACCCTCGCCGCGCCCGGCGCGGGAGCGGCGACACCGGCGGGCACACCGAAGCTCGAACTGATCGCCGCCACCCACGCGGTGACGGTCGACCGATGGGAAGGCGAGCCGGGGCTCTACCTGGACCTCGGCACCTACCTCACGGTCGACCGGGGACCGTTCGAGCTCCGGGTGACGCGCAAGTCCTACAACGACCCTGTCGTCGCGTCGCAGGTGATCCGCTCCGGCGGCCGGACGGTGACCAGGACCCTGCCGAAGGGCCTGGTGAAGGACTTCTCGGGCCTGCCGGGCTTCCTCAAGGTCAGCATCAGCGACGAGTCGGGCGTGAAGAAGGTCGACACCACGCAGTCGTTCTGCCCGAACAACCGGGCGGGCCGGATCCGGCCGGACGCCCCGGCCACCTCGACGTACCCCGACGGTTGCTCCGACAACCCGTTCGCGCTCGGCGGGGTGTGGGGTGTGGAGAAGGGCTGGGCCGCTGCCACGTCCCAGGGCTTCCGTGGGGACGACGCGATCGACCTTCCGGCCGGCGTCTACACCGCGAAGGTGTCGGTGGCGAAGAAGTACCGCGACCTGTTCGGAATACCGGACAAGACGCAGACCATCAAGGTGACGGTCCGCCAGCAGGACTCCGGCGGGGGCCAGGGTCTGGCCGGCGCCGAGCGCGGGCGGAAGAGCGCGTCGAAGAGCCTGCGGCCGGCCGCCGGCCGCCCGGCCGGCAGGGCGGCCGTCGCCGCCGACATGCCCAAGCCCGACCTGCGGGCCCTCCCCGCGTACGGCATCGCGATCACCGACGGGGGCGAGGGCGGAGTGGGTGCCGTCGCCGGCAAGGACTACCTCGCCTTCAGCGCCACCGTCTGGAACGGTGGCCCCTCGCCGCTGGTCGTGGACGGGTTCCGCAAGCCCGGCGCGGAGAAGATGGACGCGTACCAGTACTTCTACGACGCCAAGGGCAAGCAGGTCGGGTACACGCCCACCGGCACCATGGAGTGGGACCCGCGGGAGGGCCACCAGCACTGGCACTTCAGCGACTTCGCCAGCTACCGGCTGCTCGGCGCGGACAAGAGGGAGATCGTCCGCAGTGGCAAGGAGGCGTTCTGCCTGGCCAACACCGATGCCATCGACTACACGGTGAAGAACGCCAACCGGCACCCGTACAACACCGACCTCGCCACCGCCTGCGGTGAGGAAACCGCCGTCTCGGTGCGCGAGGTGCTCGACGTCGGCAACGGCGACACCTACAGCCAGTACCGGCCCGGTCAGTCCTTCGACGTCACGGACCTGCCGAACGGCACCTACTACATCCAGGTCATCGCCAACCCCGACCACCGGCTCAAGGAGCAGAGCACGGCCAACAACGTCACGTACCGCAAGGTCGTCCTCGGCGGCACGCCGGGCGCCCGCACGGTGACCGTCCCGAAGTACGGCCTCATCGACGCTCCCTGATCACCCGGCGGGCGGAGGCAGACACCTCCGCCCGCTGCTTCAGACGGCCCTGACGGGTCCGAGGGGGCTCAGCCGGTGAGGTCGGCGGCGGTCTGGGTGAGGTGTCGGACCAGTACGCCGGTCGCGGTGTCGGCGTCGCGGGCCAGCGCCGTCTCCTCCAGCCGGCGGTGTTCGTCAGCGCCGTCGCGGTCGGGGTTGCGGTGCGCCGACCAGCGGCGGGCCAACTCGCTCGCGGTCCACATGCGGTCGAACGTCTCCAGCAGAACGCGGTTGCCGCACCCCTCCAGCAGGGTGCGGTGGAAGAGCCGGTGGGCTTCGGCCCATGCGCCGGTGTAGTGCTCGCCCTCGTCCGGCAGATACGCCGGGGTGCGGACCAGGCGGTGGTGGGCGGCTCGCACCCGGGCTTCCCAGTCGACGTCGCCGCGCTCGATGGACATGCGCAGCATGATCGGTTCGATGGTCCGGCGGGCCTCCGCGATCTCCTGCCACCGGCGGTCGGAGAAGGCCGGCACGGCGAACCCGCGGTTGGGCAGTCGGTCGGCGAGGCCCTCGCCGACCAGCCGCACGAGCGCCTCGCGCACGACGGCCAGGCTTACGCCCTGCTGCTTGGCAAGGTCCTGCGGTTTGAGGGCGTCGCCGGAGGCGTGTTCGCCACGCATGATCGCGTCCCGCAGGTGCGTGTAGACCTGCTCGGAGAGCATCTGCTTCCCCGCCGGGGCCGAGGTGGGGGCCGTCTGAGTCATGCCTCCATCATAGACGATGACCCAGATAATCGATTATCTCTGATACTGTCGATTCAGTGACGGGGGACGGCGGCGGTGCCCCCGGGCGACGCTGCGGGTCCGCCGCCTTGCCTGTCCCCATGCCCCGTACGCCCCGAAAGGAATGGCCCGATGCGCGCCAACGACCCCTTCGCCCGCCTCCCCGAGGCGGCATCCTTCACCGTGACCAGCACCACCGTCCAAGACGGCGCCCCCTGGCCGCCCGAGCAGTTCTCCGGTGCCTTCGGTGTCCCCGGCGGCAAGGACGTCTCTCCGCAACTGTCCTGGGACGGCGCCCCGGAGGGCACCAAGAGCTATGCCGTCACCGTCTACGACCCCGACGCCCCGACGGGCTCCGGGTTCTGGCACTGGGCGGTCGCCGACATCCCCGCCACCGCCACCGAGCTGCCCGAGGGCGCCGGCGACGACACCGGATCCGGCCTGCCCGGGGGCGCCTTCCAACTGCCCAACGACGCCCGCGCGGCCCGTTTCATCGGTGCCGCCCCTCCCGCCGGACACGGCCCGCACCGCTACTTCGTCGTGGTGCATGCCCTCGACGTCGACGCCATCGGCGTCCCCGCCGACGCGACCCCGGCCGTCCTCGGCTTCACCATGTCCAGCCACACCCTCGGCCGCGCGGTACTGACCGCGACAGCCGAAACACCCGCCTGACCGGCGGCATGTCCCACCTCATCGACACGCCCGACGGCACACCTCAGTACGGCGCAGCACTCGTCGGCAAGCGGTTCAACAGCCGGTGACCGGGTGGGCGGCCGGGGGAGTGGTGGCCTGGAGGTCCCAGTCGGAGGGGGTGAAGGCAGAACCGCCCAGCAGTTGCACGGTGCCCCGGACGTGCCCGGCCACGGTCTTGTGCCAGTACCAAGGCCCGGTAGGCGCGGAGTTCGCGGTATCGAAGGTCCAGCCCAACTTCCGCAGGGCTGACTTCAGATGCGACACGACCTGCGCGTCCGTGCCCCCGCCGGTGAAGTCCAGGTCCACCGTCGGCTCGTCCCAGCCGTAAGTGGACTCGATCCCATCGCAGGAGTCCCACCTCGGCTTGACCGCGTCCTTCGAAGAGATATGCGCCCCCGCCGGAGCGACGGCAAGTACCGGCTTGATCGCCGCGAGCAACCGTCCGCCCGGATCAGGATCCCCGACCGGTTCCGGCGTACTGCTCCCGCACCCGGCCAGCACCACGGCTGCTGCCACCACGACCGACGAAGCCGCCACCCCGCGTCTCCACCCGTGTGCCGCCATCCGTACACCGTTGATCATGGCCTTCAGGACGCCCACCCACCTTGTCCGGTTCCCCGCAGGCCACCTTCGCACAGAGGAATGACGGGTCCTGCTGCGCGGCACCAGTCGGGCAGCAGGAGCCTCCGTTCGTCCGGGCAGGTCACTCAGCCTGACCGCCGTCCAGGCGGGAGGCGCCCGGACGGCGCTGGATGTCGTCGAGCAGCGCCGGGAGGGCCAGCGCCACGGCCGGGCCTCCCGACTCCGGGGCTGTCACGCCTCGGTGACCTTCGCGACCCCGACCGGGCAGGAGACGCCCGTCCCGCCCAGCCCGCAGTAGCCCGCCGGGTTCTTGTCGAGGTACTGCTGGTGATATGCCTCGGCCGGATAGAAGGGGCGGCCGTCGGCCGGGAGGATCTCGGTGGTGATGGTGCGGTAGCCGGAGCCGGTGAGGACTTTCTGGTAGGTCTCGCGGCTGGCCTCGGCGGTTGCCGTCTGCTCGGGGGTGTGGGGGTAGATCGCCGAGCGGTACTGGGTGCCGACGTCGTTGCCCTGGCGGAAGCCCTGTGTGGGGTTGTGGGACTCCCAGAAGGTCTTCAGGAGGCGGTCGTACGAGATCAGCTTCGGGTCGTAGACCACGCGTACGACTTCGGTGTGGCCGGTGAGGCCCGAGCAGACCTCTTCGTAGAGGGGGTTCTCGGTGTGGCCGCCCTGGTAGCCCACGAGGGTCGTCCACACGCCCGCCGGGAGCTGCCAGAACTTCCGTTCGGCGCCCCAGAAGCAGCCGAGGCCGAAGTCGGCGACCTCCAGGCCTTCGGGGTAGGGGCCGAGGAGGGGGTTGCCGAGGACGGTGTGGCGGTCGGGGACCTCGAACACCGGCGCGGGCCGGCCCTTGAGCGCCTGTTCGGGGGTGGGCAGTTGGGGCGTGCGGCCGAAGAACATGGGGTCTCCCTGGCAGAGCGGGGCGAAGCGGGGCGGGGTGCGGTGGGGAGGAGCGGGGGTGAGCGGGGAGGAGCGGTGCGGTGGTTTGTGGTGGTGACCAGGACAACGTGGTGGATGCCGTCAGGATTCCGCCAGCGCGCGTGCGTGCCCGTGCCCGTGCCCGCGGTCGGGTCAGGCCGGCTGTGGGGTCGGTGGCAGCAGTGCCCGTAGCGGGCCGGTGTCGGGGCGGTCGGCCAGCGCGGCGGCCACCGCTGCGTGCAGCGCGGCCTCCGTGCCCGCCTCGCCGTCGAGGTCGGACGCGGAACCGGGCAGCCGCACCGCCGCCGGGCGCGACCAGGAGAACTCCCAGTGCAGCAGCGACCGCGCGCTGAACTCGGCCAGCACCATGCTCCGGAGCGAGTCGCGCAGCACCGGCCGTGCGGATTCCCGGAACGCCGGTTCCCCCGCTGTCGCCGGCTGCCCGGACGGCGGCAGCCGCCGCGCCAGCTGCCACAGCTCGCCGTCGTCGATCAGCCGGAGCAGCGCGGGCAGCGTCGGCCGGTCCTCGGTGTGGGAGGCGAGCGCCCGGTGCAGCGGGGTGTCCAGCGCGGCCAGCCCCGCGGCCATCGACGAGCTCAGCAGCTGCTCCCACTCCCCGGCCCGCTCGAACCGCCCCACCTCGCCGGTCAGCACCGCGTCCTCCAGCGCGGCCAGGGTCCGGGCCGGGCCGGCGAGCAGGGCGAGGGCCGGGCCGCCGTCCTGCTCGCCGCGGCCGTCGGCGGGCAGCTCCTCGATCCGCCGCACCCGGTCGGCGATCGGCGGATGCGAGTCGTACGGCGATCCGGGCTCCGTCGGCAACTCCTGCCGCAGCCTTGCCAGTTCCGTCTCGCGCGCGGTCAGCATCCGGCCGAAGCCGCCGAAGAACTGCCCGCGCGGCGGGAGCTGCCGGGCCGGCAGGCCGAGCGTCGCGTACGCGTCGAGGTAGAAGTCGTGGGCGGCGGACAGCACCGGGATCTCACGGAGCGCCGACGCCGTCGCGTCCCGGCCGGCGATCCGCGCGGCGGCCAGGTCGGCGGCGTACTCCTGCGCGCGGGCCGTCGACAGCGTGGCCCGCATGTAGAGCTTCGCGTACGCCGTGTAGAGCGCCGCCATCAGCCGGTAGGTGAGGCCGGCACCGGCGGTGTCGATCTTCTTGGCCGGTCTGCCCTTCGCGGTGCGCCTGGCGGCGGCCTTCTCCTGCCGGGCGCGCTCGGCGGCCTCCTTGCCGTCGGCCCGCGCGTGGAAGTGCCCGACGGTCCGCGCGATCTGCACCCGGCCGCGCACGGCGAGCGCCGACAGCCGGGTGTCACCGCCGGTGAAGTGGCCGTACTCATGGGCGAGTACGGCCGTCAGCCGGGCCTCGGTCAGCCCGGTCAGCAGCGGTACGCCCAGGTAGAGGCGGCGCGGTCCGGGGCGCAGGCCGAGCAGCCGGGGCTCCTCGGCGACCGCCGCGTTGACGTCACCGGTGAGCACGACGGCGTCCGGTGCGCGGGTGCCCGTGGCCGCCGCGAGCTCCCGCACCAGTGCCCACAGCCGGGGCTCGTCGGCGTCCGTGACCGGGAGGCCGGGCGGGTCCTCGCCCTTGGGGGTGCGCAGCATGAACATGCCCCTGACGACCGGGACCGCCGGCAGCAGGGAGACGATCACGATCTTCCCGGCGACGGCGTCCGGCGCCCATGTCACCGCCGCCACGTCGACGACGGCCACCACCGCCAGCAGCACGAGGCCCAGCAGGTAGAAACCGCACAGCAGAACAAGGGCGCGCAGCGCCCGCAGAGTTGCACCCATCGGGCAGATCCCCCCACAGGACCCCGGGGAACGGGGTCGACTGACTACCACCAATGGAAGACGAACGGGACTCGGCCGGAACCCGACGCGGCCCCCCTCTTCGGCCGACCCCCTCTTTGGCGGGCGCCCCTCTTCGGTCGGCCCCCCTCAGATGTGCAGTGTCGCCGGGCTGCCGCCGTTCGCCTCGTAGCCCGCCACCGCCAGTGCGCGGAAGAGGGCGAACTCGGCTGCCGGGTTCGCGGACAGCGTCCAGGGCAGGGCCCCGACATGCCCGTCGACGTGTATCAACTCGCCCATGGCCTCCGCCCAGCGCTCCGAGCGGACCAGGAAGAAGACCAGCAGATGACGGACGTGCGCGAGCATCGGGTCGTCCTGGCGGGCCGAGTGCACCGCGTGCAGGGCGCCGTGCACGGCCTTGGTGACGACCTCGCTCTGGTAGAAGCTCGCCACCAGGTTCACCTCGGGCAGGTGCTCGAAGACCGCGAACAGTGGCATCGCGGCCAGCAGCGAGCCCTGCGGGGCGCGGGCGGCGGCGGCCTCGGCGAAGGAGTACGCCAGCTCGCGCGAACCGTGCCACTTCTCGCACCAGTAGTGCAGCGCCGCGAGGTGCGCCCCCATGTGCGTGGGCGCGCGGTCCAGGATCTTCAGCCACAGCTGCTCGAACTCCGGCTGCGGGTAGTTCAGCCCGCGCGCCACCGACAGCTCGACGATGTACGGCACCGGGTCGCCGGGGGAGAGCAGCGCCGCCTGCCCGCAGGCGTCCCTGGCCTCCTCCATGATGATCCGGAAGTCGTCGGTGCCGGGCGTCGACGTCCGCCACGCCTGCTGGACCAGGAACTCGGCGTGGACGGCCGCGCCGCCCGCGTCCTTGGGCTGCTCGGCCCGCCAGACCCGCAGCCACTGCCCGCCCGGCGTCTCGCTGACCCCGCCCGGCCGCTCCTTGAGCTCCAGCGCCGCCGCACCGGCGAAGGCCTGCACGCGCTGCCAGCGCAGCTCGCCCGCGATCTCCGTGCCCGCGAGCAGCTGCGAGGCCGCCCGGTAGTCCTGGGTGCGCTGCACGACGTCGAGGACGTCCAGCAGGTCCTGGTCGGGCCCCGGCATGCGGATGTCCAGGTCCTCCTCGCGCACGAAGCCGTAGTCCGCCGGGTCGGCGGCGTCCGGGTGGCTCGGGTGGACCTGCTCGATCATGCCGCGCCGCCGCCGCAGGACGGGGAGCAGCACGAAGCTGAGCAGGAGCAGCGCCATCAGGGCCCAGAGAATCGCCATGCGTCAAGCGAACCAGACGACGCCGACAATTGGCCAACCGGTGCCCTGACCTGTGGACAACCGAGGGTCCGGCCTGTGGACAACGCGTCGGGGCCGTCGGAGCACTAGGCTCGTCCACCATGAGCGACAGGCACCACATCAGTCAGCACTTCGAGACGCTCGCCATCCACGCGGGCAACACGGCGGACCCCCTCACCGGTGCGGTCGTACCGCCGATCTACCAGGTCTCGACCTACAAGCAGGACGGCGTCGGCGGACTGCGCGGCGGCTACGAGTACAGCCGTAGCGCCAACCCGACCAGGACCGCCCTGGAGGAGAACCTCGCGGCCCTGGAAGGCGGGCGGCGCGGCCTCGCGTTCGCGTCGGGCCTTGCGGCCGAGGACGCCCTGCTGCGCACGCTGCTCAGCCCCGGCGACCACGTGGTCATCCCGAACGACGCCTACGGCGGCACGTTCCGGCTGTTCGCGAAGGTCGTCTCCCGCTGGGGCGTGGAGTGGTCCGTCGCCGACACCAGCGACCCGTCCGCCGTGCGGGCCGCGATCACCCCGAAGACCAAGGCGGTCTGGGTGGAGACCCCCTCCAACCCGCTGCTCGGCATCACCGACATCGCCGCCGTCGCCCAGGTCGCCCACGACGCGGGCGCCCGGCTGGTCGTCGACAACACCTTCGCCACCCCCTACCTCCAGCAGCCGCTCGCGCTCGGCGCTGACGTCGTCGTGCACTCGCTGACGAAGTACATGGGCGGTCACTCGGACGTGGTCGGCGGCGCGCTGATCGTGTCGGACCAGACGCTCGGCGAGGAGCTGGCCTACCACCAGAACGCGATGGGCGCGGTCGCCGGACCGTTCGACTCGTGGCTGGTGCTGCGCGGTACCAAGACGCTCGCGGTGCGCATGGACCGGCACAGCGAGAACGCCACGAAGATCGCCGACATGCTGAGCCGGCACGCGCGCGTGACGCGGGTCCTGTACCCGGGCCTGCCCGAGCACCCGGGGCACGAGACCGCCGCCAAGCAGATGAAGGCGTTCGGCGGCATGGTGTCCTTCCAGGTCACGGGCGGCGAGGAGGCGGCCGTCGAGGTCTGCAACCGCGCCAAGGTGTTCACGCTCGGCGAGTCCCTGGGCGGCGTCGAGTCCCTGATCGAGCACCCGGGGCGGATGACGCACGCCTCGGCGGCCGGCTCCGCCCTGGAGGTGCCCGCCGACCTGGTGCGCCTGTCCGTGGGCATCGAGAACGTCGACGACCTGCTGGAAGACCTCCAGCAGGCACTCGGCTGATCGTTTCACCAGCCGACGATGGGCGGAGTCGTCGTGGACGGCGGCTCCACCCACGGATGCACCGTCGCCGCCCAGACCGCGAACACCACGGCAGCCGCGCACAGCAGCAGCCACAGCAGGCGGCGGGCCCGGCGCCTGCGCCGCAGCATCCGGCCGCCCCGGCGCACCACCTCGCCGTAGAGGTCGGGCGGCACCGGGGGCGGTGTCCGTTCCATGACGCGCCGGGCCGCGGCCTCCCGTTCGACACGGTTCACGACGGCGCCACCTTCGCCTCCAGCACCGCGGGCGCCGCCTTCCGCGGCGGATGCAGCAGGGTGGCGATCGCCCGGTCGCAGAGGGTGTGCACGCGCTCCGTGGGCAGGCCGAGCAGCGCCGCCGTCTGTTCCTCGGCGACCCCCTCGTACAGCCGCAGCACCAGGATCAGGCGCTCCCGGGGAGTGAGCCCGGCGAGAACGCTGCCGGGGTCCGGGCGGGTGCGGCTGAGCGGGCCGCCGTACTGGTGCCAGGCGGAGTTCGCGAAGCCCAGGGCGAGGTACTGACGGGCCCGGTCGTACGGGTCCTCGCCGCGCAGCCGGTCCCAGCACGCGTACGTGTGCGCGAGCGCGCGGGTCAGCAGGCGCCGCGCGCGGGGGTTGGCGTCCGGTGCCTCGGCGGTCATCAGGGTGGCGGCATGCAGCAGCCGACCCGCCGCGCCCGCGACGAACGCCTCGAACTCCCGGGCCCGGCGGGCGTCCTGCAGCGCCTGCCGATCGCGCACCGTCCCTCCCCGGTTGTGGGGGCCCGGACACGGGTACGCCGGGGCCCGGTCTCATATGAGGCCAGGGTCGGGCCCACGGTCAAGAGCCGCGCGGCACGCGCGCGTGACGGATGCACGCGGCACGCACGCGTGGCGGGCACGGCGCATGCCCGGGGAAGTCCCGGCGCGACCGGGCCGGGCGGGTGGTCAGGAGGCCGGCGGGGTGTCCGCGCCCGGCGGCATCGCCATGCGCGCGGACAGCGCGCTGTTGAAGCGGGTGAGCAGCGCGCAGAACGCCTCGCGCTCCGCCGGCTCCCAGTCCTGCGTCAGCTCCGCCATCAACTGCCGCCGCGACGAACGCACTTCCTCCAGCCGCGACAGCCCACGCGGCGACAGCTGGAGCACCACGGCCCGGCCGTCCTCGGGGTGCGAGGTGCGCTTGACGAGCCCGGTGTCGACCAGCGGGGCCACCTGCCGGGTGACCGTGGACGAGTCGATGCCCATGCTCGCGGCGAGCGCCTTGACCCCCATGGGGCCTTCCTTGTCGAGGCGGTTGAGCAGCAGATACGCGGCGCGGTCCATGGAGTTGCGCACCTGCCCGACACCACCGAGCCGGGTCTGTTCGGCACGGCGGGCGAACACCGCCACCTCGTGCTGCAGCGTGTCGAGAAGACCGGGGTCACCGACGGTCGTCATGTCCATCGACATTTCAGGCGTTGTGGGCATGGCCGGGGGCTCGCTTCATGAATAAGGAGTGCTGATGTGGGGGACAGAGTACGCGGACAGGGGGCGAGCCGTACCGGCGCTGCGCAAACCGGTCTCGGAGCTTGGTCACACCCGCGCCTGCGGCCTGTGAACTGCGAGACTTGAGTCATGAGCTACAGCACGGCTGACTCCTTGCGCCCCGTCACTCTCGACGATGTACGGGGCGCCCAGAAGATGCTCACGGGTGTGGCGCGGGCGACCGCGATGGAGGGCAGCAGGCACCTGTCCCAGCTGGTCGGCTCTCCGGTGCACCTCAAGTGCGAGAACCTCCAGCGGACCGGTTCGTTCAAGCTGCGCGGCGCCTACGTGCGGATCGCCGGGCTGCTGCCCGAGGAGCGCGCCGCCGGTGTCGTCGCCGCGAGCGCCGGGAACCACGCGCAGGGCGTGGCGCTGGCCTCGTCGCTGCTCGGCGTGCACTCGACGGTGTTCATGCCCGACGGCGCCCCGCTGCCCAAGATCAGCGCCACCCGGGAGTACGGCGCGGAGGTGCGGCTGCACGGCCAGGTGGTCGACGAGACGCTGGCCGCCGCCCAGGAGTACGCGGCCGAGACCGGCGCGGTGTTCATCCACCCCTTCGACCACCCGGACATCATCGCCGGTCAGGGCACGGTGGGACTGGAGATCCTGGACCAGTGCCCGGAGGTCGGCACGATCGTCGTCGGGATCGGCGGCGGCGGGCTCGCGGCCGGGATCGCGGTCGCGGTGAAGGCGGTCAGGCCGGACGTGCGGATCATCGGCGTCCAGGCGGCGGGCGCGGCGGCGTATCCGCCCTCGCTCGCGGCCGGGCACCCGGTCACGGTGGCGAACCCGGCGACGATGGCCGACGGCATCAGGGTGGGACGGCCCGGTGACGTGCCGTTCGCCCTCGTCGAGGAGCTGGTCGACGAGGTCCGCACGGTCAGCGAGGACCAGCTGTCGGCCGCGCTGCTGCTCTGCCTGGAGCGGGCCAAGATGGTCGTGGAACCGGCCGGCGCGAGCCCGGTCGCGGCGCTGCTCGCCGAGCCCGGGGCCTTCGCCGGACCGGTCGTCGCCGTGCTGTCCGGCGGCAACGTCGACCCGGTGCTGTTGCAGCGGGTGCTGCGGCACGGCATGGCCGCGCAGGGCCGCTACCTGGCCGTACGGCTGCGGCTGACCGACCGGCCGGGTGCGCTCGCCACCCTGCTCGGGGTGCTGTCGGGGGTCGATGCGAACGTCCTCGACGTGAGCCACGTCCGCACCGATCCCCGCCTCGGGCTCGCGGAGGCGGAGGTCGAACTCCACCTGGAGACCAAGGGCCCGGCCCACTGCACGGAGGTCGGCCGGTCCCTGCGTGAGGCCGGTTACACGGTCATCGACTGAGCTCTTCCCGGCTTTCCCAGCGGAAGACGTCCAGGTCAGTACCTGTTCATTCACTCGTTCGGGGAAATCCGTCGACGAACGCGATACATCGCGTTATGGTGTGTCGCGTGGTCGGACGCTGCCCGCGCTCGCTGTCGCGCCGGCGGAAAACCATAGGCGGACCGAGGGCGACATACCTAGCCTTCTCACAGAATCCCCCGACCAGAATCCCCGATTCCCCGATGACGTGGAGACTCATATGCCAGGCGCCATCTATGCCGAAGGTCTGGTCAAGACCTTCGGCGACGTAAGGGCATTGGACGGCGTCGACCTCGATGTCCCCGAAGGCACGGTCCTCGGACTGCTCGGGCCGAACGGCGCGGGCAAGACCACGGCCGTCCGCTGTCTGACGACCCTGCTCCGTCCCGACAGCGGCAAGGCCGTCGTCGCGGGTGTGGACGTGCTCGCACAGCCGGACGCGGTACGCCGCTCCATCGGCCTGTCCGGACAGTTCGCCGCGGTCGACGAATACCTCACCGGCCGCGAGAACCTGCAGATGGTCGGCCAGCTGTACCAGATGCGGGCCAAGCAGGCCAAGGCCCGCGCGGTCGAGCTGCTGGAGCAGTTCCACCTCACCGACGCCGCCGACCGCCCCACCAAGACCTACTCCGGCGGCATGCGCCGCCGCCTCGACCTCGCCGCGGCCCTCGTCGTCTCCCCGCCGGTGATGTTCATGGACGAGCCGACCACCGGCCTCGACCCGCGCAACCGCCAGCAGCTGTGGGAGGTCATCAAGCAGCTGGTCTCCGGCGGCACGACCCTGCTGCTCACCACCCAGTACCTGGAGGAGGCCGACCACCTCGCCCACGACATCGCGGTCGTCGACCACGGCAAGGTCATCGCCCAGGGCACCTCCGACGAGCTCAAGGCCCGCACCGGCGGCGAGCGCGTCGAGGTCGTGGTGCACGAGCGCGACCACATAGCGACCGCCGCGGAGGTGCTGACGGGGTTCGGCAAGGGCGACACCACCGTCGAGGACCACACCCGCAAGCTCACCGTGCCCGTCACCGGCGGCGCCAAGCTGCTCGCCGAGGTCATTCGCGAGCTGGACTCCCGGGGCATCGAGATCGACGACATCGGCCTGCGCCGCCCCACCCTCGACGACGTCTTCCTCTCCCTGACCGGACACGTGGCCGAGGAGAAGCCCGAGGGCACCGGCGAGCAGGACGGCAAGCAGGCGAACAAGAAGAACACCCGCAAGGAGGCCGTGAAGTGAGCGCCGTGAACGACTCCATGGTCGTAGCCCGCAGGAACTTGATTCGCATGGGCCGGATTCCCGAGATGCTCATTTTTGGGCTGATCCAGCCCATCATGTTCGTGGTGCTGTTCACCTACGTGTTCGGCGGCTCGATCACGGTCGGCTCGTCCACCTCGACCCAGGCCTACCGTGAGTTCCTGATGGCCGGCATCTTCGCGCAGACGGTCACGTTCGCCACGGCGGGGGCCGGTGCGGGTATCGCGGACGACATGCACAAGGGCCTCATCGACCGGTTCCGGTCGCTTCCCATGGCACGTGGTGCGGTCCTGACCGGGCGCACCCTCGCCGACCTGGTGCAGACGGCGCTCACCCTCGTCGTCCTGGCGGTCGTCGCGCTGATCGTCGGCTGGCGTACGCACGAGAACATCGGCAAGGTGCTCGCCGGCTTCGGTCTGCTCCTGCTGCTGGGGTACGCGTTCTCGTGGATCGGTGCGCTGATCGGCCTGAGCGTGCGCACTCCGGAGGCGGCGACCTCGGGCGGGCTGATCTGGCTGTTCCCGCTGACGTTCATCTCGAACGCGTTCGTCGACGCGAACCACCTGCCGGCGTTCCTGCGGCACATCGCGGAGTGGAACCCGTTCAGCGCCACGGTGCAGGCCTGCCGCGAGCTGTTCGGCAACCTTCCGCCGGGCTTCAACGCGTCCGACGCCTGGCCCATGCAGCACCCGGTCTGGGCCTCGCTGATCTGGTCGGTCGCGATCATCCTGGCCTTCCGGACGCTCGCGGTCCGCAAGTACCGCCGGGCAGCCGGCTGACGACGGCCAGGAACTCCGACGCCCCCGGCGTCACGCGGACACCGGGGGCGGGGGTCTGTCCGGGTCAGCCCGAGTAGGGCTCGGCCTTCAGGATCTTCACCGAGGCCTTCTTGCCGTTCGGCAGTTCGTACTCCGCGTCCTCGCCCACCTTGTGGCCGATCACGCCGGTGCCCAGGGGGGACTGCGGCGAGTAGGTCTCGACGTCGGCGCTGGCGTATTCGCGGGAGGCCAGGAGGAACGTCATGGTGTCGTCCTCGTCGCCGTCGAAGGCGATGGTCACCACCATGCCCGGCGCGACGGCGCCGTCCGCGGACGCCGGGGCCTCGCCGACCTTGGCGTTCTCCAGAAGCTGGGTCAGCTGGCGCACACGGAGCTCCTGCTTGCCCTGCTCCTCCTTGGCCGCGTGGTACCCGCCGTTCTCGCGCAGGTCGCCCTCCTCGCGCGCGGCCGCGATCTTGGCGGCGATGTCCGTGCGCGCAGGACCAGACAGGTACTCCAGCTCGGCCCTGAGCTGGTTGTACGCCTCCTGGGTCAGCCAGGTGACGTTCTCGCTGGTCTGGGTCACAGGTGCTCCTCGTCGGTACTGGGAATACAAAGCATCGCCCTACCCGGAAGCATGTTCCTTCATGGAAGGGCGAAACCACGAGCCTAACAATTCAACGGCGGAAGGGGGAGGACATAAGGCATCAGAATCACGTCAACGCAGGTCAGCGCCTACGTATTCGGACTGATGTCAGTCGGCGTGGCAGCCGAGCAGCTCCGCCGTGGTGCCCCGGGCCGTGGTGCGGAGCGTGACCACCCGGTCGATCTCGGTCGCGGACCCGGTGAAGCGGAAGTCCGCCCGGCCCACCTCGGAGCCGTCGGCCGCCTGGGAGCGCAGCGTGCAGTAGCCGGAGGTGCCGGAGTCCTTGTGGACCTCCAGGTGCACCTCGACGGCGTCGGCGGAGGCGGCGAAGGTCACGACCTGCGCGCTGATCTTGTTCTGTACGACATAGTGGTAGGCCCAGTAGCCGACCAGGACGAGCAGCAGGGCACCCAGCACCGCACCGGCGACCCTGAGCTTGCGGTCGGCGCGCTCGTCCGAGGAAGTGCCGTACCGGCCCTCGGGCAGCCGCGTGCTCGCGGTACTCATGATCGTCCTCCGGACCCCGGAATTATTCGCCCCCCGATTCGGTCACTATAGAAGCCGCCGATCGCCCCCGAGCTACCGGGGCGCCGAGTTACCAAGGATTGAGTCTTGACTGACCAGCTGCGACTGATGGCCGTCCACGCCCACCCCGACGACGAGTCGAGCAAGGGCGCGGCCACCATGGCGAAGTACGTGTCCGAGGGGGTGGACGTGCTGGTCGTGACCTGCACGGGCGGGGAGCGCGGCTCCATCCTCAATCCCAAGCTGCAGGGCGACAAGTACATCGAGGAGCACATCCACGAGGTACGCAAGAAGGAGATGGACGAGGCCCGCGAGATCCTCGGCGTCAAGCAGGAGTGGCTCGGCTTCGTCGACTCCGGCCTGCCCGAGGGCGACCCGCTGCCGCCGCTGCCCGAGGGCTGCTTCGCCCTGGAGGACGTCGACAAGGCGGCCGGCGAGCTGGTCCGCAAGATCCGCGGGTTCCGTCCGCAGGCGATCACCACCTACGACGAGAACGGCGGCTACCCGCACCCCGACCACATCATGACCCACAAGATCTCGATGGTGGCCTTCGACGGCGCGGCGGACGCCGAGAAGTACCCCGAGGCCGAGTTCGGGCCGGTCTTCCAGCCGCAGAAGCTCTACTACAACCAGGGCTTCAACCGCCCGCGCACCGAGGCGCTGCACAACGCCATGCTGGAGCGCGGCCTGGAGTCGCCGTACGGGGACTGGCTGAAGCGGTGGAGCGAGATCGAGCGCACCGAGCGCACCCTGACCACGCACATCCCGTGCGCGGACTTCTTCGAGATCCGTGACAAGGCGCTGATCGCGCACGCCACGCAGATCGACCCGGACGGCGGCTGGTTCAAGGTCCCGATGGACCTCCAGCGGGAGGTCTGGCCGACCGAGGAGTACGAGCTGGCGAAGACTCTCGTCGATACCTCCCTCCCCGAGGACGACCTCTTTGCGGGCATCCGCGACAATGCCTGACATGAGCGCAAGCCTGGCACTGACGCACCTCGTCCCCCTCGCCAAGGAGGTCGACGAGAACAAGGTCACCCCCGGAGTCCTCGGCTTCATCGTTTTCGCGGTGATGGCCCTCGCGGTCTGGGGCCTGATGAAGTCCATGAACAAGCACATGCAGAAGGTCGACTTCAAGGAGCCCGCCCAGCCCGCCGGGGCCGGTGCGGACTCCAAGGCGCCGGCGGCCGACCCCAAGAGCTGACCGGCGCCCGACCGGCGTCACGTCCCGGCCGGCACCGGCACGCCCATCACCTCGCGGGCGTGCCGGCCGGGCACCATGCCCAGACGCCAGGCCTGCCAGCCCGACTCCAGCTGCACTCCGCGTTCCAGGAGCAGCCCGTACGCCGTGACGTACTCGGCCAGCTTCCCGTCCCGCAGCGGGTGCCCGTCCCGGGCGAGCTGGGCCAGCTCCTCCTGGGCGACGGCGGTGCCCACCTCCACCCCGCCGGGAGCCGCGTACGGCAGCAGGGTGCAGCGCAGGAAGCGGGCCCAGTCCTCGCCGCGCCGGTCGCCGTACGACGTGAACAGGGCGACCGCCTCCTCGCACAGGGCGAGGGCCTGCTGGGTGCGGGTGTTGCCTGCGTCGACGACGACCAGCTCCAGGCAGGTCCACGCCTCACCGTGGACCACGCCGATGCGCTGGAAGTCGGCGCGGGCGTCCACGAGGAGCTGACGGGCGAAGCCCGAGTTGCGCAGCGAGCCGGTCTGGGCGGCCCGCTGGTCGCGGGTGACCCGGGCCGAGTGGTGGCGGGCGCAGGCCAGGCCGTAGACGTCCCGCATCCGGGAGAACATCGTTCGCGACCGCTCCAGCTCACGGACCGCGCGGTCCAGGGTGCCGTTCTCCTCCAGGGCCAGGCCCAGGTAGTACAGCGTCCATGCCTCACCCCGCGCGTCCTCGTTCTCCCGGTGCCGGGCCGCCGCCGCCCGCAGTCCGTCGGCCGCCGGGGACGCGTCGCCGGCCACCAGCCGGGCCCGCGCCAGCTGGGTCAGCGCCCAGGCCTCGCCCCGGGCGTCCCGGGTACGGCGGTAACGGTCCAGCGCCGCTCCGAGCTCCCGCTCCGCCCGCGGTACCTCGCCCATGCGCAACGCCAGCTGGCCGAGCTGGAAGTGCGCCCAGGCCTCGCCGTGCACCGAACCGCCTTCCCGGTGCAGGACCAGCGAGCGGGTGAGCAGGTCGAGGGCCTCGGGCAGCCGCGCCCGGTCGCGCTGCACCGCCGCCAGCGCGTGCATCGTCCACGCCCGGTCGGTCGCCAGCTCAGGGGCCGCCTGCAGGTCCAGGGCCTCCTGCAGCTTGGCCGCCGCCTCGGTCAGGTTGCCCTGGTGGTGCAGGGTGATCCCGAGCGAACACAGCGCGCGGGCCGCACCGGCGTCGTGATGCGCCTCCAGGTACAGGTCGACGACAGAGGTCAGGGTGGTGCGGGCCTTGTCCAGCTCTCCCAGCTGGCGGGCCGCGATACCGGTGCGCCACTGCACCGAGCGGACCAGGAGACCCTGGTCGACGGCCTGGGCCAGCTCGCTGATCTCACCGAGCCGGTAGAGGTCCCCGCGCAGCAGGCAGTAGTCGCACAGTGCGCCCAGCAGGTTCTGCACCGCCGCCTGGTCGACGCCCTCCGCGTGCCGCAGCGCCGCCGTGATGAAGCTCGACTCGTCGTCCAGCCAGCGCAGCGCCTCGTCGAGCGAGGTGAAGCCGTGCGGGCTGAACCGGTCCGAGCGGGTCGACATGTTGCCGTCGACCAGCCGCAGCACCGAGTCGGCCAGCTCCGCGTAGTTCACGATCAGCCGCTCCTGCGCCGCCGTGCGGTCGGCGGGCGTCTCCTCGTCCACGAGGCGGGCCTGGGCGAACGAGCGGACCAGGTCGTGCAGGCGGTAGCGGCTGCCGCGGACGTGGTCGATCAGACCGGCCCGGGTGAGTGCGACCAGGTGCCGGGTCGCCTCCGCCTCGTCGGCGCCCAGCAGCGCGGCTGCGGCTGCCGCACCCATCGAGGCCCGGCCCGCCAGCGCCAGCCTTCTCAGCAGCCGCCGCCCGGTCTCCGGCTGGTCGGTGTACCGCAGCCACAGCACCCGCTCCACCGGCCCGACCGGACCGTACGCGCCCAGGTCCGTCGCCAGTTGGAGCGGTGAGCGCGAACCCAGCGACGAACCCGCCACCCGCAGCGCCAGCGGCAGCCCGCCGCACAACTCCCGGATCCGGTCCGCGGACTGCGCGTCGTACGGCCCCGACACGTCCTCGGCCGCCGCGCCCAGCAGCTCCTCCGCGCCGGCCGCGTCCAGCGCGGTCACCGGCAGCCGGTGCACCCAGGCCGGCAGGTCGGCGGGCAGGTCGAGCTGGTCCAGGGCGGTGACCAGGACCAGGCTGTCGGAACGCTCCGGCACCAGCGTGCGCACCTGCTCCGGATCCGACGCGTCGTCCAGCACGATCGTCACCGGGAGGCCCCTGAGGTGCTGGTGGTACAGCTCGCTCAGCCGCTTGACCTGCTGGTCGGCGGAGGAACGCTCACGGAACAGCAGCTGCTCGCGCGGCGCGCCCAGCCGGTTGAGCAGATGCAGCAGGGCGTCCCGGGTGGACAGCGGCGGCTCCTCCCGGCTGGCGCCGCGCAGGTCCACGACGACCGCACCCCGGAAGAGGTCCCTCAGCTCGTGGGTGGCCCGGACCGCGAGGGCGGTGCGGCCGGAGCCGGGCTCCCCGTGCAGGACCACCACGGTCGGCCGGGTCTCGGTGGCCGCCCGGGCCGCCTGCGCCCACTGCCGGATCCGCGCCAGCTCCTGCTGCCGGCCGGCGAACGGGCGGTCCACGTCGGGGAGCTGGCCGAACGACTGCTCCAGCACCGTGCGCCTGCGGGCCGCCGCGCTCTTGTCCGCGCCGCGCAGCCCCGGACCCTGCTTCTTCGGTCCCGTGGAGGCGCTGAGCACCCGCTGCTGGTCGAGGAACGGCCGGATCCCCCGCACCTCCAGTGCGGTCAGCCACTGCAGCCGCAGCTGCTCGGGACCGCCGGGCTGACCCGTCGCGCCGGCGTGGTGATGAGCGGCGGGCAGATGGGAGCCGGCGACCTTGACGACCGTGGCGGCGGCCCCGACCACCCCGACGGCCACGCCCGCGCCGAGTGCCGTGGCCGCCCCGGTGCCCAGGGAGAGGTCGGCGACGGTGGCGGCGACCGCCGCTACGGCCGCGACCAGCAGGGGAGTTCCGGAGCCCTCCTTCGCGTAGCGACGGCCGAAGCTCGGCCGGTCCGCCTCCGTCTCGTCGAGGGCGTGGGTGTAGGCCGTGTACTCCTCGGCGGCCGTCCGCTCCATCTCCGCCAGCCCGCCGCGGGCGCGGGACAGCAGCACCTGCCCGTCGATACGGCCGCCCGAACGGCGGACCTCCTCCTCCACGGCCCGCACCAGCAGCCGGTCGGCTTCAGCCCGATGGGCGTCCCGCATGTTCCGTCCCCCTCCGCGGCAACTCCTTTGTCTACAAGTGTCCTTGCGAAGGGGCGCGATGGCGAGAGGGTGACGATCAGGGGGTGGGTGAGGGTTCGGTGGTGGTCGCGGCTACCGGGCGGCCGGAGCGGCCGGTCCCGCATGGGCGGGAATCCGGCCCCACCCCTTGGACAGGGCCAGGTACACGCAGGCAGCCGCCAGCCCCGCCTCCGCCACCGCGCTCGCCAGCGCCTCCACCAAAGCCGTGCCCAGCGGCGACGTCGTTATGTCGAACCATGCGTCCAGCACGGCCACCGAGGCCGTCGCCGACGCCGTGAGCCGGGCCCGGACATCGCCCCGCAACCCCAGCACCGCCGTCGCCGCGCAGCCCGCCGCCATCAGGACGTCCAGCCCGATCCAGGCCAGCGACCAGTTGTGCACCTCGGTCTTGGTGGGCAGCGTCAGCGCCAGCACCACCATCCACGGCACGAGCAGCACGGAGGACGATCCGAGAAGGATCAGTGCCCACCGCTTCAGCTGCCTCATCCGCTTCGTCCTCCGGGTCTGCCGGGTCCGCGCCACCACCAACCGGTCCAACATCTGATCCCCCTCGCCTTGTTCCGGATCCGCGGCTGTGGAACCTGTGAATCCGTGCGGCTCCTCCGCCCTTGCCGTGCCATCGCTTCACGGTAGACCGCAGAGAAAGTTCTGCAAAGAAAATTCGGCAGACATGGGGGGAGGGTCGGGGAGACTCAGGGATGTCTCAGGGTTCGGGGTTCTCGGCGCCGGGGTTACGGTGGCCGCATGACCGACGGCACGCCCCGCAGGGCCGGAGCACCCGAGCCCGCCGCACCCGCCGAGCTGACCAGCCTGGAGCGCACCGCCCTCTACAAGTCCCTCGGCAACCCCCTGCGTCGCCGGATCCTCGACTACCTCGGCCGGCACGGCGAGGCGAACTCCACCGTGCTCGCCCGCGAACTCGGCGAGAGCTCCGGCACCACCAGCTACCACCTGCGCAAACTCGCCGAGCAGAGGCTGATCGAGGAGATCCCGGAGAAGTCCGGCGGCCGGGAACGCTGGTGGCGGAGCCTGCCGTTCAGGCACACCACACCCGACCCGGCGACGATGGCCCCGGAGGAGTACGCGGCGGCCGAGCAACTCGCCCTGCTGAAGATCGAGCTGGACACCCGCCTCTTCCACCGCGCCCACCGGGAGTACCGGGGGCCGGGCGGCTGGGCCCAGGTCCGGCGCGCCGGCACCTGGATGACCAAGGACGACCTGCACGCCTTCGTCCGCGACTACCAGGAACTCCTCGACCGGTACGGCCACCCCGGCGAAACCGCTCCCGACGGGGCACGCCGGGTCAACCTGCGCTTCTACGCGGCTCCCGACCCCGTGGGAGAGTGGGAGGGTGAACCGACTGGCCCATGAGACGTCCCCGTACCTCCTCCAGCACGCCGACAACCCCGTCGACTGGTGGCCCTGGTCGGCCGAAGCCTTCGAGGCCGCGCGGACCACGAACAGACCCGTCCTGCTGAGCGTCGGGTACAGCTCCTGCCACTGGTGCCAGTGAACTCGCGAACCCAGTAGTCCGCGTCGCGTCTGTCTGAGCCGCGGGCGACACAGTCAGGAGGTGTACCAGGGGGTGGCAATACTGAGCCCAAGCGGACCGCGAGTTGACGGATGCGGCAAGCGATCCGACACCAGCCGTTTCAAGGGGGCGGAGCTGTTGCTGGCCGCAGGCGATGTCGACTGTACCCTTTCCAGGAGGCCCAAAGGTCGGGCCAGGCCGCGGCCTGGGGAAAGCTGATCGGCCAGCTGCCCTTCCTTGCGCTCAGGCCCACAGCCGCGCGGAGCACCTCTGCCGCCCAGGGGGAGGACTGTTGTGTGGACGCTGACGGCCTCGCCAGATAGCGGGAACTCCGAGGCAGATGTCGGGCGCTCTTCCGCAGCACAAAGAGCAAAACCCGGGTGCCGAGGTTCCACCGTCTGAGATTATTGCCGCGGCTAAGCTGGCGCGCCGCTGGAGTGGTGCTCGCTGAGGTCGGCACGGCCTCGCTAGACATGTTTGACCGAACGGGAGCCCAGGTGTCCTTGGAACGGTTCTCGCTGGAGAACTATCGCTGCTTCAGGGAGAGACAGGAGGTGGAGCTTGGAAAGATCACCGTGGTGCTGGGCCGGAACAATTCTGGCAAGAGTGCGGTCGTGCGAGCGCTCCCGCTCCTTTCCCTCGGTATCCGCGGCGACTCCCCTTACCCTCTGGAGCTGGACCTGATCCAGGGCTTCACTCCTTCGTTCGCCGATCTGGTCCATGGCTCGTCACCCCATGGGCACATTCGCCTGGGAGCGTCGATCGGGCGCGAGGACGGCGAGACCGTCAGCGCCACTGCCGAGGTCCAGAACATCGCCAACCAGGGAATGCAGTTGGTCTCCTCGGCGCAGATCTCCTGCGGGACGGAGGTCGCGAACCTCTCCTGGATCCCCGGCATTGACGCCTACTCCCCGGAGAAGCGCGCGTATCTTGTCGACGGCCAAGAGGCCAAAGTCGGATTTCGCGGGCTGCTGCCCGATCCGGCCGACTGGCCGGATTCCGTCGGCGGTGTCAGTGGCGTCACTGGGCTCATTCGAGAAGGCCTCGACGAGATCCGGTATCTGGGTCCGTTCAGGAAGAGCCCGGAGCGCTTCTTCCGGTCTCCGGCCAGAACCCTGGGCAGCGTCGGCTATCGGGGCGAGAGGGCGCTCGGCATGCTCGCCGCGGACGAGGTGTACGGACGCGGTCTGATCGGCCGTGAGGTGAACACCCTGTTGGAAAGCCTCCTGCCCGGATGGCGCCTCGAAGTCACCGACGTCGGCTCCGGGATGTACATCCCCAAGCTGCGTTCCCTGCGCGACCCCGATCTCGTCGTCCACATCGACGACGTCGGCACCGGGGTGGTCCAGTTCCTGCCGATAGTGATCCAGCGGGCCGCGGACCGCGTGGAACCGCCCGCCGGGCCGGTGATCGAGATCGTGGAGGAGCCCGAACTCCATCTCCACCCTTCGGCACACGCCGCGATCGCCGATCTCTACGCCGACGCCGTGCGGGAGTCGCAGGTGCGCTTCTTGGTGGAGACGCACAGCGAGAACTTCCTCCTCAGGCTGCGCCGGCGGGTCGCGGAGCGGAAGCTGGCGCCTGAGGACGTGAAGATCTACTTCGTTGAGCAGGCCGAGGGGGCCGCCACCCTGCGGAAGATCGAGGTGGACGCCCTCGGCAACCTCGACTACTGGCCGCGAGGGGTTTTCGCGGAGGACTTCGAGGAGGCGCGCGCCCTCGCGGACGCGCAGGCGAATCGGATCGACGATGCGCGTTGAGATTCCCGTCGACCTGCTGAAGGGCCGTGAGGGCGACGAGAACGCAGAGCTCATATTGAAGCTGATCGCGTTCTTCAGGGAGGCGCGGCACGAGTGGGCGATCTCCCCGCGTGATGTGGACGCCGTCCATGCGTTCCTGGAGCGTCACCTCCCGGTCCTGGCACAGAGCTACCTGCTGCTCGCGCAGAAGGCGAGCATGGCGCAGGCCTGGGCGCCGCACGAGGGGGTGGTGGGCGTGGTCAGGGTGGCCAGCGAGACGCTCACGGCGGACATCCGTGACCTGGAGCGGCCAGCCGTGCTGGTGGTGGAGAACGCGATCTATGACTGGCAGATGATCGAGGCGCTTGCGCGCCTGCTCGGCTGCGAGGATGTCATCGACGCTAAGACGCCATTTCATTTGGTGAGTCGGCGGTGACATATGAGGGTCGCGGCGATGGCGGTGAAGGCGAGGAAGTGTTCCGGCTTGCGCTCGTAGC
>NZ_JBEZLP010000024.1:0-183534 GCF_040652195.1 Streptomyces sp. NPDC048278
ACGTCCACAGCTCTTCCGGCGCCATCCGCTCGACAAGCGCAGCAGTCATCACCCCAGACTGCCGCAAGATCACGCCAACTGAAATGGCGTCTAAGCCGTGTTGGGGATGGCTGATGATGACCGGGACAACGATGCCTCCTGGGCCGACCCGATCGAGGCCCGCTTCGGACCACTGCGGCAGTTCACCATCGCCAACTCCCACCACCTCAACCACACCGCACAGACCCGCGCTCTGCACGCTTGCCTCCGCTGGCGCAACAGGAACGCCCGCCACCCCGACGTCCTCGCCGCCCAGCGCAGGGAACGCGTCCGCATCCGAAGCGAGAAGGGCATCCGCTGGGGCGGGCGACCGGCGAAAGCCGCGTGACCATGCGGACAGCACCGACGACACTGACGTCATGACCCTTGATCGTGAGGTACTTCAGGCCAGCTGGGACCGGACTCGCGGCCATCTCGAAGCCGCCCGGGACCGCCTGACAGACCTGCCAGGCGTTGACCTCTCAGCAACGCTTGAGTTCCTGGAGCACAACGAGCTGGAACTCGCTTTCGACTGTCTCGTTGATCTCAGTGACGACCTTGACCTACCGCTCGCCTTCTGGCAGCACCTCGACCGGGCAGCTCGTGAGATGCGGCTCTACAGCGATGCACTGCACACACCCCACCTCACGGCCGCCGACATCTGCCGCCGTCATCTCACAGCTGCCTCAGAGAAGGAATGACCGGCTGACCCGGCGAACCAAGTAGCCCCATCAGCGGAGGGAACACCCCCGCGGGTGCGGGGAGCAGGACCCCCGGCACAGCACCTGGTTCGCCGCGATGCTGCTCCCCGCGCCCGCGGGGATGGTCCCATCGGTTTGAGCAACGTGTTTGACCGGTTTCGCTGCTTCCCGTGCCTGGGGGCTGCTTCCCAGTACGGTCTGCGCTGACGGGTGATCGGCGTCTGCTTCCGCCGCCCGCCCGCTGGGGCCGGCGGTGACCCGCGCTCGGGCCGGGACTGGGACTGCTACCTGGGTCCGGCGGGGTTGGCCCCCAGCCGCTGGGCTGGCTGCTGTACCCGGCCTCTGCATTCCGCATTGGCGAGATGGGTCCCCTCGGGTGCTGATCAGCTCTGCGTGAGTGGCTGCTCGCCATGCCCGGACGGTGCGAACAGCCTTCGGGCCGTCGGCATGGGGCTGCTTGTGCGCGCCCGGTTGCCTCAGGTGGGACGCGGTCTGCATTGCGTGCCGACCGGGGCGTGATCACGCGTGATGCCCTGGGAGGTATTGGGCGGCAGGTTCACTTTCGGTGCCGTAGTTCTTCAGCACGGGATGGGGGCGATGCGTACGCAGGTGGACGGGGGGCGCTGTCGTGGCGCGTACACGTGATAAGGCCACACGAGAGGGGCGCGAGTGACGCATGGCGGTGACAGATGTGCTCAAGGTGCGCTCGAACTCGGCACGGCCCACTTTGTAGATCCTGCACAAGAGGCCGTCGGGCGGCTCAGCGGTTCGTTGCGACTCTCGAAGCTCCTCCATCAGTTCGTCGTCAGACGGCAGTGCCATCTCGCCTGGAGCCGCAGCCACACCCTCAGCGGGACTGGGGACGGCGCATCAGTCGCCATCTAACTACTCGTCAGTAAAGTCAGCATTGGGTCAGCATTCGTCCTGGCAAATATGCCCACGGATGCCCACACCTTGGAATCGAGAAGCCTCTCGGAGGCGGCCGGTACAGCAGCCTCCGAGGACACTTGCGTCAGTGGACGTCGAGGTGGGGCGGATGTCCGGGTGGCTCTGGGAACCTGAAGGCAGAGACTTGCGTCTTGCCTGGTCAGCGGACCCGTCCTCGTGGTTTGAGGGGGGTCTCGGGTAGTGCGGGCGCCCGCAGTGGAGCCCCGTGGTAGCCCTTTACTTCGCCGAATCGGGTGCCCTTGGCCCAGTCCTCGCGGGCCTGTACGATCTCGTCCTGGGAGCGGCCGATGAAGTTCCACCACATGATCAGCTCCTCCTCGAACGGCTCGCCGCCCAGGAGCATGAGCGACGCGTCCGACTCCGCGCGCAGGGGGAGTTCGGTGCGACCGCAGCCCAGGTACAGCATCGAGCCCGGGAGGACCGGCACGCCGTCGACGTGTACCTCGCCGGACATCGCGAGGACCCCGTACTCGAAGTCGGGGTCGAGGGGCAGGCGCAGGTCGGTGCCGTCGCTGAGGGTCAGGTCCGCGCCGACGATGGGGGTGAACGTCGTACCCGGGGACGTCGCACCGTCGAGGGAGCCGAGGATGACCGTGGCGGTCAGGCCGGGGGCCGTGACCGTCGGCAGGTCGGGGTGGTGTTCGAACCTCGGGTCCGTGTGCCGGTGGGAGTCCGGGAGGGCCACCCACAGCTGCGCGCCGTGCAGGTAGCGGGCGTGCGGCCTGGGGCTCTCCTCGGAGTGGCTGATCGCCCGGCCCGAGGTCATCAGCCCCAGCTCGCGGGGGCGGATCGTCTGGAGGCTGCCGGTCGAGTCGCGGTGCAGGACCTCGCCCTGGTGCAGCCAGCTGACCGTCTGCAGCCCGATGTGCGGGTGCGGCGGGACCTGCATCCCGGGCTCGTCGGCGATGTCGTCGGGGCCGTAGTGGTCGACGAACGCCCAGGCACCGATCATGCGGCGGCCGAGGTTCGGCAGCAGTCGGCGCACCTCGGTCGACTCGCCGAGTTGCACGTGGCGGGGGCTCAGCAGCTCGCGGACGGGTTCGGCGACGACGAATCCGCGGCCGCCGCACACACTCGGAACGGGCGCACGGTCAAGGTTGCTCATGTCGGACAACCTAGCGGCCGGAGGTCCCTGTTGCCGAGCGGTCAGCCGGTCGTACGGAATCCGTCCCTCACGTTGTCGAAGACCGGCCGGTAGCGGGCCCAGGCCGCGTCCGGCGCGGAGAGGTAGATGTCGTACTCCCGGCCGCCCTCCCTGCCGTAGCCCAGGTCGATGGCGCGGAAGGCGCGGGCCCGGCCCCGGAAGGTGAACTCCCAGATGGCGGCCGGCTGCCCGCGGAAGGTCGTCCGCTGCATCCGCAGCCTCCGGTAGGTCGGGTAGTTGACCTTGGTGTTGGCCTCGATGTCCGCGAAGTGCGTGACGGGGTTCGCGCCGGCCGGGTCCACCGTGCCGATGGTGACACCGGCCAGGCCGGACGGGTCCTTGTAGGTGACCTCGTCGGTGGCCCGGGTGGCGGCCGTCCAGCCGTCCGGGACGGGGAAGGCGACGCCGAGGGCCTTGTCGGTGACGAGGTGGTAGCCCTGGGGGAGGGGCGAGGGGGAGGGGGTGGCGGCCGGGCTCGACGTCGTCGCCGCGTGGTTGCCGGTGTGGGTGCGCGGGAGCACCAGGGCCGCCGTTGCCGCGGTGGCCGCCACGAGGGTGACCGCCCCGGCCGTCAGAACGCCCCGGCGCCGCCGGGCGCGCCGCCGCCCGGCGCCGCGACCGGTGCCGCGCCCCGTGCCGGTGGCCGTCGGCTGTGCCCCGGCCGGCACCGGTGCGGTCGGCCGACCGCGGGTCCCCTGCGTCCCCTCGCCCGACCAGGGTCGGGTCCCCTCCGTCACCTCGCCCGGCCAGGGCCGGGCCGCCTCCGTCGCCGCGCCCGACCAGGTCGCCAGCAGCGCCCGTTCCGTCTGCTCGGCCGAGGGGCGGTCCGCCGGGTCCTTGGCGAGCAGCAGCTGGACGAGCGGCTCCAGCGGGCCCGCCTGCTTCATCGGCTCGACGGGGTCGGTGACGATGGCGTACGCGGTCTCCATCGCGGTCTCGCGCCGGAACGGCGGCCGGCCCTCCACCGCCTGGTACAGGGTGGCGCCCAGCGACCACAGGTCCGAGGCCGGTCCCGGGGTCAGGCCGCGCAGTCGTTCCGGGGCCATGTAGGGGATCGAGCCGACCATCTGGCCGGTCTGGGTGAGCGTCGACGAGCCGGCGGTCAGCGCGATCCCGAAGTCGGTGAGCACGACCCGGTCGCCCGGGCCGAGCAGCACGTTGCCGGGCTTGACGTCCCGGTGCAGGACGCCGGCGGCGTGCGCGGCGCGCAGCGCTCCGGTCATGCCGAGGCCGATCCGGGCGGCCTCCTCGGGCGGGAGGGTCCGGCCGTCGTCGAGGAGGTCGGCGAGGGTGGGCGCGGCGACGTACTCCATGACGATGCAGGGGCGGCCGTCGTCGTCCACCACGTCGTGCACGACGACCACGTTGGGGTGGACGACCCGGGCGGCGCTGCGGGCCTCGCGGCGGGTGCGCTCGTAGAGGGTGGCCAGCTCGTCGTCGGAGAGGTGCGGGCGGGGGTGCAGCTGCTTGAGCGCGACCTGCCGGGCCAGCACCTCGTCCTCGGCCCGCCACACGGTGCCCATGCCGCCGCGTCCGATCCGCTCGGTCAGCCGGTACCGCCCGGCGACCAGTCGCCCCTCGTCCGACACCGCCCGTCCTCCGCCAGCTCTGTCCGCGTTCGATGAGTCCCGTCACGATAACCGCGCCTTGCTGGTCACCTGTTCGGTTCTGTCGGCCGTCGGAGCTGCGGTCCTGGGAAGGTGGGGGCGGGGCGGCCTTTCCGGCTGCAAATCCATCGAAGGGGGGCGTGCGGGGCAACGATTGCAGCTCGTCGCCCCGCACGGGTGTGCTCGGGTTCACTGTGGCGTATGTCAGCGCGCGGTCAGCTTCCACAGGTGGTCGGCGGTGCCGTTGTCGTCCCACTGGAGCACCTGGGCGCCCGACGAGGTGCTCATGCCGGTCACTCCGAGCAGCAGGCCGCTGTTGTAGTTGGCGATCTTGTAGTAGCCGTCGCCGGACGGGATCAGCTGCCAGAGGTGGTCGGCGGTGCCGTTGTCGCCCCAGATCAGGGCGGTGCCGCCGTCCCCGGTGCCCGCGTTGGTGATGCCGAGGAGCAGGCCGCTCGCCTGCTGCTGGATCTTGTAGAGGCCGCTGCCGGCCGCCACCAGGGTCCAGTTCTGGTCGGTGCCCGAGGAGGAGGTCGCCTGGACGACGAGGGTGCCCTGGGCGGTGCCCGCGCCGCTGGTGTCCAGGGCGAGGCCGCTGTTCCTGTTGGTGATCTGGTAGCGGCCGGCCAGTGAGGTGGCGGTACCGCTCGGGGTGATGGTCAGGTGGTAGCCGTCGGAGGCGTTCATCGTCACGGGTACGGTGATCGAGCCGCCGCTGACCGCGTAGTCGGTGTCCGAGATCGTCACCGGCCCGGAGACCGCGGTCGTCCGGCCCCTGGACGGTGTGTACTCCAGCTTGACGTGCACCGTGCTGCCGAAGGCGGAGAGCGACGACAGCCCGTTGACGGTGACGGTGCACGAGCCGGTGCAGCCGCCGGTGACCACGCTGATCTGGTTGCCCGCGCCGTTGCGGGCGGCGAAACCGTCGATGCCCGTCTGCGCAGGAGGCGTGGTGACCAGCATGTTCCCGGACATGTCGCCGTACCACTTGTACAGCCAGTAGGCGCCGTTGGGTGAGCCGCCGGTGTCGGTGAGGGTGTCGCCGAGGGTGCCGTAGTGGTTCCAGAAGGCGAGTTCGGCGTCGTGCACGCCGGCCCGCTCGAACTTGGCGACGTAGCTCGCGAGCGGCCCGGGGACGCCGACCTCGCTCGGGGTGCCGTACTCCTCGATGGCGATCGGGCGGGGGCTGAGACCGAGGCTGGTCTCCAGCGCCCGGTAGTCGGCCACGTGCGCGGCGATGTTCGCGCTGCTCTGCAGCTCGTGCCAGGCGACGATGTCCGGCACCGCGTTGTTCGCGATGGCGTCCTGGAGGAACGTCTTCATCTTGCTGTCGGTGTACGTCGCGAAGCTGGGGCCCTGGACGGGCATGGCGGTGTCCTTGGCCCGGACCTCCTTGTACGTCCGTGACCAGCCGTCGTCGAAGGCGCCCGCCGCCGAGGTGTCCCAGGTGCCGTCGGGCTCGTTCCACAGTTCGTAGGCGCTGATGTTCGTGGCGCCGGACGCCTGCACGGACGCGATCTGCTTGTCCACGGCCGACAGCCAGTCGCTCCAGCTCACCCACTTGTAGGGGAAGTTCGGATACCAGTCCGGCATCCGTACGACGACTTTCGCGCCGGCCTTCGCCGCCTCGGGGGCGACGACCAGGGCGTCGCCGCCGGGGCTGGACTCGCCGTTGGGCAGCTGGCTGCCGCCGGGGGCCATCTGGACGAAGGTGTTCGGCTTCAGCGGCTCGACCAGGCTGTCGGCGGGAACACTCGCCGTGTCCAGGCCGTAGAGGCTGCCGGTGGCGACGTGCGTGACCGAGCGCAGCGTCTGGTTCGCGCTCACCACGAGGGTGGTGGCGGAGGTGGGGGACGCCTGGGCGGGGGCGGTGGTGCCGAGGGCGGCGGCGGCGAGGACCACGGCACCCAGGGCGGCTCTGCGGGGAATGCGGCTCATGGCATGGATCTCCTCAGGAAGTGGGCGGGTTGGCGGGTTCTTCAGTCCTTCACCGCGCCGGCGGTCACGCCCGCGGCCACATAGCGCTGGGCGAGGATCAGGAGGACGGCCGCGGGGACCGAGGCGACGACGGCGGTGGCCATGATCGCGTTCCACTCCTGGTTGTTGTTGCCGATGTACTTGTAGATGCCGAGCGTGATCGGCTTCCAACTGCCGCCGCCGTCCAGGGTGTTGGCGAAGACGAAGTCGGACCAGGCCCACAGGAAGCCGAACAGCGAGACGGTGACGATCGCGTTGCGGCTCAGCGGGAGGACGACCGACCGGAAGGTGCGCCAGGTGCCGGCGCCGTCGATCCGGGCGGCCGAGACGAGTTCGCCGGGGATGCCCGACATGAACGCGGTGAAGATCATGACGCCGAACGGCACGGCGATGGTGGAGTCCGCGACGATCAGCCCCCACCAGGAGTTGAGCAGGCCGAGGTCCAGGAAGACGCCGTAGAAGCCCATCGCCATGACGATTCCGGGGATCATCTGCGCGATGAGGAGGGCGAGTCCGAGCGCGCCGCCGCCGCGCGGGCGGAGCTTGGCCAGGGCGAAGCCGGCCGGGGCGGCGATGACGAGGGTGAGGGCGACCGTGCCGAGGCCGATGAGCAGGCTGGTGCCCAGGTAGGGGAGCTGGTCGTGGAGGACGGCCCGGTAGCCCTCGAACGTGGGGTGCAGCGGGAGCAGGTCCGGCGGGTCCTTGCGCATGTCCTGCTGCGGGGTGAGGGACACGTTCAGCATCCAGTACACCGGGAACAGCATCAGCGCGGTGAGGAGGAGGCCGATCAGGGTGTAGGCGCGTGACTTCACGCTTCCTGCCTCCTCTGGACGCGGACGTGGAGCAGGCCGAAGACCAGGGCGATGAGGATCAGGATGTTGCCGACGGCGGCACCGGGGCCGAACCTGGGCAGCAGCGTGCCGAAGCCCAGCTGGTACGACCAGGTGGCCAGGGTGGTGGAGGCATCGCCCGGACCGCCCTTGGTCATGATCCAGATCAGGTCGAACACCTTGAGGGTGTAGACGAGCCCGAGCAGCAGCGTGATCGCCGACACCGGGCGCAGCAGCGGGAAGGTGATCCGGCGGAACTGCTGCCAGGCGCCCGCCCCGTCGAGCGCCGCCGCCTCGTACAGCTCACCCGGGATGTTCTGCAGGCCGCTGTACAGGATGACCAGGTTGAAGGGGATGCCGATCCAGATATTGGCGACGATCACCGAGACCAGCGCCCAGTCCGGCGAGGTCAGCCAGCCGACCGGGGCGACGCCGAAGAAGTGCAGGAAGTAGTTCACCACCCCCGACTCGCTGTTGAACATCCACGACCAGGTGGACGCCGACACGATCAGCGGGAGCAGCCACGGGGTCAGGAACAGTGCCCGCAGCACGGTCGACAGCCGGAAGTGCCGGTTGAAGAAGACCGCGAGGGCGAGCCCGATCACGTACTGGAAGGCGATCGACACGAAGGTGAAGACCATCGTGTGCCGCATCGCGGGACCGAACGTCGGATCGTCCAGCACCGTACGGAAGTTGGCCCAGCCGGAGAACGGCGCGTCGCCCGCCACGAAGGAGCGCACGGTGTAGTCGCGCAGGCTCAGATCGAGGTTGCGGTAGAGGGGGTAGAGGTAGAAAGCGGCGAGATAGGCGAGCAGGGGTGCCACGAAGGCAAGCGCCGTCAGCCGGCTCCGAAGGGACGGGGACAAGTGAACTCCCTGTGGTGCAGCGCCCCTACAGGGGCGTGGGGAACTGCGCTCCAAGCCCCCACCGACCCGCAGATGAACAGCCACCGGTCAGCCCTTGCCCGCCGCGGCCTGCGCAGCGCTGAGCGCGTCCTGCGGACTCTTGCTCCCCGACAGCGCCGCCTGGACGGCCGTCCACATCGGCTGCGAGATCGTCGGGTACTTCGTGCCGAGCCCGCCGCTGGTCCGGCCCCGGGCCGCCGCGACCGCCGCCACCCAGGGCTTCAACTCGGCGTTCTTGGCCACCTGTTCGGTCTGTACGGCCGAGGTCGGCGCCACGTACATGAGTGTGGTGTCGGTGGCCAGCAGGTTCGCGGAGCTGGTCAGACAGGCGACGATCTTCTTGCTGACGTCGTAGCGCGAGGTGTCCTTCTGCACCGGTACGGTGACGAACTCGCCGCCCGTCGGCACCGGCGCCGAACCGCCGTTCTGTGCGGGGATGCTGATGACGCCGTAGCCGAAGCCGGCCTTGTCGGCGTTGCCCAGCTGCCAGGTGCCGTTCTCGCTGAACGCGTAGTCGCCGGTGGCGAACTCCTGCCAGCTGGTGGTCTGGGTGTTCTGGAGCACGTCCTTCGGGGCGTACCCCGCGTCCACCCACTGCTTCCACAGGGCCAGCGCGGCAACTCCCTTGTCGGAGTCGAGTTTTGTCAGGTCGCCGCCCGCGCCCCAGAACCAGGGCAGGAACTGGAAGCTGCCCTCCTCGGTGTTGATCGCCGAGAAGGTGATCCCCTTCTTCCCGGCCGCCTCGACCTTCTTCAGCGCGGCCGTGAGCGAGGCCCAGTCCTTGACGGAGGCCGGGTCGACACCGGCCGCGGCGAGCACCTTCTTGTTGTAGTAGAGCGCGAGGGTATTGGCGCCGATCGGGACCCCGTAGGCGGCGCCGTCGATCGTGCCGGCGCCGATGATGTTCTTCTGGATCGAGGAGGTGTCGAGCCCGAGGTCGCTCGTCTTGTTGAGGATCCCCGCCTCCACCAGCGTGGAGACCACCGGGTTGTCGACCAGCATCACGTCCGGCGCGTTGCCCTGCTGGGCGGCCAGCAGCGCCTTGTTGCCGAGGTCGGTGGTGTCGTACGCGGTCCGCTTGAGCTTCACCCCGGCCGTGGTGCCGCACGCGGCCACCCGCTTGCCCCAGTCCGAGGAGGCGTCGAACTGCGGGTACGGGTCCCAGAAGGTGTACGTCCCGCCGGCCGAGGACGACGATCCCGAGGAGCCGGAACCGCCACCGCAGGCGGTGAGGGGGAGGAGGGCGGCCGTGCTGAGGGCCAGGAGAGTACGGCGGGTGGGTATCACGGGGTGACCTCGTTGTCGTAGGACGGGGGTGTCTCAGGAGGTGGGGAGCCAGACGCGCATGCTGCCGTCCTCGCGGTTGGCCCAGACGTGGTACGGGATCGCGGTCAACTCGACCGGTTCGCCGTCCGGTTCGCTCTCCGCACCGGTCGCGGGGGCGTACGGCCACCAGCCCCGGTCGGGAATGCGGCGCCGCCGGCCCGCGGCCACCACGGTGGTGACCCCGCCGAGCAGGTCAGGGCGGTGCTTCACGGCGAGCGGCCGGGACGGGTCCAGGACGATGTCGTCGAGTCCGCCGCCCGGGTGGTCGACCTGTTCCAGGCAGTGCACGAGCGGTCCGCGCTCGATCGCCACACAGCCGCGTACCGCGTCCACGCGCGGGTCGGCGGCGGTGAGCCGGGGCTCCAGGGCGAGCTCCAGCACCACCAGGTCGCCCGGCGTCCAGGTCCGCGACAGCCGCAGCCAGCCGTCGTCGACCGGGGACTCGTACGTCTCCTCGCCGCACCGCACCCGGAACTCCCGGCACCACTCGGGGATGCGCAGCGAGAGCGTCCAGGGGCCGTCGGACGGGGTCTCCTCGACGGTGAACGCGATCGTGCCGTGCCACGGGTAGTCGGTCTCGGCGCGCACCCGGACCCGGTCGGTCGCATACGTCCCGGTGACGAACTGGTGGATCTGCAGGCCCTGTTCGTCGCTCGACGCCAGGTAGTGCTGCAGGCTCGCGAGCAGCCGCATCACGTTGGGCGGGCAGCAGGCGCAGCGGAACCAGCGGGTGCGGCGGGCCGACTGGTCGCCGCCGGTGTCGGTGTGGCCGTCGCGGACCTGGAGCGGGTTGACGTACAGCCAGCGCTCGCCGTCCAGCGAGACCCCGGCCAGGAAGCCGTTGTAGAGGGTGCGCTCGATCAGGTCGGAGTAGCGGGCCTCGCCGGTGAGCAACGCCATGCGCCAGCTCCACTGGACGGAGGCGATGGCGGCGCAGGTCTCGCAGTAGGCGCGCTCGTTGGGGAGTTCGTAGGGGTCGCCGAAGTCCTCCCGGTCGTGGTGCGCGCCGAGCCCGCCGGTGAGGTGGGTCTTGGTGGTCGTCATGGCGTGCCACAACCGCTCGCCCGCGGACCGGAGTTCGGCGTCCCCGTTCTCCACCGCCAGGTCCGCGGCCCCCGCCAGCAGGTACAACTGGCGTACGGCGTGGCCCTCGACGTTCGTCGCCGCACGCAGCGGGACCCGGTCCTGGCTGTAGGCGTCGCCGTCGAGCAGGCCGTGGCCGTGCCGGTCGACGAAGTAGCCCGCCAGGTCGAGGTAGCGTCGTTCGCCGGTCTCCCGGTACAGCTCCACCAGCGCCGTCTCGACCTCCGGGTGGCCGTCGATGCCGTCGACGGGCCTGCCGCTGCCGGGGAGGCCGAACACCGAGTCGATGTGATCGGCGAACTTCCGCGCCACGTCGAGGAGTTCGGTGCGGCCGGTGGAGCGGTGGTGGGCCACGGCGGCCTGGATCAGGTGGCCGGCGCAGTACAACTCGTGGCCCCAGCGCAGGTCCTGGTACCGCTCGCCGCCCTTGACCAGCTGGAACCAGGTGTTGAGATAGCCGTCGGGCTGCTGGGCCGCGGCCACCAGGGCGATGATCCGGTCCACCTCGGCGGCCAGCGGTTCGCCGACCTCGCCGACCTCGCCGACCGCGGCGCCGAGTTGCCAGGAGGCCGCCTCCAGCCACTTGTAGACGTCCGTGTCCACGAACGGGTACGCGCCCTGGAACGTGCCCTCGGCGGTGCCGGCCGCCAGCCGCAGGTTGTGCAGGTTCCCGGCGGACTCCAGCAGGTCCGGGCCCTGCGGGAGGGAGACCCGGGCGTTGGTGGCGCGACGGTCGTGCCAGAAGCCCGCGTCGACGGTGACGGCCGCCGGGCGCAGCGCGGTACGGGCGTCGGGGGTGGGACGGACCGGGCCGAGGGGGGAGGGCGGGGCGGAGCGGGTGCGGGGCATGGCTCTCCGGGGGGAGGAGGGGGCTGGACGCCTTGACGCCAGCACTGTCGATATGTCGAACGCCGTCTGGAGTATCGGGCGTGACGAAGCGTGAGACCATTTTGAGCAACCGTTTTCTCGCCGAGAAGTACAGGGCAGTCGGAGGGAGGGGTCAAGACGCCCGGCACGGATTTCTCAAGTTGCCCGCTGGATCTGGTGCTTCATCCGACCGGCTGCGAGGATGACGGTCGGCTCTGTCGCCGTGCGATGGGCGACGCGGTCGAGAAACCGCCAAGGAAAAGGTTTGCCCGTGACCTCTGCTCCAGACTCTCCGCCGACCGGCCGGGCCAGGCTCGCCGACGTCGCCGCGCTTGCCGGTGTCAGCGTGGGCACGGCGTCCAAGGCGCTGAACGGCGCCGGCCGGATGCGCCCGGAGACCCGGCAGCGGGTGCTGGACGCGGTGGAGGAGCTCGGGTTCCGGCCCAACCAGCATGCGCAGAGCCTGCACAGCGGTCGCAGCTGGACGGTCGGCCTGATGACGACGGACGGCATCGGCCGCTTCAGCACCCCGGTCCTGCTCGGCGCCGAGGACGCGCTCGGCGCCGGGAAGATCTCCGTCCTGCTCTGCGACACGCGCGGCGACGCCATCCGCGAGCAGCACCATCTGCGCAACCTCACCGACCGGCGGGTGGACGGCGTCATCGTCACCGGCCGCCGTACCGACCCCCGCCCGCCGCTGACCGGCATCGACCCGTCGATCCCGGTCGTCTACGCCCTCTCCCCGTCCACCGACCCCGCCGACACCTCCGTCGTCACCGACGACCGCGGCGGCGCCCATCTCGCCGTGGAACACCTGCTGGCCACCGGGCGCACCCGTATCGCCCATGTCACCGGGCCCGAACACCACCAGGCCGCCCGCGACCGCGCCCGGCACGCGATCGGGCACCTGGCCGGGGCGGGTCTCGAACTCGCCGCGGGTCGGGTGCACTTCGGGGAGTGGAGCGAGGCCTGGGGGCGGCGCGCCGCCGACGCGGTGCTGCGGACGGCGCCCGGCACGGACGCCGTCTTCTGCGGGAACGACCAGATCGCGCGCGGGGTCGCGGACGCCCTGCGCGAGCGGGGGAAGGACGTGCCGGGGGACATCGCCGTGGTCGGCTACGACAACTGGGACACCATGGCCCTCGCCTGCCGTCCGCCGCTCACCACCGTCGACATGAACCTGGCCGAGATCGGCCGGATCGCCGCGCTGCGGCTGCTCCAGGCCATCGACGCGGAGCCGGAGCCCGGGGTGCACACCGTGCCGTGCCGGCTGGTGGTGCGGGAGTCGAGCTGACGCGACGCCGGACGTGCGGCGAATCTTCACCGGGCACCCCCGAATCCTGGTTGCTTAAGTCAATCAATTGACTTACATTCGGGAGGGTCGTGCAGACCCGAGCGGCCCAACGGAGGCCCGACCATGTCCCATGCACAGCCCCGGCCGGAAGTCGCCGGGGGCTCCGCCGCGCCGCGGACCAATGCAGTCGTCGCGGTGCTGGCCTTCGGCGGGATCGTGGTCTCGCTGATGCAGACCCTGGTGATCCCCATCGTGCCCGAACTGCCGAAGTTGCTCAATGCCTCGGCGTCGAACGCGGCCTGGGCCGTCACCGCCACCCTCCTCGCGGCTGCCGTCGCCACCCCGGTGATGGGACGGCTCGGCGACATGTACGGCAAGCGGCTGATGCTGCTGACCAGCATCGTCATGCTGGTCGCCGGTTCGGTCACCGCAGCGCTGAGCGACACCCTCGTGCCGATGATCATCGGGCGCGCCCTGCAGGGGCTGGCCTCCGGCGTGATCCCGCTCGGCATCAGCATCATGCGCGACGAACTCCCCGCCGAACGGCTCGGCTCCGCCACGGCGTTGATGAGCGCCTCGCTCGGTGTCGGCGGCGCCCTCGGGCTGCCCGCCGCAGCGCTGATCGCCGACCACTTCGACTGGCACATGCTGTTCTGGACCTCGGCCGCGCTCGGCGTCGTCGCCGCCCTGCTCGTCCTGGCCCTCGTGCCGGAGTCGAAGGTACGCACCGGCGGGCGTTTCGACCTGCCCGGCGCCCTCGGCATGGCGGCCGGCCTGGTCTGCCTGCTGCTCGGCATCTCCAAGGGGGCCGACTGGGGCTGGGGCAGCGCCACCACGCTCGGCCTGTTCGCCGCCGCCGTGGTCACCCTGCTCACCTGGGGGTTCTACGAACTCCGCACCCGGGAACCGCTGGTCGACCTGCGCACCACGGCCCGCCGCCAGGTTCTCGTGACGAACCTCGCCTCGATCGCCTTCGGCTTCTCGATGTTCGCGATGTCCCTGGTCCTTCCGCAGCTCCTGCAGTTGCCTGAGGCGACCGGCTACGGCCTGGGCAAGTCGCTGCTCGCCGCCGGCCTGGTGATGGCCCCGACCGGCCTCGTGATGATGGCGACGGCGCCGCTGTCCGCCCTCGTCTCCAGGAACTTCGGCCCGAAGGTCACCCTGATGTGCGGCGCGGTGATCGTGGCCGCCGGGTACGGGCTCAACATCGTGCTGATGGACGCCGTCTGGCAGCTCGTGCTGGTCTCCTGCATCATCGGCGCCGGCATCGGCTTCGCCTACGGCGCGATGCCCGCGCTCATCATGGGCGCCGTCGACCCGCACGAGACGGCCGCCGCGAACAGCCTCAACACCCTGATGCGGTCCATCGGCACGTCGACCGCGAGCGCCGTCGCCGGGGTGATCCTGGCCCAGATGACCACCGCCCTCGGCCCGGTGAACGTGCCCTCCGAGAACGGCTTCAAGGTCGTCATGGCGGCGGGCTCGGGCGCGGCGGTTATCGCGCTGCTGGTCGCCGCGTTCATCCCGCGCCGGAAGCCGGCCGCGGCGACGGGCGGGGCGACGGGCGCAGCGACCGGCGGGGCGGTACAGCCGGTGGCCGGACCTGCGGCCGAGGAGGCGCCGGGCGCGGCAGCGGCTTCGCCGGACGTCGTCCGCGTCGTCCCCGTCGTCGGCGACGACGGCATCCAGGTGCACGGCCGGGTACGCGGCGCCGACGGAACCGGCGTCGGCCGGGCCGCCGTCACCCTGATCTCCCCCGGCGGCCGGCAGCTCGGCCGCGCGGTCGCGGACGCCGACGGCGGCTATGCGGTGGCGGCGCCCGGCGAGGGGACGTACGTCCTGATCGCCTCCGCCGACGGCTGCCGGCCACAGGCCACCACCCTCGTCGTGAGCAGCGTGCCGGTCGCCTACGACCTGCTGCTCACCGGCAGCAGCGGCCTGGCCGGAGCGGTGCGGGCCGCGGACAGCGGGGCGCCCGTCGCCGGGGCGACCGTGATCCTCACCGACGTGCGCGGGGACGTCCTCGCCACCCAGCAGACCGACGGGCTCGGCGAGTTCGCGGTCGGCGACCTGGTGCCGGGCACCGTGACCCTCGCCGTCAGCTCGCCCAAGCACCGGCCCCTCGCCCTGCCCGTCGAGATAGCCGCGACCGGGACCACCCGGGTCGACGTCGAGCTGTGGCCCGGCGCCCATGTCCGGGGCACGGTCCGGGCGGCGGGCGGCCCGCTGGGCGACGCCCGGGTCACGCTGGTCGACGCCGCAGGCAACGTCGTCGGCACGACCACCACCGGCGACGACGGTGCGTACGCCTTCTCCGACCTGGACAGCGGCCAGTACACGGTCGTCGCGACCGGCTACCCGCCGCACGCCGCCGGGGTGGCCGTCTCCGGCGCCGACGTCCACGACCACGACATCGAACTCGCCCATCCCGGGGCGTAGTTCGCGGGAAGCTGCGCGGCGGGTCCGGCTTGCGTGCAGGGCTTCGGCGGCGCCGCGGTCGACCGACGACCTGCCGCGGCGCCCCCGGCGGAGCACTCAGCCGTGCTCGGGCCCGCGGGCCGCCCACAGGCCGCGGACGTGGCCCAGGTGGCGGGTCATGACCTCGCGCACGGTCTGCTCGTCGCGGGCCAGGAGGGCGTCGAGGAGTTCCAGGTGCTCCTCGGCGGAGGCCTTCAGGCGTCCCGCCTCCACCAGGGCCGTGAGCCCGTACAGCCGCGATCGGCGCCGCAGGTCCCGTACCACCTCGACGAGATGGTCGTTGCCCGCCAGCGCCAGCAGCCGCAGATGGAAGGCCAGGTCGGCTTCGACGTAGGCGATCAGGTCGCCCTTCACGGCCGAGGTGACGATCTCCAGGGCGACCGGGCGCAGCGCCTCCAGGTCGTCGGGACCGGCGGTGGCCGCGAGGGCGACGGTCGTCGGGATCTCGATCAGGGACCGGACGTGCGTGTACTCGTCGAGCTGCCGCTCGGACAGGGCGGTGACCCGGAACCCCTTGTTCGGAACGATCTCGACCATGCCCTCCTTCACCAGCTCCAGCATGGCCTCGCGCACCGGCGTCGCGGAGACGCCCAGGCGCGGAGCGAGCCCCGGCGCCGAGTACACCTGGCCGGGGCGCAGCTCACCGGCGATCAGCGCGGCACGCAGGACGTCCACGACCCGCTCCCGGAAGTTCGGCTTCCGGCCGCCGAGCGACGGAATGGCGGGCTTGGCGGCGGTGGGCGTGCTGCTGGGCCGGTCAGCCATGGTGGAACTCCTGGTGGGTCGTCGCCGGGCGGTCGTCGGGGCAATCAGAGTACGAAGCCGGCCGGGAACGGGTCGGCCGGGTCCAGCAGATACTGGGCGGTGCCGGTGATCCAGGCCCGCCCGGTGAAGCTGGGCAGGACGGCGGGGCGGCCCGCGACCTCGGTGGTGCCGAGGAGCCGGCCGGTGAACCGGGTGCCGATGAACGACTCGTTCACGAACTCGGTGTCCAGCGGGAGTTCGCCGCGGGCGTGCAGCTGCGCCATCCGCGCGCTGGTGCCGGTGCCGCAGGGGGAGCGGTCGAACCAGCCCGGGTGGATGGCCATCGCGTGCCGGGCGAGGCGGGCCGTGGCACCGGGGGCGACCAGGTGGACGTGGTGGCAGCCGCGGATGGAGGGGTCCTCGGGGTGGACCGGCTCCGCCTCCGCGTTGATCGCCGCCATGAGGGACAGGCCGGCCCGGAGGATGTCGTCCTTTCGGGTGCGGTCGAAGGGGAGGTCGAACTCGTCCAGGGGAAGGATGGCGTAGAAGTTGCCGCCGTATGCCATGTCATAGGTCACCGACCGCCCGTCGGCCAGCACGATCTTCCGGTCCAGCGCGACCGAGAACGACGGCACGTTCCGCAGCGTGACGTGCTTCGCCGCGCCGTCCTCCACCGCCACCTCGGCGACGACCACACCGGCCGGGGTGTCGAGCCGGATGGTGGTGACCGGCTCCACGACCTCCACCATCCCGGTCTCCACGAGCACCGTCGCCACCCCGATCGTGCCGTGCCCGCACATCGGCAGATAGCCGGAGACCTCGATGTAGACCACGCCCCAGTCGCAGTCGGGCCGGGTCGGCGGCTGCAGGATCGCCCCGCTCATCGCGGAGTGCCCGCGCGGCTCGTTCATCAGCAACTGCTTGATGTCGTCGCGGTGTTCACGGAAGTACAGCCGCCGCTCGTTCATGGTCGCGCCGGGGATGGTGCCGATCCCGCCGGTGATCACGCGGGTGGGCATGCCCTCGGTGTGCGAGTCGACGGCGTGCAGGACGAGTTTGCTGCGCATGACGCTCCTGGAGGGTGGGCGGGTCGGGTTACGACAGTCCGGCCGCGACGGCCTTCTCGGTGGCCGCGCGGACCACGGCCTCCTGGTCGGGCAGCAGCGGTACGCGCGGCGGGCGGCAGGCACCGCCGTACCGGCCGACGATGTCCATGGACAACTTGATGGCCTGCACGAACTCGACCCTGGAGTCCCAGCGCAGCAGCGGGTGCAGCTGCGCGTACAGCCGCTTGGCGGTGTCCAGGTCGCCGTCCACCGCCGCGTGGTACAGCTCGACGGACGCCGACGGCAGTGCGTTCGGGTAGCCGGCCACCCAGCCCTTGGCACCCGCGACCGCGAGCTCCAGCAGGACGTCGTCGGCGCCGATCAACAGGTCCAGCTCCGGGGCCAGTTCGGCCAGCCGGTAGGCCCGGCGGACGTCGCCGGAGAACTCCTTCACGGCGTGGACGTACCCCTCGCCGTGCAGCTTCGCGAGCAGTTCCGGGACGAGGTCGACCTTGGTGTCGATGGGGTTGTTGTACGCCACGATCGGTACCTCCGCCTTCGCGACCTCCGCGTAGTGCGCAAGGACCGAACGCTCGTCGGCACGGTAGGCGTTGGGCGGCAGCAGCATCACGGCCGCGCAGCCGGCGTCCCGGGCCTGCTCGGCCCAGCGGCGGGCCTCGGCCGAGCCGTAGGCGGCGACCCCGGGCATCACCCGTGTGCCGCCGACCGCGGCCACGGCGGTCTCGACGACCTTCGCGCGCTCCTCGGGGGTGAGCACCTGGTACTCACCCAGCGATCCGTTCGGTACGACGCCGTCGCAGCCGTTCGCCACCAGCCAGGCGCAGTGCTCGGCGTACCGGTCGTGGTCGACGGACAGGTCGTCGCGGAGCGGGAGGGCGGTGGCTACGAGGACACCGCGCCAGGGGTGGGGGTGAGGGGTGGACATCAGGGTTCCTCCGGGGGGTCCGAGTGATCCGGGTGGTACGCGACATAGCACTGTTCATCGTCGGCATCGGCATCGGCATCGGCATCGGCATCGGCATCGGCATCGGCCTGCGCCAGCACACCCAGCGGTACCGGCCGCGCGAACGGCCTGCGGGCCGCCGTCTCCGGGCACCCGGCGAGCCCCGCGACCGCGGGCCCGCACATCCGGCCCTGGCACCAGCCCATCCCGGCCCGCGTGAGCAGCTTGACGGTGCGGACGTCTCCCGCGCCCAGCTCGGTCACGGCCCGCCGGACCGCCCCGCCGGTGACCTCCTCGCAGCGGCAGACGACCGTGTCGTCCGTGACCTGCTCGGCCCAGTGCGCGGGCGGCGCGTAGGCGTCGTCCAGCGCCGCGGCGAACCGGCGCAGGCCCGCTCGGGCCCGGGCGGCACCCGCCCAGCCGCTCGGGTCCGGCTCCCGGCCCGACAGCCGGGCGGCGGCCGACCGTCCCGCGATGTGCCCCTCGGCGAGGGCGAGGACCGCGCCGCCGACACCGGTGGCCTCGCCCGCCGCCCACACCCCCGGTACGTCGGTGCGCTGCTCGCCGTCCACGTGCACGGCGACGCCGTCGATCCGGCAGCCCAGGACCTCGGCGAGGTCGGTGTGCGGGAGCATGCCGTGCCCGACGGCCAGAGTGTCGCAGTCGATGCGCCGCCGGGTGTCCGGCCGTACCCGGCCCGCGGTGTCGAGCGCGGCGACGGTGACGGCTGCGAGCCGCTCGTCCTGCGGGTCGCCGTGGGCCTCGACGACGGTGTGGTGGGCCAGGGTGCGTACCCCGTGCCGCAGCAACCGGGCCGCGTAGTGGGCGCCTTCGGCGAGCTTGGCCGGCTCGGCGGCCAGTGCGCGGGAGCGTCGTACGAAGTCCCGTGGGTCGGCGGACTCCACCAGCGCGGCCACCCGGGCGCCCGCCGCCGCGAGGCCGGTCGCGACCGGCAGCAGCAGCGGTCCGGTGCCGGCGACGACCGCCGTACGGCCCGGCAGCACCAGTCCGCCCTTCAGCATGGCCTGCGCCCCGCCCGCCGTGACGACACCGGGGAGCGTCCAGCCGGGGAAGGGCAGCACCTTCTCGTAGCCGCCGGTCGCCAGCAGCACCGCGTCCGCGCGCACCTCGACGGGCTGCTCCTGCGCCGGACCGAGCAGCGCGTGCACGCTGAAACCGGACCGCCGCCGTGTCACCCCCCACACGTGATGGTCCCTCAGGTGCGTCACCAGCCCTGCCGTGAGGAGCCGGTCGAGGCCGTCGCGCAGCCGCTCCCAGTCGCGCCACCGGTGGTGCAGCGCCCGCGGGCGACGGGCGCCCAGTCCGGCGGCGGGCTGCCGGTAGAACTGTCCGCCCGCCTCCGGCGCCGCGTCGACCAGGACGACCCGCACGCCGTGCCGGGCGGCGGCCAGGGTGGCGGCGAGACCGGCCGGGCCCGCGCCGATCACGGTGAGGCGGGGCGCGTCAGTCATCGTGGCCCGTCCCCTCCTGGGTGCCGATCGTGTCGCCCGGGTGCACGGGGACCAGGCAAGCCCGTTGGTTGGGGCGGCCGTTGACGGTGACCAGGCAGTCGAAGCAGACGCCGATCCCGCAGAAGACGCCGCGCGGACGGCCGTTGCCGCGGGTGGTCCGCCAGGACGTGACACCGGACGCCCAGAGCGTGGCCGCGACCGTCTGGCCGGGCAGTGCCGTGATCTCGCGCCCGTCGAAGGTGACGGTGAAGGCGGGCCCCGGCCGGGCCCGCACCAACTCCAGGGGATTCACACGGCCTCCTCGGCGAAGCGCTCGGGACGGAACGGGCTCAGGTCCAGCTCGGGGTTCGTGCCGCTCAGCACCTGGGCGATCAACTGCCCCGTGCCGGTGGCGAGTCCGATGCCCGCGCCCTCGTGCCCGCAGGCGTGGAAGAGGCCCGGCGCCCGGGGGTCGGGGCCGATCGCGGGGAGGTGGTCGGGCAGGTACGGGCGGAAGCCCAGGTAGCTGCGTATCGCCCGGACTTCGGACAGGAACGGGAACAGGCGGGTCGCGCCCGCCGCCAGCGCCCGTACGGCCGGCAGCGAGAACGACCGGTCGAAGCCGACGCGTTCCCGGCTCGCGCCGATCAGCACCGGCCCGGCGGCCGTGCCCTCGACGACCGGCGAGGTCTGCAGGGCGGCCGAGTCGCTGGCCACGTCGGCCACGTAGTCGGCGGCGTACACCTTGTGCCGTACCCGCCGCGGCAACGGCTCGGTGACCAGGACGAAGCCGCGCCGGGGGAGGACGGGCAGGTGCGCACCCGCGAGGGCGGCCACCTCGCCGCCCCAGGTCCCGGCCGCGTTCACCACGGCCGGGGCGTGGATGTCACCGTGGCCGGTACGGACGCCCCGTACGGCACCGCCGGCGCCCCGCAGCACCTCCGTCACCGCGCGGCCGGCCGACAGGCGGGCGCCCGAGGCCCGTACGAGATGCGCGGCGGCCAGGGTCGGCATGACCTGGGCGTCCTGCGGGTAGTGCACGCCACCCGCCAGGCCGGGTGCCAAGTACGGTTCCAGGTCGTGGAGCCGGTCCGCGTCGACGTTCTCCGCGATCACCCCGGCGGCCCGTTGCCCGGCCGCGAGCCCTTCCAGGGCGGCCAGTTCGCCGGGTCCGGCGGCGACGACCACCCCGCCCTTGGGTTCGTACTCGATCCGGTCGCCCAGCTCCGCGGCCAGGCCGGTCCACAACCGGCCCGAGAGCAGGGCGAGTTCGAGTTCGGGGCCCGGTTCCTTGTCGGAGACGAGCAGGTTGCCCTCGCCCGCCCCGGTCGTGCCGCCGGCCACCGGGCCGCGATCCACCACGATGACGTCCAGCCCCGCCCGGGACGCGTAGAGAGCGCAGGCGGCGCCTGCCATGCCCGCCCCGATCACCACGACGTCGCAGGTCAGTCGCATGCTCACAACAGTAATATGTCACATGGCACAGGTCGGGGGAAGACGCCCGCAACCCTCTTGCCGAGCCGGCCGGCTCCCCGCACGGCACCCCGGATGGCGCTCCCGAGTTGACAGGAAGACGATGGAGTGGTGGAGGGGAGTGCGAAGGGAGGCACCGTCATGCTGGAGATCAAGACGGTCGACAAGCCGGACGAGCGGCGGGACTTCCCCCGCGGTCACCTGGAGGCCGTGCATCTGACCGGCCTCGACTTCGCCGTCGGCACCTTCGAGCCGGGCTGGCGCTGGTCGGAGTCGGTGGCGCCGATCGTGGGCACCGGGAGCTGCATGGTCCACCACAACGGCTATGTGGTGCAGGGCAGGATGCACCTCGTCATGGACGACGGCGGCGAGGGCGAGATCGGCCCCGGTGACGTCTTCGTGCTGCCGCCGGGACACGACGCCTGGGTCGTGGGGGACGAGCAGGTCATCGTCTACGACTTCGCCGGCGGCATGGCGACGGACTACGCGAGGGCCACGGGGAGCTGAGGGCTGCCGACGGGTGCCGTCACCTTCCGTGGGCGACGGTACCCGGTGTGTCACACCGGCAGCAGCCGAGCGATCAGCCCGCCGAGCTGGCGGGCGGTACGGCACTCGTGCATCTCCGCCAGCTGTGCGTAGTCCGGCGCTGCCGAGTCCCCGGTGCCCCACAGGGAGTGCGGCTCGGGGTTCAGCCAGTAGACGCGCCGCGCCTGCCCGGCGATCCGCCGCACGGCGGCGAGGTTCGGGTCGAGGTTGTTGGTGCGGGCGTCGCCGAGCACGAACACCGTGGTCCGCGGGCCCACGGCGGCGCCGTACCGCTCCGCGAACTCGCCCAGCGCCATGCCGTAGTCGCTGCTGCCGTGCCAGCCGGTGAGCGTCGCCTCGGCGCGGATCCGGGCGCCGAGCCCCTCCGGGTCGGCCCGGCCGTGCTCAAGCAGGCCGGTCACCTCGTCGATCCGGTTGACGAAGGCGAACACCCGGACCTTGCTGAACTGGTCGTGCAGCGCCTGGACCAACAGCATCGTGAAGTCGGAGAACCCCGACACCGAGCCCGAGACGTCGCACAGCAGCACCAGTTCGGGCCGGACCGGGCGGCGCCGGCGCAGCACCGGCCGCATCGGCACCCCGCCCGTGGACAGCGAGCCGCGCAGGGTGCGCCGCAGGTCGATGGTGCCGCGCGCGGCCCGGCGGCGGCGCGCGGCCAGCCGGGTCGCCAGCTTCCGCGCCAGCGGCTGTACGGTCCTGCGCAGCTCGGTGAGCTGCTCCCGCCCGGCGGACAGGAAGTCCACCCGGTCGGCGCTCGGCGCCACCGCCCGCCGGGCGATCTGATCCCGGCCGCGCCGCTCGGCCACCCGGCGCCGGGCCTCCGCCGCGACCATGCCCCGGAAGTCCTCGATCCGCCGCCGGATCTCGTCGTCGAGCAGCCGGTCCGTGAACCCCGCACCTCCGCCCCGCGCCCGGACGTCCGCCCGCACCCGCGCGAGCAGCGTCTGCGGTCGCAGCCGGTCCAGGGTCTGGTACGACGACCAGCCGTCCGAGCCCGGCGAACTCCCGTATCCGCCCAGGCCGTCCACCGCCTCGGCCGCCAATTGCCGCAGCAGCGCGGTGTCGTCGTCGGCCAGTGCGGCGGCGAGCCGCTCCCGCAGCTCCTCGCGGTCGCCGGACCCGCCGTCGGAACCGGCGCCGGGTCCGCCGACCGTGCGCGGGAAGTAGAGGTCGAAGACCTGGTCGAACACGGCCCGTTGGCCGGTGCCGTGCAGCAGGGTCGCGGCCAGCCCCTCGCGCAGCAGCTCCCGGTCCGCGAGACCCAGCGCCGCCACCGCCCGGCCCGCGTCCACGGTCTCCCCGGTGCCGATGCGCACCCCGTGCGCCCGCAGCGCGCCGACCAGTCCGGTCAGCCGCCCGGCGAGGTCGGCGCGGTCGGCGAGGTCGGCACGGCCGGCCGGAGCGTCGGTCGCCGGCTCGGTCGGGGACCCGGTCGATGCGTCGGCCGGTGTGCTCACAGGGCGTCCAGGTCCAGCTTGGCGGCGGCCTTCTGGATGTCGTCCTGATGCTTGAGGATCACGCCCAGGGAGTCCCGTACCACCTGCTCGTCCAGCGTGTCGGCGCCCAGGGCCAGCAGGGTGCGCGCCCAGTCGATGGTCTCCGCCACCGAGGGGACCTTGCGCAGGTCCATCGCCCGCAGCGCCCCGACCACCCGGACCACGGACTCGGTGAGCGCCTCGGTGAGTCCCGGCACCTTCAGCCGTACGATCCGGCGCTCCAGCTCGTCGTCCGGGAAGCCGATGTGCAGGAACAGGCAGCGGCGGCGCAGCGCCTCGGACAGCTCGCGGCTGGCGTTGGAGGTGAGCACGACGAAGGGGCGGCGGGTCGCGGTGACCGTGCCCAGCTCGGGGACGGTCACCTGGAAGTCGCTGAGCACCTCCAGGAGCAGGCCCTCCACCTCGACGTCGGCCTTGTCGGTCTCGTCGATGAGCAGCACCTTCGGGTCGTCGCCCCGGATCGCGGTGAGCAACGGGCGGGGGAGCAGGAACTCCTCGCTGAAGATGTCGGTACGGGCCTCGTCCCAGGTCTCGTCGCGGCCGGCGCTGATCCGCAGCAGCTGCTTGGCGTGGTTCCACTCGTACAGCGCGCGGGACTCGTCCACGCCCTCGTAGCACTGGAGGCGTACCAGGCGGGCCCCGGCGACCTCGGCGACGGCCTTCGCCAGCTCGGTCTTGCCGACTCCGGCGGGGCCCTCGACGAGGAGGGGCTTGCCGAGCCGGTCGGCCAGGAAGACGGTGGTGGCGACGGCGGGGGAGGCGAGGTAGCCGGTCTCCGCGAGGCGGGCGGAGACGTCGTCGACGGAAGTGAACAACGGGGCCTCCGGCTGATCAGGTTCGTGGAACGTATGCGGGGAACAGGTCCGGCTTCCTATCTAAGCGCTTGTTCACCTCGCCTGCCACCCTGTATACCGATCGGTTTCCTCACACCGTTCCGCGCGGTAACCTCGGCCCTATGGCCACCACGGACAAGGCGTCCCCCCGAGACCGGCTCCTCGATGCCGCCGCCGAGCTCTTCTACCACGACGGCGTCTCCATCGGCGTCGAGGCGCTGTGCAGGTCGGCCGGGGTCTCCAAGCGCTCGATGTACCAGCTCTTCGACAGCAAGGACGAGGTGCTCGCCGCCAGCCTGGAGCGGCGCAGGCCCTGGTACGAGGCCCAGCTCAGGTCCCCGGACGCCGAGTCGGCCACCCCCCGCGAGCGGATCGGGTACGTGTTCCGGCGGGCGGAGGAGAGCGCGGCGGCCCCCGGCTACTGCGGCTGCCCGTACCTCGCCGTCCTGGTCGAGCTGAAGGACAGCGAGCACCCCGCGAGCGTGGTGGCCCGAGCGGCCAAGGAACTGCTGCGGGGCTACTTCGAGGAGCAGGCCGAACAGGGCGGTGCGGCGGACCCGGCGCTGCTCGCCCGGCAGCTCATGCTGATCTTCGACGGGGCCAGCGCCCGGGCCGGCGCCCGGATCGAGCACCTCGACGACGGTCTGCTCACGGCGACGGCGACCACGCTCCTTGACGCGGCCGGCGTGAAGTAGCCGCCCGGACGGATCACCACAACGCGCCGGGCCGGCCGCCCACCCGATGCAATGGAGGCGTGACCGCGCCCCCGAACGACTGCCTCGCGCGCAACGAGTGGATCTGCGGCGCGTATCTGACCAGCCGCCGCCAGATCCTCCTCGACGCGGTCGGCCAGCACCTGCGGCTCACCGCGGTCTCGGTGCTCCTCGGGCTCGCCGTCGCCGTCCCGCTGGCCGTGCTGGCCCGCCGCTGGCGCTGGTCGGCCGGACCCGTCCTCGGCGTCACGACCATTCTCTACACCATCCCCTCGCTGGCGATGTTCTCGCTGCTCCTGCCCCTGTACGGTCTCTCGGCCACCCTCGTCGTCGCCGGCCTGGTCCTCTACTCGCTCACCCTGCTCGTCCGCAACATCCTCGCGGGCCTGCGCGCCGTCCCCGAGGAGACCCGGCAGGCCGCCCGGGGGCTCGGCTACGGCCCGATCCGCCTCCTGCTCACCGTCGAACTCCCCCTCGCCCTGCCCGCCGCGATGGCCGGCCTGCGCATCGCCACCGTCTCCGCGGTCTCCCTGGTCACCGTCGGCGCGATCGTCGGCTTCGGCGGACTCGGCAACCTGATCTACGCCGGCATGAACACCTACTTCAAGGCCCAGGTGCTCACCGCCTCCGTGCTCTGCGTGCTGATCGCCGTCGCCGCCGACCTGCTGCTGCTCGGCGTGCAGCGGCTGCTCACCCCGTGGACGCGGGCGGCCCGCGCGTGAACACCCTCGCCGACGCCTGGGCCTGGCTCACCGACCCGGCGCACTGGGCCGGCGACGACGGCATCGGGCACCGGCTGCTCCAGCACCTCGTCCTCACCGCCGTCTGCCTCGTCGTCAGCTGCCTGATCGCGCTCCCGGTCGCGCTGGTCCTCGGCCACCTCGGCAAGGGCGGCGTGCTCGCCGTGAACATCTCCAACGTCGGCCGGGCCGTCCCCACCTTCGCCGTCCTGGTCCTGCTCCTCCTCACTCCCCTCGGCACCTGGGGCGAGGGCCCCACGGTCGTCGCCCTGGTGCTCTTCGCCGTACCGCCCCTGCTCACCAACGCCTACGTCGGCATGCGCGAGGTCGACCGGAGCATCGTGCAGGCCGCGCGGGGGATGGGGATGACCGGGCGACAGATGCTGTTTCACGTGGAACTGCCCCTTTCGCTCCCCATGGTCCTCACCGGAGTCCGGATCGCCGCCGTCCAGCTCGTCGCCACCGCCACCATCGCCGCGCTCGCCGGCGGCGGCGGACTCGGCCGGATCATCACCGCCGGATTCAACCTGGCCAGCACGCCCATGGTGGTCGCCGGCGCGATCCTGGTCGCCGTCCTCGCCCTGGTCGTCGAGGGTGTCTTCGCCCTCGCCGAACGGCTCGCCCCGGTCGGGCTGCGGGGCACGCGATGAGACTCCGTACGGCGGCCGGTGCCCTGCTCCTCACCCTCGCCGCCTGCACCACCGGCCCCTCCCTGGAGGACCGCGGCGAGGTCACCGCGCCCCCGGGCGACAGCAAGCACCTGACCATCGGCTCCGCCGGATTCACCGAGAGCGACCTGCTCGCCCAGCTGTACGCCCAGCTCCTGAAGCAGGCCGGATACCAGACCTCCCTGATCACCGTCGCCAACCGCGAACTCTACGAACCCGCCCTGGAGTCCGGGCAGATCGACGTGGTCCCCGAATACGCGGCCACCTTCGCCGACTGGCTCAACGCCCGGACGAACGGGGCCGACGCGGCGCCCGTGGGCTCGCCCGACCTCGCCGCCACGATGAAGGCACTGCGCCGCCTCACCACACCCCGCGGACTGACCGTCCTCGACCCGGGCCGGGCCGTCGACCAGAACGCCTTCGCGGTCACCGCGGCCTACGCCCGGCAGCACCGCCTCAGGACCCTCAGCGACCTCGGCGCCTCGGGGCTGAAGGTACGGCTCGCGGCGGGCGACGAATGCGTGCAACGGCCGTACTGCGAGCCGGGGCTGAAGAAGGTCTACGGCATCGACATCACCGGTGTCGACCCCAAGGGCGTCGGGACCACCCAGGCCAAGCTGGCCGTGCAGCACGGCCAGGACCAGATGGTGCTGACCACGACCACCGACGCGACGCTGGACCAGTTCGGTCTCGTCCTCCTCGCCGACGACCGGCATCTGCAGAACGCCGACTACGTCGTCCCGGTCGTCAACCGCGCCCGGGCGGGCAGCGAGCGCGTCACCAAGGCGCTGGGGAGGCTGAACGACGTCCTCACCACGGCCGATCTGGCCGCCATGAACCAGCAGGTGGACAGCTGGCGGCGGCTGCCCCAGGACGTGGCCCGGACGTATCTGCGGGACAAGGGCCTGCTGAAGTGACGGCAGGGCCCGTTGTCAGTGGCGGGCGGTACGTTCGGGGCATGGGGATCTATCTGGTGAGTGTCGGCGCGCAGGAGTGGCTCGACGGCGACGGCGACGAGGACGAGGGCGGCAAGGGCGCCCTCGCCGCGGCCCTCGACGAGGAGCTGCGACGGCGCGGACTGGCGCCGTACGAGTCGGTGCCCGAGGCAGCCGCCTTCGTGCGCGGCTCGGGGCTGTCGTTCGAGGAGAAGCTGGTGCCGTCCATGGCCGGGTTCACCGCGCTGTGCCAGGAGCATCTCGCGCCGCGCGAGACGGAGCTGCTGCTGGGCTGGTCGGTGCTGGTGCCGCTCTCCCTCGACGAGGAGATCAGGCTGCCGCTGAGCTCCGCCTACGACGACGAGACGGTGGTCGCCGGTGCCCCCGAGGTGCTCGCCCTCGCACAGCGGCTGGCGGCGGTGATCGGGCTGCCCGTCGAGGCGATACCACAGGCCTGCGACAACCTCGACCTGACCATGTGGTTCCTGGAAGGGCAGGCGAAGGAGACGGCCGAGTCCCGGCCCGGCCCGTGGGGCGAGGACCTGGACACCGCCTTCTACGTCGCGCTGTACCTGCGGGCCGCCCAGCACTCGCTGCGCCGCGGCTGCCCCATGACGTACTGCTGACGGACGCCGCCCCCCTGCCGGTCAGGCGTCGGAGACCGAGTCGAACGGCACCTGGCCCCGGGAGACGCCGCGCGCCTCCGCGTCCACCGAGCGGCGCAGCGCCTCATGCAGCTTGGCCGGGGTGAGCACGCCGAGGAAGCGCGAACCGTCCAGCACCGCGACCCACCCGGCGTCGTGCTGGAGCATCACACCGAACGCCTGCTTCAGCGGGGCACCCACCGGTACCCAGGCGGTCATCCGGTGGGCGAGTCCGTCGATCGTGCCGCCCGCGGCCAGCTCGTCCCGGCCGACCCAGCCGTGCAGGTCGCCGTGGGTGTCCAGGACCACCGCCCACCGGGCGCCCTCCGCCCGCAGCCGTGCGGCGGCGCTCTCGGCGGACTCGCCCAGGCGGGCGACCGGCGGCTGCTCCAGGTCGTCCGGCTCGATGTCGGTCACCGACAGCCGCTTCAGCCCGCGGTCCGCGCCCACGAACCCGGCCACGTACGGCGTGGCCGGCCGGCCCAGCACCGTACCCGGGGTGTCGAACTGCTCGATCCGCCCCTGCCCGTACACCGCGATCCGGTCGCCGAGCCGCACCGCCTCCTCGATGTCGTGCGTGACCAGCAGCACGGTCTTGCGCACGGCGGCCTGCATCCGGAGGAACTCGTCCTGCAACTGCTCGCGCACCACCGGGTCGACCGCGCCGAACGGCTCGTCCATCAGCAGCACCGGGGGATCGGCGGCGAGCGCCCGGGCCACGCCGACGCGCTGCCGCTGGCCGCCGGAGAGCTGGTCCGGGTAGCGCCGTCCGTACGTCTTCGGGTCCAGGCCGACGAGGTCGAGCAGTTCGGCGGCCCGTGCCCGCGCCGCGGCCCGTTTCCAGCCGAGCAGCGCCGGGACGGTCGCGGTGTTGTCGAGGATCGTACGGTGCGGGAACAGGCCCACCTGCTGGATGACATAGCCGATCCGGCGCCGCAGCCGCACCGGATCGGCCCCCGCGACGTCCTCGCCGTCGACGAGGATCCGGCCCGAGGTCGGTTCGATGAGCCGGTTGACCATCATCATCGTCGTGGTCTTGCCGCAGCCGGAGGGGCCGACGAGCGTGACGAGTTCGCCCTCGGCCACCTCGAAGGAGAGGCCGTCCACCGCGGTCGTCCCGTCCGCGTACCGCTTGGTGACCTGCTCGAACCGGATCATTCCCTCACGTTAACCGCGCCCGTCACGAATCGCCCGTGCTCGCCTCCGGGCCCGGCCGGTCGCCGCCGACGAGCACCACCTCCAGGGTGCGCGGACCGTGCACCCCCTCGACCCGGTCCAGCTCGATGTCACTGGTGGCCGACGGACCGGAGATCCAGGTCAACGGGCGGGCCGGATCGAGCCGTTCGAGGGCCTGGGGCACGGACGACACGACCTGCTCCGGGACCCGTACGACACAGATGTGGTGGTCGGGGACGAGGGTGAGCCGGCGGCGGCCCTGCTCGGGGCCGCCGTCCAGCACGATCGTGCCGGTCTCGGCGATCGCCACCGCACAGCCGGTGACCACGCTGCCGACCCGGTCCAGTTCGTGCGGGGTGCTCCCGGCGCTGTCCGCGACCTGCTCGGCCCCGGTCGCCGCGAGCCACTCCGGGGGGAGTCCGGTGGGCACGGCCACCGTCCCCGAACCACGCTCGGCGACCAACCGCCCGATCGTGGCGGCCAGTTCGGCCTCCGTGCAGCGGTGCACGAGCGCCCGGTAGTCCGCCAGGTTCTCGGCGAGGAGGTCCACCGTCTCCGCGACGCCGCGCTGCCCGTGCTCGCGCAGGTACGCCCGCTCGACCGGCGTGTCCTCGTCCCGTACCCCGTCCAGCGCCCGCCGCACCCGGCCCAGGATCCGCTCCCTGCTGCTCACTTGGCTCCGCCCTTTCCGCCGCCGGTCCGCTGCCACCAGTCCCGGAACGGCTCCGCCGGCACGGCGGGCAGGTCCCGGGTCCCGGTCCACGCCCGGCCGGGGCCCGGCAGCGTACGGGGATGCAGGCGGCGGCTGCGGGACGCGAGCCGCTGGCCGGTGCGCAGCGCGGCCGGGTGGGAGAACGCCCAGCGGGCCGCCCGCATCGCCGCCCGCTCGGCCGCGTGCCCCTTGGCCGGCTTGAGCAGCACCTTGTTGCCGTTCCGGACCGCCTCGCCGCCCTCGACGACCCGTTCGCGCAGGTGCACCAGCACCTCGGGGATGTCGATGGCGACAGGGCAGACCTCGTAGCAGGCGCCGCACAGTGACGAGGCGTACGGCAGGGAGGCGTCGATCTCGCTGGCGGTGCCGCGCAGCTGGGGGCTGAGGATGGCGCCGATCGGGCCCGGGTAGACCGAGCCGTAGGCGTGGCCGCCGGCCCGCTCGTACACCGGGCAGACGTTCAGGCAGGCGGAGCAGCGGATGCAGCGCAGGGCCTGGCGGCCCACCTCGTCGGCGAGGGTGTCGGTGCGGCCGTTGTCGAGCAGGACCAGGTGGAAGGTCTGCGGGCCGTCGCCGTCGGTGGTCCCGGTCCAGGTGGAGGTGTACGGGTTCATCCGCTCGGCGGTGGAGGAGCGGGGGAGGGTCTGCAGGAAGACCTCCAGGTCCCGCCAGCTCGGCACGGTCTTCTCGATGCCGACGACCGAGATCAGCGTCTCGGGGAGGGTGAGGCACATCCGGCCGTTGCCCTCGGACTCCACGACGACCAGGGTGCCGGTCTCGGCGACCATGAAGTTGGCGCCGGAGATGCCGACCTTCGCGCGCAGGAACTTCTCCCGGAGGTGGAGCCGGGCCGCCTCCGCGAGTTCGGCCGGGGTGTCGGTGAGACCCTCGGGGGCCGGGCGCCCCCACTCGCCCATCTCCCTGCGGAAGATGTCCCTGATCTCACCCCGGTTGCGGTGGATGGCGGGGACCAGGATGTGCGAGGGCCGGTCGTGGCCCAACTGCACGATCAGCTCGGCGAGATCGGTCTCGTAGGCCCGGATGCCCGCGGCCTCCAGCGCCTCGTTCAGGCCGATCTCCTGGGTGGCCATCGACTTGACCTTCACGACCTCCGACTCGCCGGTCGCCCTGACCAGTTCGGTGACGATCCGGTTCGCCTCGTCGGCGTCGGCGGCCCAGTGGACCGTACCGCCCGCCGCCGTCACCGCCTCCTCCAACTGGACCAGATAGCGGTCGAGATGACGGAGCGTGTGGTCCTTGATCTGCTTGCCCGCCTCGCGCAGCGCGGCCCAGTCGGACACCTCGGCGACCGCCCTGGCCCGCTTGGCGCGGATGGTGTGCGTGGCGTGGCGCAGGTTCCCGCGCAGGGTGGGGTTGTTGACGGCTTCGTGCGCGGCGGCCGGGAAGGCCGGGTGGGTGGGTGGGGGAAACACAGGCATCCCCAGATACGTCCCGCTCATACGGCCGGGTCCTCCTCCGTGCTGGCCAGGATCTCCGCGATGTGCACCGGCCGCAGCGCGCTGCCGAGCCGGGTCATGGTGCCGCCGATGTGCATCAGACAGGAGTTGTCGGCCGCGCACAGCACCTCGGCGCCGGTCGACTCGGCGTTGCGCACCTTGTCCGTACCCATCGCCGCCGACACGTCGGGGTTCTTCACCGCGAACGTGCCGCCGAACCCGCAGCACTCCTCGGCGCCCGGCAGCTCCACCAGCTCCAGCCCCTTCACGGCCTGGAGGAGACGGCGGGGGCGGTCGGCGAGCCCCAGACTCCGCAACCCGTGGCAGGTCGGGTGGTATGTCACATGGTGCGGATAATATGCCCCGACGTCCGTCACCCCCAGGACGTCCACCAGGAACTCCGTCAGCTCGTACGTCTTCGGCACCACCGGCGCCAGCGCCGCGGCCAGCCCGCCCCCGCGCCCCTCCGCCCGCGCCCGGTCGCCCATCCTCGGATACAGCTCCCGCACCATCGCCCCGCACGACCCGGACGGAGTCACGATCGCCTCGTACTCACCGAATACATCGGAGAAATGCCGGGCCAGCGGCTCCGCCTCATGCCGGTAGCCGGTGTTGTAGTGGGCCTGCCCGCAGCAGGTCTGCGCCATCGGGAAATCGACCTCGACGCCCAGCCTGGTCAGGAGTTTCACCACGGCGCGGCCGGTGTCCGGATAGAGCGTGTCGTTGACGCAGGTCAGGAAGAGAGCGACACGCATCGCGGCTCCTAGAGGTCGATCATCGGATGAGTGCAGGGTAGTGGGCCGGTGAGATCAGCGGGAGACCCGGTGTCGGTACGGCGGGTCGGGGGAGAGAGGGGGCGTCACCGATCGACCGGTGACGCCTCCTCAGCGGGTGGCCAGCCGCGCCTCGGCCGCCTCCCAGCGGGCGGTGCCGCCGCGTGGCGCGTACCGGGTCAGCGGCTGGGTGCGGGTGAGCAGGCTCCGCATGTCGGCCAGATCGCCGACGACCCCGTGCGCACGAGCCTGGGCCAGCGTGTTCCCGAGGGCCGCCGCCTCGGCCGGCCCCGCCACCACCGGCAGCCCGCAGGCGTCGGCGGTGAGCCGGCAGAGCAGCGCGTTGCGGGTGCCGCCACCCACCACGTACACCGTGTCCACCGGATGGTCGGCGAGCCGCTGCGCCTCGGCGACCGCCCGCCGGTGCGCCAGCGCCAGCGAGTCGAGGATGCACCGGGTGATCTCGCCGGGCGTCCGCGGCACCGGCTGCCCGGAGGCCCGGCACGCCTCGGCGATCCGCTCCGGCATCCGCCCGGGTGCCAGGAACCCGGCGTCCCCCGCGTCCACCACCGAGCGCAGCGCCGGCACGCCGGCCGCCTCCCGCAGCAGCTCGCCCAGGTCCGGGTCGCCCCAGGCCCGTACGCACTCCTGGAGCAGCCACAGTCCCATGATGTTGCGCAGATAGCGGACCGTGCCGTCGAGCCCCAGTTCGTTGGTGAAGTTGGCGGCCCGGCTCTCCTCGGTCAGCACGGGCTCCGTCAGTTCGAGCCCGGCCAGCGACCAGGTACCGGTGCAGATGTAGGCGAACCGTTCGCCGAGCGCCGGTACGGCGGCCACCGCCGACGCCGTGTCGTGCGAGCCGACCGCGGTCACCGGCACCGGCCCGGTCAGCCCTGTCTCCTCCAGCACCTCGGGCCGCAGCACCCCGGCGGGATCCCCGGGCCGCCGCAGCGGAGCGAACAGCCCGAGGTCGATCCCCAGCCGGTCCGCCACCTCGTACGACCAGTCGCGCGTCCGGGGGTCGATCAGCTGGGTGGTGGAGGCGTTGGTCAGCTCGGTGCCCTGCTCGCCCGTCAGCCAGTACGACAGCAGGTCGGGGACGAGCAACAGCCGCTCGGCGTGCGCGAACCGGGCCGTGGACCGCGCGGCCACCAGTTGGTAGACGGTGTTGAAGGGCGCGTACTGGAGCCCGGTGCGGGCGTACAGCTCCGCCGCCGGCAGGGTCGCCCACACCTTCTCGGCGACACCCTCGGTCCGCGCGTCCCGGTAGTGCACCGGGTTGCCGAGCAGCGCCCCGTCGGCGTCCAGCAGCCCGTAGTCGACGGCCCAGCTGTCGATGCCGACGGAGTCCACCCGGCCTGCCGCACGGAGCCCCTCCAACACCCCGGCGTACAGGGCGAGTACGTCCCACCGCAGCCCCTCGGGCACCCGCACGGGCCGGTTCGCGAACCGGTGCGCCTCGGTCAGCTCCAGCGAGTCCGGACCCACCCGGCCGACCATGACCCGCCCGCTGGACGCGCCGAGGTCGACCGCGGCGTAGGACCTGGGCGCGGTCATCGCAGGAACGCGGCTGCCACACCCGCGTCGACGGGCACGTGCAGCCCGGTGGTGTGGGTGAGTTCGCCACCCGTCAGCGCGAACACCGCGTTCGCCACGTGCTCGGGCAGCACCTCGCGCTTGAGGATGGTCCGCTGCGCGTAGAACTCGCCCAGCTTGGACTCCTCCACCCCGTACACGGCGGCCCGTTGGGCGCCCCACCCGCCGGCGAAGATCCCCGACCCCCGCACCACGCCGTCCGGGTTGACCCCGTTGACACGGATGCCGTGCTCGCCCAGCTCGGCGGCGAGCAACCGCACCTGATGCGCCTGGTCGGCCTTGGTCGCGGAGTAGGCGATGTTGTTGGGACCGGCGAACACGGCGTTCTTCGAGGCGATGTAGACGATGTCCCCGCCCAGACCCTGGGCGATCATCACCCGCGCGGCCTCCCGCGACACGAGGAAAGACCCGCGGGCCATGATGTCGTGCTGGAGGTCCCAGTCGCGCGCCGAAGTCTCCAGCAGCGGCTTGGAGATGGAGATCCCGGCGTTGTTGACGACGAGATCGACCCCGCCGAAGGCGAGCGCGGCGGCCTGGAACGCCTCCGCGATCTGCTCCTCGGAGGTCACGTCCACGGTGACCGCGACGGCCTGGTCGGCCCCGCCGAGCTCTTCCGCCACGGCGGTCGCGCCCTCGGCGTTGAGGTCGGCGACGACGACACAGGCCCCCTCGGCCGCCAGCCGGTGCGCGATGGCCCTGCCGATCCCGCTGCCGGCGCCCGTCACCAGCGCCACCCGGGTCGCCAGCGCCTTCGGCCTCGGCATCCGCTGGAGCTTGGCCTCCTCTAGGGCCCAGTACTCGATCCGGAACTTCTCCGACTCCTCGATCGGCGCATACGCCGACACCGCCTCGGCACCGCGCATCACATTGATCGCGTTGACGTAGAACTCACCCGCGACCCGGGCGGTCTGCTTGTCCTTGCCGAAGCTGAACATGCCGACGCCCGGCACGAGCACGATCGCCGGGTCGGCGCCGCGCATGGCGGGGGAGTCGGGCAGGGCGTGCCGCCGGTAGTAGGCGGCGTACTCCTCGCGGTACCCGGCGTGCAGCTCGCGCAGCCGCACCACGGCTTCCTCCACCGGCACGGCCGGCGGCAGGTCGAGCACGAGCGGCCGTACCTTCGTCCGCAGGAAGTGGTCGGGGCAGGAGGTGCCCAGTGCGGCGAGCCGCGGGTGCTCGGCCCGCGCCAGGAAGTCGAGGACGACGTCGGAGTCGGTGAAGTGCCCGACCTGCGCCCGGTCCTGGGAGGCGAGCGCCCGGACGTACGGCGCGAGGGCCGCGGCCCGCTCCCGCCGCTCGGCCTCCGGCAGCGCGCCGTACCCCTCGACGACGGGCCCGAAGGGTTCCGCCTTCCCGCGCTCCGCCAGGAACTTCTCGGCGGAGCGGATGATGTGCAGCGAGTTCCGCTCGCACTCCTCGGAGCTGTCGCCCCAGGCGGTGATGCCGTGCCCGCCGAGGATGCACCCGATCGCCTGCGGGTTGGCGGCCTTGACCGCGGCGATGTCCAGACCGAGCTGGAACCCCGGCCGCCGCCACGGCACCCACACCACGCTGTCCCCGAAACACTCGGCGGTGAGCTTCTCCCCGTCGGCGGCACAGGCCAGCGCGATCCCGGAGTCCGGGTGCAGATGATCCACGTGCGGGGCGTCGACGAGCCCGTGCATGGCGGTGTCGATGGAGGGCGCGGCCCCGCCCTTGCCGTGCAGGCAGTACTCGAAGGCGCCGACCATCTCGTCCTCGCGCTCGACCCCCGGGTAGACCCCGGTGAGCGCCCGGAGCCGGTCCAGCCGCAGCACGGCGAGCCCGCCCTCGGTGAGGGTGCCCAGGTCACCGCCGGACCCCTTCACCCACATCAGCTCGACGTCCCCGCCGGTGACAGGGTCGGTTGCGGTGCCCTTGGCGGACGTGTTCCCGCCGGCGTAGTTGGTGTTCCGCGGATCGGCACCGAGCCGATGGGACCGGGCGAGAAGAGCGGCGGCTTCGGGATGGGTGGTCATGAAGGTCCTCGACTTCTTGAACGTACGGGGGAATGGTGCGCCCCTTCAGGGGCGCGGGGAACTGCGCGGCCAGCCACAACCGGCCCGCAGCCCGCGACGAAACACCTCAGCGCAGACGCTTACGCTCCCCACCCCGCCTGCTGCCCTCCCACCCGCTCAGCAACGATCTTCTCGGCCCACCCCGACCGCCGGTACGCCGCGAGAGGGTCGGTGTCCAACCCCATCTCGGCCCTGACCTCCCGCAACAACGGCCGCACATCCGTGTCGTATGCATCCATCAGCACCGCGTTCGCCGCCAGCACGTCCCCGGCGACCTGGGCCGCCGCCAACGCCCCCCGGTCCACCAGCAACGCCTTCGCCGTGGCCTCCTGCACGTTCATCACCGACCGGATGATCGCCGGGATCTTCGCCTCGATGTTGTGGCACTGGTCGAGCATGAAGGCCACGTCGGAGGTGAGCCCGCCCCCACGCACCACCTCGCACATGATCCGGAACAGCTGGAACGGGTCCGCGGCCCCCACCATGAGGTCGTCGTCCGCGTAGAACCGCGAGTTGAAGTCGAACCCGCCGAGCTTCTCCTCGCGCAGCAGCGTCGCGACGATGAACTCGATGTTCGTGCCCGGCGCGTGGTGCCCGGTGTCGACCACGACCTGCGCCTTCGGCCCCAGCTTCAGGCAGTGCGCGTAGGCCGTACCCCAGTCCGGCACGTCGGTCGTGTAGAAGGACGGCTCGAAGAGCTTGTACTCCAGCAGCATCCGCTGCCCCTCGCCGAGGCGCGCGTACACCTCCGCCAGGCCCTCCGCCAGCCGGTCCTGCCGGGAGCGGATGTCGTCCTGCCCGGGATAGTTCGTGCCGTCCGCGAACCACAGCTTCAGGTCCCGCGACCCCGTCGCGTCCATGATGTCGACGCACTCGAGGAGATGGCCGACGGCCTTCCGGCGCACCGCCGCGTCCGGGTGGCAGATGCTGCCCAGCTTGTAGTCGTCGTCCTGGAACGTGTTGGAGTTGATCGCGCCCAGCCGCAGCCCGCGCTCCTCGGCGTGCTTGGACAGGTCCGCGTATCCGTCGGAGCCGTCCATCCTGTCCCAGGGGATGTGCAGCGCCACCGTCGGCGCCACCCCGGTCACCGCGTGGACCTGCGCCGCGTCGTCCAGCTTCTCCTTCGGCGAGCGCGGCACGCCCTGCTGGGCGAACACCTTGAAACGGGTCCCCGAGTTTCCGTACGCCCACGACGGCGTCTCGACGGCCTGGGTCTTCAGCGCGGCCTTCACCGCGACGAGGTCGGTCACTTAGGGACTCCCGGAGTGAATGATGAAACGATTCAGAACGGCAAAGTATGAGTCCGTCGAGGGGGTGTCAAGCTCTCCGGCCAACCCTGTTTTCCGTGACTCCGCCGTGACCTTAGGCTATCGAAATTTTTTCGACACGGACCCATTGACGTGACATGCCCGTGGTGCCTACGGTCCCGGCAATCCAGTTGAAACCTTTCACGACGCCGTGAGGTCCGGTGCCCACCGGCTCGCCGGTGTCGTCGAGGAGCCCTCATGACCCACCCGTCCGACACGGGACCGGCCCCGGTGCTGGCGCTGAAGGACGTCTCCAAGTCCTTCGGCGCCGTGCGCGCCCTGCGGGACGTCTCCCTGGAGCTGTTCCCCGGCGAGGTGCACGCCCTCGCCGGGGAGAACGGCGCGGGCAAGTCGACGCTGATCAAGACTCTCGCCGGAGTGCACCGACCGGACACCGGACAGGTGCTGCTCGACGGCGGGCCCGTCGTCTTCCACGGCCCCGGCGACGCCCGCGACGCCGGAATCGCCGTGATCTACCAGGAGCCCACGCTCTTTCCCGACCTGTCGATCGCCGAGAACATCTTCATGGGCCGGCAACCCCGGCGCGCGCTCGGCCGGATCGACCACAAGGCCACCCGGGCGGCCACCGCCGCCCTGATGAAGCGGCTCGGCGTCGCCCTCGACCCCGACCGCCCCGCCCGCGGCCTGTCCATCGCCGACCAGCAGATCGTGGAGATCGCCAAGGCGCTCTCCTTCGACGCCCGGGTCCTGATCATGGACGAGCCGACGGCCGCCCTCACCGGCAGCGAGGTGGCCCGCCTCTTCGGCGTGGTCCGCACCCTGCGCGACCAGGGCGCCGCCGTGCTGTTCATCTCGCACCGCCTGGAGGAGATCTTCCAGATCTGCCGGCGCGTCACCACCCTCCGGGACGGCGCCTGGATCTCCAGCGAGCTCGTCGAGGGCATGACCGAGGACGACCTGGTACGCCGGATGGTCGGCCGGGACCTGGACGAGCTGTATCCCAAGCAGGACGTCCGCCCCGGCGAAGTCGCCCTGAGCGTACGGCGGCTGACCCGCGAGGGCGTCTTCACGGACGTCTCCTTCGAGGTCCGGTCGGGCGAGATCGTCGGCCTCGCCGGTCTGGTCGGCGCCGGCCGCACCGAGGTCGCCCGCGCCGTCTTCGGCGTCGACCGCTGGGACGCCGGTGAAGTCGAGGTCAGGGGACGGAAACTGACCAACGGCGCACCCTCCGTCGCGATGTCCGCCGGCCTCGCCCTCGTCCCCGAGGACCGGCGCGCCCAGGGCCTCGTGATGGACATGTCCATCGAGCGGAACATCGGCCTGACCGGACTGCGGACGACCGTCAGGGCGGGCCTCGTCGACCGGGGCGCCGAACGCAGCCGCTCCCTCGACTGGGCGGTCAGGCTCCAGGTGAAGTACGCCAGGATCGCCGACGCCGTCTCCACCCTCTCCGGCGGCAACCAGCAGAAGGTCGTCCTCGCCAAATGGCTGGCGACCGGGCCCAGGGTACTGATCGTCGACGAGCCGACCCGTGGCATCGACGTCGGCACGAAGGCCGAAGTCCACCGGCTCCTGGGCGAGTTGGCCGCCGACGGGGTCGCCGTCCTGATGATCTCCTCCGACCTGCCCGAGATCCTCGGCATGGCCGACCGCGTGCTGGTGATGCACGAGGGCCGGATCACCGCCGAGATCCCGCGCTCCGAAGCCAGCGAGGAAACCGTGATGGCCGCAGCCACGGGGAGGGCCGCCGCATGACGGTGACCACCTCCGAACCGACCCCCGTCGCCGAGACGCCCGAGTCCGCCGGGACCCGGCTCGTCGACCGCGTCTTCAAGATGCGCGAACTCGCCATCCTCGTCGTCTTCCTGGTGATGATCGCCGTCACCCAGGCCGGCAACAGCGAGTTCCTCTCCGAGCAGGGCATCAAGGACCTGCTGCTCAACGCCACCATCCTGGTGCTGGTCGCCACCGGCCAGTCCCTGGTGGTGATCACGAGGAACGTCGACCTGTCCGTCGGCTCCACCCTCGGCATCACCGCCTTCGCGGCCGGCGACTACCTGCACGGCGGCGGCAGCACGGTCGTCGCCATCCTGCTCGCCGTGCTCCTCGGCATCGGCTGCGGACTGCTCAACGGGCTGCTGGTCAGCCTCGGCCAGGTCCCCGCGCTCGTCGTCACCCTCGGCACGCTGTACATCATCCGGGGCGTCGACTCCATCTGGGTCGGCTCCCGGCAGATCACCGCCGCCGACCTCCCCGGCTCCTTCGTCGACTTCGGCTCCGGCGGCCTGGCGGCGATCCCCTGGCTGGCCCTGATCGCCCTCGCGGTGCTGGTCGCCACCGCCTACTACCTCAAACACTTCGGCAGCGGACGGGAGTTGTACGCCCTCGGCTCCAACCCCGAGGCCGCCCGGCTGGCCGGCATCCCGGTCCGCAAGCGGATCCTCACCGCGTACACCTGCTGCGGCGCCCTCGCGGGCCTCGCCGGGGCGATGTACCTGGCCCGGTTCGGGAACGTCGACTCCGGCACCGGCAACGGCTACGAACTGACCGTCGTCAGCGCCGTGGTGGTCGGCGGCGTCGTCTTCACCGGCGGCTCCGGCAGCGTGTACGGCGCCGCGCTGGGCGCTCTGCTGCTGACGTCCGTCAACAGCGTGCTGCCGGCCCTCGGGGTCAGCTCCGTGTGGGTCCTCGCCATCAACGGCTTCCTGCTGCTGCTCGCCATCGCCGTCGACCGGATCGTCGCGCTGCGGGTGGCCTCCGCCCTGAAGAAGAGGAGCACCCGCCATGCCTGACTCCCTGACCCGCGCGGTCCGCTGGGACACGGTCGTCGGCGCGCTGCTGATCGTCCTCCTGCTGCTGTCGTTCGGCTTCGTCGACGGCTTCGGGAACTCGCTCAACCTGTCGTTCCTGATCGGCAACACGCTGCCCATCGCGCTCATCGCGCTGCCGATGACCCTGCTGGTCGTCGCCGGCGAGATCGACCTCTCGGTCGCGTCGACCGCCGGGCTCTCGGGCGCCGTCATGGGCCGGCTGTGGAACGAGGGGATGGCGATCGAGACGATCATCCCGTTGTGCCTGCTGCTCGGTGTCCTGTGCGGGCTGGTCAACGGGCTGCTGGTGACCCGGCTGGGCCTGCCGTCGCTGGCCGTCACCATCGGCACGCTCGCGGCCTACCGGGGCATCGCCCAGATCGTGCTCGGCTCGGATGCCGTCACCGACTTCCCGACGCAGTACCTGGACTTCGCGGCGGGGCGGCTCGGCGGCACGTTCCTGCCGCGGGCGTTCCTGCCGTTCCTGGTGCTGCTGGCGATCGCCGTGGTGGTGCTGCACGCCACGCCGTTCGGGCGGTCGCTGTTCGCGGTGGGGGCGAGCGAGGAGGCGGCGCGGTTCGCGGGGATCCGCGTCAGGCGCAACAAGCTGATCCTGTTCGTCGCCACCGGGTTCATGGCCTCCCTGACGGGGATCTTCTGGGCCCTGCACTATGCGAGTGCGCGGTACGACAACGCCACGGGGCTCGAACTGAGCGTGGTGGCCGCGGTGTTGCTCGGGGGGATCGACTTCGACGGGGGCAAGGGCACGTTGGGCGGCGCGATCGCCGGGGTGTTCCTGCTCGGGGCGTTGCAGAACGTGATGAGCCTGCTCAATGTCTCCGCGCAGTCTCAGATCGTCGTGACCGGTGTGTTGCTTGTCGTCTCGGTGCTTGGGCCCCGGGTTGCCCGGCAGATCTCGCTTGCCCGGCACAGGGGTGCCAAGGCCGTGTGAATACTGCGGGCCGTGTGTGGCTGGTCGCGCCCGCGCGGCGGAGTCGCACATCCAACGCAGTCCCGCGCCCCCAAGAGGGGGCGCCTTCCAGAGCCGTTACTTCAAAAGGAACCGTCATGCGTAAGTCATCCCTCCGGCGTGCCTGTGTGACCCTCGCCGCCGTCTCCTCTCTCGCTCTCGCCGCCACCGCCTGTGGTGGTACCACCAAGAACAACTCCGGCAGTGACGAGACGTCGGCCGCGACCTCGACCGCCAAGGCCGATCCGAACGCCGCGCTGAAGAAGGGCCTCACGGTCGGGTTCCTGCCCAAGCAGGTCAACAACCCCTACTTCACCTCCGCCGACAAGGGCGGCGAGAAGGCGCTCACCGAGCTGGGCAGCAAGTACAAGGAGGTCGGGCCGTCCAGCGCGACGGACACCTCGGGGCAGGTGTCGTACGTCAACACGCTCACCCAGCAGCAGGTGAACGCGATGGCCGTGTCCGCGCAGGACCCGGGGGCGCTGTGCACCGCGCTGAAGCAGGCCATGAGCAGCGGGATCAAGGTCGTGACCTACGACTCCGACACCAACGCCGGCTGCCGCAACGCCTTCGTCTCGCAGGCCAGCGCCGAGGACCTCGGCCGTACCGAGGTGCAGCTGCTCGCCGAACAGATCGGGTACAAGGGCGAGATCGCGATCCTGAGCGCCGCGCAGACCGCGACCAACCAGAACACCTGGATCGGGTTCATGAAGGAGGAGCTGAAGGACCCGAAGTACAAGAACGTCAAGCTGGTCAAGGTCGCCTACGGCAACGACGACGCCCAGCAGTCCTTCCAGCAGACCCAGGGCCTGCTCCAGCAGTACCCGGACCTGAAGGGGATCATCTCCCCGACCACCGTAGGCATCAAGGCGGCGGCCCAGTACCTGTCCGGCTCCAAGTACAAGGGCAAGGTCAAGCTGACCGGCCTCGGCACGCCCAACGACATGCGCCAGTACGTGAAGAACGGCACCGTCGACGCCTTCGAGCTGTGGGACCCGGCCAAGCTCGGCGACCTCGCCGCCCGTACCGCCGTCGCGCTGGCCTCCGGGCAGATCACCGGCAAGGAGGGCGAGACCTTCAAGGCCGGCGACACCACGTACACCATCGACAAGGACGGCGTGATCAACCTCGGCAAGCCGACCGTGTTCGACGCGAAGAACATCGACCAGTTCAACTTCTAGCGCGGGAGCGGTACTTATGCAGCGCGTCTGTTTCCTCCTCAAGGTCCGGCAGGACCGCCTCGCCGAGTACCGCGCACGCCATGCCGCCGTGTGGCCGGAGATGCGCGAAGCGCTCTCCGCCACCGGCTGGCACAACTACTCGCTCTTCCTGCGCGACGACGGCCTGCTGGTCGGCTATCTGGAGACCGAGGACTTCGACGCCGCCCTCGCCGGCATGGAGGCCACCGAGGTCAACGCCCGCTGGCAGGCCGAGATGGGCCCCTTCTTCGAATCCCTCGACGGCGCCCGCCCCGACGAGGCGATGAAACCGCTCACCGAAGTGTTCCACCTCGCCTGAATCACGACAGGAGCCGCTCGTGAAAAGACGTACCGTGCTGGGGGCCGCCCTCCTCGGCGCCGTGGCCACCCCCGCCCTCGCCGCCGGCACCGCCCGCGCGGCCGACCCCGGACCTTCGGTGAACAAGCAGCAGACCACACAACTCGACGCCCAGGCCGTCTACTTCGTCTCCTACGACGGCCTGGTCAACAACAACTCCTTCCAGAAGAACGGCCTGTTCACCTACAAGGGCTACCAGTACGCCGGCTGGTACACCTCGACCGGTGCCGCGGTGATCGGGCGCCGGGTGCTCGGCGGTTCGTCCTGGTCGACCGTGACCCTCGCCCACCAGCTGAAGTCCAGCGACTCGCACAACGTCATCTCCATGGGCGTCTCGAAGGTCGACGGGCGGCTCCACATCAACATGGACTCGCACAGCGACGGCTTCTTCTACGTGAAGTCGGTCGCCGGGCTGCTGGACGATCCCGGCTCCACGGCCTGGACCTCGGGCGTCTTCGGCGCCGTACAGACCTCGCTCGACGGGGTGTCGCCGACCTCGCAGTTCACCTACCCGCAGTTCGTCTCCACGCCCGAGGGCAGGCTCCAGCTCAGCTACCGGGTGGGGATCTCCGGGAACGGCCGTAACGCCCTCGCGGAGTACGACGGTTCGAGCTGGACCGTGCTGGGGGAGTGGAGCAGCTCCACCGGGACGTACACGAGCACGCACGGGTCGTCGACGGCCCGCAACATGTACCTGCACGGCATCGACTACGACGTCGACGGGCGGCTGCACGCCTTCTTCACCTGGCGTGAGCAGTCGGCGGCCGTGATGTGCAACAGCGGGGGCATCACCAACCACGACACCGGCTACGTGTACTCCACCGACCGGGGCCGTACCTGGCGCAACGACGCCGGTGCCCTGGTCGCCACCACCGGCAGCGCGGACACCGTCGCCGTCGCCGACTCCGGGCTGGTCGTCGACTCGCTCAACCCGGACCACTCCCTGATGAACCAGGAGAGCCAGTGGACGGACTCCGCCGGCCTCCCGCACGCGATCATCAGCTATGTCCCCGGTCGCTTCGGCCAGTGCACCACGAACTACGTCAGCGACCGCACCGCCAACGGCCGCGCCTTCCATCTCCGCAAGAACTCCGCCGGCACCTGGCAGAAGACCGAGATCCCGGTCGCCCTGAACTCCAGTCAGCGCACCAAGCTGGTCCTGGACAGGTACGACAACGCCTACGCCGTCCTTCCCTACGGCAGGATCGCCGGGGCGTCCAAGGCCTCCGGTTACTCCGACTGGGCGTTGCTGTACGACGGCGGCGACCTGAACGCCTTCGGCGAGGTCGTCATCGACGAGCTGCGGGTCAAGGCCGACAACGTGCTGTCGTTCATGTACCAGGAGACGTCGAGCGGTACGACCCCCTCCGCGCTCCATGTCGTCGACTTCGCGCTGCCCGGCTGACCCGGACCGGTGTGCGAGTCATGCCGTAATGTGAAGTCCTTCCCGATGGGCCCTTCCGTGCTGTGAAGGCGCCGTCCATGTTTCCTGGAGGTCTCGACCGATGGCCCAGTCGGTGGGTATCAAGGACGTCGCCCGCGCCGCCGGAGTCTCGGTGGGCACGGTCTCGAACGTCATCAACCGCCCGGACACCGTCGCCGGCGAGACCCGGGCCCGGGTGCAGTCGGCGATCGACCGGCTCGGCTACGTCCGCAGCGAGTCCGCGCGCCAGCTGCGCGCGGGCCGCAGCCGGATCATGGGCCTGCTCGTCCTCGACATGGGCAACCCCTTCTTCGTGGACGTGGCCCGGGGCGCCGAGCGGGCGGCCCGGGACGCCGGGCTCGGCGTGATGGTCTGCAACAGCGCGCAGAACGCCGGCGAGGAGGCCGAGTACCTCTCGCTCTTCGCCGAGCAGCGGGTGCGGGGCGTCCTGCTGACCCCGGCGGACGCCACCGGCCGCAACATCGAGACCTTCCGCCGGCACGGCATCCCCTTCGTGCTGGTCGACCGGGTCGCCGAGGGCACCACGGAGTGCTCGGTCAGCGTCGACGACGTGGCGGGCGGGGCGCTGGCCGTGCGCCACCTGGTCGACGCCGGGCACCGCTCGATCGCGTACGTCAGCGGGCCGCCCGGGTTCAACCAGGTCCGGGACCGCCGCACCGGGGCCCTGAACGCCCTCGCCGAGGCCGGGCTCGGCCCCGACGCGCTGCGCGAGCTGCCGACCGAGCGGCTCGACGTGGCCGCCGGGCGGGACGCGGGTGCCCGCCTGCTCGGCCTGGCCGACCGGCCCACCGCCGTGTTCTGCGCCAACGACCTCCTCGCCCTGGGCGTCCTGCAGGCCATGTACGCGGCAGGGGTGGTCGTCCCGGACGACCTCGCGATCGTCGGCTACGACGACATCGAGTTCGCCGCCGCTGCCGCCGTACCGCTGACCTCGGTCCGCCAGCCCGCCGTCACCATGGGGGCCATGGCCGCGGACCTCCTCCTGGAGGAGACCGAGGAGCGGGACGGACAGTCGGCGCACGAGCACCGCCGGGTGGTGCTCCAGCCGGAACTGGTGGTGCGGCGCTCCAGCCTCGCCGGTCGCTGATCGGTTATTCAGTAACGATTTCATGATCCCGGGGGCGGATCCGCCCGGGACGTGTGCTGAACTGGGACGCGACCGTCCGTCCGTCCCGGGAGAACCGTTGAGCCTCAGCTACCGCCAGCCCGGCGTCGTCCTCACCGACCGCCGCTTCACCGTCCCCCTCGACCACGCGGACCCGGAGGGTGAGACCATCGAGCTGTACGCCCGGGAGGCGGTGGCGAGCGACAAGGCGGGCCAGGAGCTGCCCTGGCTGCTGTATCTGCAGGGTGGTCCCGGATTCGGGGCGAATCGTTTCGTCGGGCGGCAGGCCTGGCTCGACCGGGCCCTGGACGACTACCGCGTCCTGCTCCTCGACCAGCGCGGCACCGGCCGCTCCACCCCGGTCAACCGGCAGACCCTCCCGCACCGCGGCGGCCCGGCCGCCCAGGCCGACCACCTCGCCCTCTTCCGCGCCGACTCGATCGTCCGGGACTGCGAGGCGATCCGCCCGCAGGTCACCGGCGGCGCACCCTGGACGACGCTCGGCCAGAGCTTCGGCGGCTTCTGCACCGTCACCTACCTGTCGTTCTTCCCCGAGGGCCTGAAGACCTCCGTGATCACCGGCGGCCTGCCCTCCCTGGACGCGCACGCGGACGACGTCTACCGCGCCGCCTACCCGCGCATCGAGCGCAAGGTCGCCGCGCACTACGACCGCTACCCGCAGGACGTCGAGCGGACCCGCCGGATCGCCGAGCACCTCCTGGAGCACGAGACCCTGCTGCCGAACGGCTACCGGCTCACCGTCGAGGCCTTCCAGTCCCTCGGCCTGATGCTGGGCACCGGCGACGGCAGCCACCGCCTGCACTTCCTCCTGGAGGACGCCTTCGTCCGCGCCCCCTCCGGCCTCGAACTCTCCGACGCCTTCCAGGAGCAGGTCCAGGGCCTGCTGTCGTACGCGAGCAACCCGCTGTACGCCCTGGTCCACGAGCCGACCTACGGCCAGGACGCCCGCCCCACCGCCTGGGCGGCCGAACGGGTCCGTGCCGAGTTCCCGCAGTTCGACGCCGCCAAGGCGCTCGCGGGCGACGCGCCGGTGCTGTTCACCGGCGAGACCGTGCACCCCTGGATGTTCGAGACCGACCCGGCCCTGCGGCCTCTGAAGGCGGCGGCCGACCTGGTCGCCGCCCGCACCGACTGGCAGCCGCTGTACGACCCGGCGCGGCTGGCCGCCAACGAGGTCCCGGTCGTCGCCGCCGTCTACCACGACGACATGTACGTCGACACGGCGCACTCGCTGGCGACCGCCCGGGCCGTGAAGGGCCTGCGCACCTGGGTCACCGACGAGTTCGAGCACGACGGCCTGCGCGTCGGCGCCCCGCGGGTGCTGGACCGCCTGCTGGCCCTGGCAGCGGACGAGGCCTGATCTGCCTCGACACGCTCCGCTCCCGGACGGCGCGCCGTGAGCAGCCGACGGACGGGGGCTGAGGGACCAAGGCCCCGGTCAGTAGCGGGCGGTGTTCGCCAGCAGCGGTGGATACACCGCGCTCGGTACCCCGTCGACCGTGGCGCCCGCGTACTTGAGCATGGCGCCGACGCGGTGGTTCAGGTCGTGGGGGAAGCCGAGGGCCGGGGCGGACACCTCGTCGAGGCGGGCCGTCTGCTCCGGGGTCAGGCGGACGTCGAGAGCGGCGACGTTGGCCTCCAGATGGGCGTGGGTGCGGGGGCCGATCAGGGTGGAGGTGACGCCGGGGCGGTTCTGCACCCAGGAGAGGGCCACGGCGGCCGGGCTCGCACCGGTCTCCGCGGCGACCGCGGCGAGCGTCTCGATCACGGTGAACTGCTCGTCGGTCGGCTGCCCGAGGACGGCCGCCCGCTTCGCCTCGGCCGGTGCGGACCGGTCCCTGCGGTACTTCCCGGAGAGGAAGCCGCTCTTGAGCGGGGACCAGGGCAGCATCCCCATCCCGGCGTCCTGCGCGAGCGGGATCAGCTCGCCCTCGATGGTGCGCTCCAGCAGCGAGTACTCCATCTGGAGCGCGGTCACCGGGGTCCAGCCGCGCAGCAGGGCCGTGGTGTGGGCCTTGGCGGTGAACCAGGCCGGGGTGTCGGAGAAGCCGACGTACCGGATCTTGCCGGCCGTCACCAGGTCGTCCAGGGTGCGCAGGGTCTCCTCGACGGGCGTGGACCGGTCGTGGTTGTGCAGCCAGTACAGGTCGACGTAGTCGGTGCGCAGGCGGCGCAGCGAGTCCTCCAGCTGGCCGACGATCGCCTTGCGGCCGGCGCCGCCGCCGTTGGGGTCGCCGAGGTGCAGGTTGCCGAAGAACTTGGTGGCCAGCACCAGGCGGTCGCGGCGGCCCGGGCGGGCGGCGAGGAAGTCGCCGAGGATCGCCTCGGAGTGGCCGTTGGTGTAGAAGTTCGCGGTGTCGACGAAGTTGCCGCCGAGGTCGAGATAGGTCTGGAGGATCTTCTCCGACTCCTCGACCGAGCAGCCGAAGCCGCCGTCCTCGCCGAAGTTCATCGCGCCGAGGCAGAAGGGGCTCACCTTGAGCCCGGACCGGCCGAGACCGACGTACGAGTCGAGTGCCATGAAATGCTCCGTGGAAGATGCGTGGGGAATCCGGCTCCTTGAGCAAACCAGGCTGAGCTGCGAGAACGTTAGGGCGATCGCATCGCAGGCTTGCACGATCCTGTCGCGTTTCCGGGGAAGGGCGTTGCGGCCGTCCCCGGCCGGCGTTTCAATCGGGAGCGTGTCCCTCGACGAACTGCGCTCCCTGATCGACCGGCACGCCCCGCGCGACGCCGACGCCGTCCCCGCGATCGACGGCCTCCTGCTGACCCGCGCCGAACGGCCCACCGGGCCGCGCTCGGGCGTCGTGGACCCCGTCCTCGCCCTGGTCGCCCAGGGCGCCAAACGGCTGACGCTGGGCGGCCGGATCTACGACTACGAGGTGGGCGAGTACCTGGTCGTCTCGGTCGACCTGCCGGTCAGCGGGCAGTGCACCCGGGCCACCCCCGAGACGCCGTTCCTGGGGTTCGGCCTCCGGCTGCGGCCCGCGCGCATCGCGGCGCTGCTCCTGGAGACCGGCACCGACCCCCGCGCGGCCGGTGCGCGCCGCCGCACCGGTCTGCCCGCGCTCGCGGTCGGCGAGGCGCCCGCCGACCTGCTCGACGCCGCCCTGCGGATGGTCCGGCTGCTCGACCGGCCCGCCGACATCCCGGTGCTCGCCCCGATGATCGAGCGGGAGATCCTGTGGCGGCTGATCACCGGCGAGCAGGGCACGCTGGTCCGGCAGATCGGGCTCGCCGACAGCAGGCTCACCCAGATCGGGCGGGCCGTCCGCCACATCCGCGAGCACTACACCGACGCCCTGCGCGTCGAGGAGCTGGCCCGGCTCTCCGGGATGAGCGCCTCCCCGTTCCACCGGCACTTCCGCGCGGTCACCGCGATGACCCCGATCCAGTACCAGAAGCACATCCGGCTCCAGGAGGCCCGGCTGCGCCTGATGAGCAGCACCGACGACGTGTCCGACGTGGGGTACGCGGTCGGCTACGACAGCGCCTCCCAGTTCAGCCGCGAGTACCGGCGGCAGTTCGGCCGGCCGCCGGGGGCGGACGCGGCCCGGCTGAGAAATTCGGACGAGGAGGTCTTCGCCGCTCAGTAGGCTGACCGGGTGTCAGAACAGATATCCGAACGGGCCCGGTTGAGCGGGGACTGCGCCCGCTGTTTCGGGCTCTGCTGTGTCGCCCTGCCGTTCGCCGCGTCGGCGGACTTCGCCTTCGCCAAGCCCGCCGGAACGCCCTGCCGCAACCTCGGTGGCGACCACCGCTGCGGCATCCACGCCGAACTGCGGCAGAAGGGGTTCAACGGCTGCACGGTCTACGACTGCTTCGGCGCCGGGCAGCAGGTCTCGCAGGTCACCTTCGACGGCCGGGACTGGCGTGGCGGGTCCGGCGCGGAGGCCCGCCGGATGTTCGACGCGTTCCTGGTCGTACGGCAGCTGCACGAACTGCTCTGGTACCTGACGGAGGCTCTCGGCCTGGCCGCCGCCCGCCCCGTCCACGCCGATCTGCGCACCGCGCTGCGGAAGACCGGGGAACTGGCTCTCGGTACGCCCGAGGAGCTGGCCGCCCTGGACGTGGCCGCGCAGCGGCGGGAGGTCGACGTGCTGCTCCTGCGGACGAGCGAGCTGGCCCGGGCGGGGGTGCGCGGCCGGAAGAAGGACCGGCGGGGCGCCGACCTGATGGGCGCCCGGCTCCGGGGCGCCGACCTGCGCGGGGCGAGCCTGCGCGGCGCCTACCTGATCGCCGCCGACCTCACCGGGGCCGATCTGCGGCACGCGGACCTGATCGGCGCCGACCTGCGGGACGCCGACCTTCGCGACGCGGACCTCACGGGTGCCTTCTTCCTGACCCAGCCCCAGCTCGACGCGGCCCGGGGCGACGCGGGGACGCGGCTGCCGGCGTCAGTCACCCGGCCGGTGCACTGGACAGCCGCCGCCCTCTGACGTGGGCGCCTCCGGCACGGTCACCGGCGCCGGGGCGGGCGTGCGCCGCTCCAGCCGCAGCCGCAGTCCTTCCGGCATCAGCGTGAGCCGCTCGGTCACCCGCAGCCGGTAGTCGGGGTCGGCGCCGAGGCCGTAGCGGCGCAGCAGCAGGCCGAGGACCAGGGTCGCCTCGTGCAGCGCGAACTGGCGGCCGATGCAGGCGCGTGCCCCCGTGCCGAAGGGCTTGAAGGTGTGCGGGGCCCGGCCGCGGGCCGCCTTGGCCTCGAACCGGTCCGGGTCGAAGCTCTCGGCGTCCGGGCCCCACACCCCGGGGTCCCGGTGCAGCATCGGCGTCAGGACCAGCGCCCAGGCGCCCCGGCGCATCGGGTGCCCGCCGGCCAGCACGGTGTCCTCGCGGGCCTCGCGGGCGAAGGCGGGAGCCGTCGGCCACAGCCGCAGCGACTCGTCCAGCACCCGGCGCACGTATCGCAGTCTGGCCACCTGGTCGTAGCCGGGCGCCGGCGTGTCGCCCCATACGCGGTCCACCTCCGCGGCGGCCCGGGCGGCGATCTCCGGGTGCAGGGCGAGGTAGTGCAGGGCGAAGGAGAGCGCGCCCGAGGTGGTCTCGTGGCCGGCCACCAGGAAGGTGATCACCTGCCGCCGGACGTTCTCGGCGGACAGCCGCTCACCGGTCTCCGGGTGGGCCGTCTCCAGCATCCGGTCGAGCAGGTCGCCCTCCGCGCGGCCGGTCCGGCGCCGCTCGGCGACCAGGCCGTCGACGGTGCGGTTGAGGAAGTCGATGTCGGCCGCGTTGCGCCGGGCGGCCTGCCGCAGCATCAGCGGGGCCAGCGGCCCGGGCACGCTGTTCAGGCGCTGCGCGTAGGTGAGCGTGCCGATCATCGCGGTGACGAAGGGGTGCGGCCGGTCCCGCTCGAACGAGCCGAAGTCGTGGCCGAACCCGGTGCGGGCGATCGTCTCCAGGGTCAGCTTGGTCATGTCGCCGGGCACGTCCACCCAGCGGCCGGCCGTCAGCTCCCGGTCCCAGTGGTCGGTCAGCCGCCCGGCCACCGCCAGCATCATCGCGTGGTAGCCCTCCATGGCCTCCCGGCTGAAGCCCGGGGCCAGCACGTCGTGCGCCAGCTGCCAGTTCGGCTCGTGGTTGTAGGCCGTGAACAGGCCGTCCCCGGCGACCGGGCGGAGATTGGCCACCCCGAGCCCCACGTGCTTGGCGAACCGCGATTCGTCGGCCATGTCGGCGGCCGGTTCGGCGCCCGCCACGAACACGAACTCGTTGCCGAACGCCTTGCGCCGGAAGATCGGGCCCAGCTGCCCGCCGATCCGCATCGAGTCCTGGAGCGGGGTGCGCCGGTCGACCCCGAGGACGTCGCCGAGGAACGGCAGCCGGCGCGGCGGGTGCGGGATGCGGTGCAGCTCGGGCCAGCCCTGCTCGGCGCCCCGGAACCCCTTCGGCAACGGGCCGCCCGTCCCTGCCCCCGGCTGTGTGGCCGTCTCCGCCATGACGCGATCTCCCTCGATGCTGCGGCACGTCGATCTCGTTGTACGTGGGTTCAATAAGCGGTTTCAGTCTCGTCCCGTTGTTGAACTCACGTCAAGTAAAGTGCGGACATGGTCCCGAACCAGGGTGAGCGCAGCCGCCGCAGACTCAGCACCGCGGAGCGCCGTGAGCAACTCCTCTCGGTCGGGGCCAGGCTCTTCTCGGAGAGCCCGTACGACGACGTGTGGATCGAGCAGGTCGCCGAGATCGCGGGGGTCTCCCGGGGTCTGCTGTACCACTATTTTCCGACGAAACGAGATTTCTTCGCGGCGGTCGTGGCGCGTGAGAGCGAGCGGATGCTGCGGATGACGGCGGCAGAGCCCGGTGTGTCCGCCCGTGAGCAGCTCACCGCGGGCCTCGACGTCTACCTCGACTACGTCCACACCCACGCGCACGGTTTCCGCGCCTTCCACCGTGCGGAGGCCTCCGGCGACCAGGCCGTGCGCCGCGTCTACCGGCAGGCCCAGGCGGCCCAGGAGCGCCAGATCCTCGCCACCCTCGCCGCCGACCCGGAGTTCGGCCCCGCCCTCGGGCGGCGCCCCGACACCAGGCTGGCGGTGCGCGGCTGGCTCGCCTTCACCACGCACGTCTGCCTGGAGTGGCTGCGCACCGAGGAACTGACGCGGGAGCAGGTGCGGGACCTGTGCGCGCGGGCCCTGCTGGGCGTCATCTCCTGACCGTCAGGATTCCTGCCCCGCCCTGTTTTTCACCTACGTGACGCATCCCGTGCTTGGCGTACTCCCCGATCTTCGATAAGTTAGGTGAGGCTTACCTAAGGAGGTTTCGGGATGGGTGACGAACAGGCAGCCTGGGCGGCCGGACCCGGTGCGGCGGAGCAGGCCCGGTCCCTGCTGGCCGTCGCGTGGTCGTGCATGGTGACGGCGGACGGCGGACGCGAGGAGTACGTCGGCGCGCACACCGTCGCGGACGACGGCCGGGTGCTGCTGCACGTACCCGAGGACAGCGCCCTGCTCACGGCCGCGATCTGCGCCCCGCGCGGTGAGCCGTCCGCGGTGCTGGAGTTCGCCGACGTGGCGCCGGTCCCGGTGCGGAGCCGGATCAGGGCCCGGCTCTGGATGGCCGGCTGGTTCCGCCCCGCCGACGAACACCTCGTCTTCCACCCCACCCGGGTGGTGCTGCGCCGGCCCTCCGGCGCCGTGGTCGTCGACCGCGACGAGTTCGCCGCCGCCCGGCCGGACCCGCTGGCCGGCGCCGAGGCCGGACTGCTCACCCACCTCGCCGACTCCCACCCGGACGCCGTCGAGCGGCTCACCCGGCTCGTCGAGCCCGAGAGCCTGCACGCCGCGACCCGGGTCCAGCCGCTCGCCGTGGACCGGCACGGACTGACCCTGCGCATCGAACGCACCCGCGCGCACGGCGACGTACGGCTCGTCTTCCACGCGCCCGCCGACGACGTCTCCCAGCTCACCGAGCGCATGCACGCCCTGCTCGCCCGGGCGAGCGCGGCGGCCTCCTGCCCGCGGACGCTACAGCGGCAGCGCGCAGACGGCGACCGGTGAGGCGAACGGCTCGCCCGCGAGCCGGAGTTCACCGCTGTCCGGATCGACGGTGAAGACGCTCACGGTGCCGGACCGCTGGTCGGCCGCGAACAGCAGCCGGCCGTCGGGGGAGAAGGCGATCTGCCGCGGGAAGTCCCCGTGCACCGGCACCGTGTCCAGCAGCCGCAGCCGGGCCCCGGCGGCCTCGACCGCGTACCGCGCAAGGGTGTTGTCGCCCCGGTTGGCCAGGTAGGCGAAGGCGCCGTCCGCGGTGACCAGGAACTGGGCCGGGTAGTTGGTGGTACCGGCCGTGCTGCCGGTGGACTGCGGATCGCCGATCGTCAGCCGGCCGCCGGCCGGGTCGTAGCCGCAGACCGCGACCGTGTTCCCCACCTCGTTCGCCAGGTACGCGTACCGGCCGCCCGGGTGGAAGGTCAGGTGACGCGGGCCCGCCCCCGGCTTCGTGTGCGCCTGGGCGGCCTCGGTGAGCGTGCCCCGGGCGGCATCGAGGCGGTAGCTGTAGACCGTGTCGGTGCCGAGGTCCACGGCGAGCACATGACCGCCGTCCGGGCTGGTGATGAACTGGTGGGCGTGCGGGCCCTGTTGACCGGGCCCGGGGGCCGGACTCGAGTGCGTCACCAGAGCGGTGCGCTCGCCGAGGGCGCCCGAGGCGTCGATCGGGTGCACGGCCACACTGCCCGAGGTGTAGTTGGCGCTCAGCAGCCAGCGGCCGGTCGGATGGACCGAGACATGGCACGGGCCCGCCCCGCCCGTGCTCCGGCTGCCCAGGATCCTCCGGTCCGCCAGGCGTACGGCGGTCACGCTTCCGTCCGTGCGCTCGTTCACCGCGTACAGCGTGCGGCCGTCCGGGTGGACCGCGAGGTACGACGGGTCGGCGACCCCGGTGAGCGTGCCGCTGCCCGTGATCGCGCCGGTCACGGGATCGTAGGCGGCGAGGCCGATGCCGGTGCCGCCGCCGTCCACGGAGGTGTAGGTGCCGAGGTAGAGCGGGCGGGGCGCCGAGGGAGTCCGCGCCGGGGTGCCGGCCGCCGGGCGCGCCGCCCGGCGGGACCGCTCCGCGAGGGGCGCCGCCGGCGCCGGGACCGCGACCACCGCGCCCACGCCCGCCGCCGCGCCGACGAACCGGCGCCTGCTCCAGCCGCCGCGCGTCCCTTCCGTACCACTGCCCATGCCATGCACCTCAGGTCGTGAGTCACCCCGGACCTGACACACCTTGACGCGGACCGAGGGGGCAGCGCAAGAAGAGCAACGCCTGTTGCATCCGGTGCAACGGTGTCACCAGTCGCCGTCCTCCACCGGCTTGCCCTGCGCGTCCTTCAGCGGGACCACCTGCCCCGCGGTCGGCTGCTGCCAGGGCTCCAGGTCGTCGCCGAGCCAGTCGCCGACCGGCTTGACCGCCTCCAGGGTGTCCGTGGGGGCGAGATCCCGGGCGTCCTCGTCGTAGTAGTCGAACCAGGGCAGGCCCGCGCGGGTGTACGCCGCCCGGTCCACCGGCGACGGAGGGGGTGCCTCGCCCGTGATGCGGTGCCACTGCGGGGGCGTGACCAGGTGCACGAAGACGCGCCCGGCCGGGGTCCCGGCCCAGTCGCCCAGCGGCCGGTCGTCCTCGTACACCTCCTGGCGCATCGAGCCGCCGACGCCGAGGCCCATCCCGGCCGACCTGGCGGCCGGGGCCCCGCCCGGCGCGGGGGCGGGCGCGGGGAGGGCGGACATCATCGGCAGGGCCGCGTCGACGGCGCCCGCCGGACCGGGCCCGCGCATCCGCTCCCGCCGCAGCTGCTCCTGGCGCAACCGCTCCTCGCGCCGCCACTCGGCGAGCGGGCCGTCTCCGAGCGTGAAGGACTGGAGCTGCACCCCGCCCCACACCTCCTCGCCGGTGACCTGCCCCTCCACCGTCGCGCCCAGCCCGAGCGGCACCGCCACGAACTGGCGGACCGTGCCCTTCCCGGAGTTGATGCCGTCCAGCCACGGTTGGCGCGGCAGCACCAGGTAGTTCTGCGGTTTCCGGGACAGCCGGTCGCGCCACGGCTCGCCGGAGACCGCGCACACCTTGCCGACGCCGACCTGGAGTGCGGCCGGTTCCGCCGTGCCCGCGAAGCTCAGCCACATCGCCTCGCGCAGGTACACCGGCAGCATCACCCCGCCGCGCGCCCGCCACTCGTCCGGAACCGTGTCCGGGAAATCGCTCACCCGCCGGACCGGGAACTCGCCCAGCCCCGGCGGCAGCGGATGCGTGCCCGTCTCCGGCAGCCGCAGCGTGCGCACGAACCGCACCGCCACCCCGCCCGGCAGCCGCAGCGTGTTCCCGTCGATCCGTACCGCCGTGTCCGTCATCGGCGTGCCCCCTTTCCGGTCCCTGACGGAGAACGTCCCGGACCACCGCCCCGGTTCCGCCGCAGCCGGTCCGGTACGCCCACCCGCTCCCGCAGCCAGGTGAGCCACGGCCGCTTGGCGCGCTGCTCGCCGGAGACCCGGTCCAGTTCCTCCAGCAGACGGCGGGTGCGGTGCTCGGTGTCGAGCTCGTCCAGCAGCCGGTTGACCTCGGTCAGCACGGCGCCGAGCAGCTGCCAGTTCCGGTCGTCGTGGCGGATCTCCTCGTGGAGCAGGTCGGCGAGCTTGTCGCGGGTGCCGGACGCCGCGTGCAGCTCGGCGGCGAGCCGGGCCTCGGCCGACTCGGCGTTCTCGCTGATGCTGGTGGTCACCAGCACCGCGAAGCTGACCACCGCGTCGGCGATCTGGGACAGCAGCTGTTCCACGGCCGCACCCGCGTCCGACGCGAACAGCGGTTCGGGCTCGCGGGCCTTGGCCAGGTCGGTGAAGGTGCGGGCCAGCACGCGCAGCACGACCGTGCAGATCTCCAGCGTGTCCAGGCCGGTGCGCAGCACCACGCGGTGCAGCAGCCCCTCCCTGACCCGCGGATTGAGCCGCAGACTGTCCTCCGCCTGCCGCAGCGCCGCGTCCACCTCGACGATGGCGTGGTCCAGGCGGCGGGCCTCGTGCAGCCGTGCGGCGGCCTGCTGCCACGGCATGATCTCCGCGGCCTCCTCGCCCATCCGCAGCATCAGCTGCCGCAGCCGGCGGGCCAGGCCCTCGATCGACTCCCCGGCCTCGTCCACCCACACCGGGGGCGGGAGCAGGAGGTTGCAGCCCATGCCGACGACCGCGCCGATCAGGGTCTCCACGATCCGCGCCCACGCCGTACTGCTGATCGTCGTGACCCCGAGGACCAGCATGGCGCTGATCGCCACCTCGGGGATGTACTCGTCGACCCGCACCAGATGGCCGACCCCGAGCGAGGCCACGATCAGCAGGGCCAGGCTCCACCAGGTCAGCCCCACCAGCTGGCTGAAGGCGATGGCCACCAGCACCCCGGCCACCACCGAGTTCACCCGGCGGAAGCCGTTGGTCAGAGTGGCGTACAGGGTGACCTGGACGACCAGCAGTGCGGTCAGCGGGGCGGTCAGCGGAGCCGGCTCCGGGCTCAGGTGGAGCGCGACCACGTAGGCGATCGTGGCCGCGGTGGCCGACCGCAGGGTCTGGACGACCACCGGGTCCCGGTGCCGACGCAGGAGTCGCGGCAGCCCCTCGGCCCACTTCCGTACGGTGTGCATCCCTTGGCCTGTTCCCACTCGTGTGTCACGGCGAACGTGTTTTCCGCAGATCACTACCGCGCCGGTGGCTGCTTGACCAGAGTCGATTACGGAAAGTTGCCGAAGCGGAACCCCTTCCTCGGAAACCGATCGCCAGGCCGACGCGTCTTCTCCAGCCGAGGTGCTGAACGGTCGGGTGGGACGGAAGGGTTGAGGCGTGTGAACATCGGCGCGGTGCTGTGCGCGGTGGCCGGCCTGGGGCTGCTCGTGGCCGCGGTGCACGAGGGCACGGTGGTGCACCGGCTGCGGCGGCACGGCGTGCGCACCTGGGGCCTCGTCGTGGACAACGTGCGCACCACGGACAGCGACGGGCCGAAGTGGGTCCCGGTCATCGCCTTCACGGACCGCCGGGGCTACCGGGTGGAGTTCAGGCCGCGGGCACAGGGGACCGGCATGGGGCTGGCGACGGGACGGCAGGTGGAGGTCGTCTACCTGGCACAGAACCCGCAGATCGCCCGCGTGCGCATGTGGCGCCACGTCGTGGGACCGGTGGTGTTCCTGACCTTCGGCGCGCTGGCCTTCCTCGGGTGCGGCGTACTCATCGCCGTCACGAGCTGACACCCACGCCGAAACGACCGCGACCCGGCCGGCCGTGATCGGCCAGGGCCGGCCGTCACCGGACCGGCCACAGCCCGCGGCCGTCACCGGACCGGCCGCAGGGGGAGCCCGATGGGCGCCACGGACGCCGGGACGGCGCCTGCCACTCCCGGTTCGTCGCCCGCTTGGGCGCCCCGTCGGCGCGGGCACCGCCTACCCGGTCGGGGTGGGGGGCCAGATGCCTGGTCTGAGTACGCCCAAGGCGTAGGCGCGGGCGACCAGTTCGGTGCGGGTGGCGGCGTCCCAGCGGGCCGAGAGGCGGCGCAGGTGATAGGTGACACCGTCGCTGGTCAGGCCCAGCTCCTTGGCGGCCCGTGCGGTGGTGGCGCCGCCGGCCAGCAGGGCCAGTACCCGGCCCTCGACCGGTGTGACCCGCGCGGGTTCCGCCCGCGGTGCCGGGCGCTCGCCGTCCACCCGCAACATCACCAGCAGCGAGGGCGTCTCGCCCACCGCCTCGCTCACCGGGTCCGCCGTCAGCTCCCCGTACCGGTCCGCCCCGCCGGGCGCCGGCCACCGCACCGACACCTGGTAGCGCGAGCGGTGCCGCAGCCGCAGCGCCTCGGCGATCCGCTCCACCTGCGCCTCCTCCTGCGGGCGGAACAGCTCCAGCACGTCCCGGCCGCGCAGCCGGCCCGGGGTCGTACCGCACTCCGCGGCCATCGCCGGGTTGGCCAGCACCACCAGTCCGTACACGTCGCACACCGCGACCGGCACCGCCACCCGGTCGAACAGCGTCAGGGCACGATTGCGCCACACCACGCCGTCGAGCCCGCCCGCCTCCATGCCCACCGCACCTCTCTTCGGCCCTCATCCAAGGCGAGCACCCGGGCCACGGGCAACTCCACCGGTCCGGCGCAAGAGCCGGCGGGCACTTTCGACTGCACGATCGTGTAGTGCGGCGGCGCCGGGTCCCACCCGGGCGGGACCACGCTGGATCACAGGACTTTCCGTACCGCGAAAGGCAGTTGTCGCGCCATGCCCCCCACCGCGCCGCACCCCGACCCCGCACCCGCCCTGTCCGGCGTCCTCGTCGTCGACATCACCGCCACCGGCCCCGGCCGCACCCCGATCCAGCAGGTCATGGACCTGATGCGGGAGCACGGACCGGTCCTGGTACGGCGGCTGCACGGGCGGGACACCCTGTTCGTCGCCGACGCCGACCTGGTCGCCGACCTCGCCGACGAGCAGCGCTTCGCCAAGCACGTCGGCCCCGCCCTGGAGAACGTCCGCGCCTTCGCCGCCGACGGGCTGTTCACCGCCTACAACGACGAGCCCAACTGGGCCAAGGCGCACGACATCCTGATGCCCGCCTTCGCCCTCGGCTCGATGCGCACCTACCACCCGGTGATGGTGAAGGTCGCCCGCCGCCTCATCGAGTCCTGGGACCGGGCCGCCCGTGAAGGCCGCCCGGTCGACGTCCCGGACGACATGACCCGGATGACCCTCGACACCATCGGCCTGGCCGGGTTCGGCTACGACTTCGGCTCCTTCGAACGCGCCGAACCCCACCCCTTCGTCGAGTCCATGGTCCGCTGCCTGGAGTGGAGCATGACCCGCCTGGCCCGCAAGCCCGGCACCGACCACTCGGCGGCCGACGCGGCCTTCCACGACGACGCCGGCTACCTCGCCCAGGTCGTCGACGACGTCATCGCCGCCCGCACCGGCACCGACCAGAGCGGAGCCGGGGACCTCCTCGGCCTGATGCTCTCCGCCCGGCACCCCGAGGACGGCACCACCCTGGACCGCGCCAACATCCGCAACCAGGTCATCACCTTCCTCATCGCGGGCCACGAGACCACCTCCGGTGCGATGTCCTTCGCCCTGTACTACCTGGCCAAGCACCCCACCGCGCTCCGGCTGGTGCAGCGCGAGGCGGACGCCCTGTGGGGCGACACGCCCGACCCGGAGCCGACGTACGACGAGGTTGGCCGCCTCGCCTACACCCGGCAGGTGCTCAACGAGGCGCTGCGGCTGTGGCCGACCGCCGCCGCCTTCGGCCGGCACGCCCTGGACGACACCCTGCTCGGCGGCCGGATCCCGCTGAAGGCCGGGCAGGCCGTCACCGTCCTCGCACCGATGCTGCACCGCCAGCCGGTCTGGGGCGACAACCCCGAGCTGTTCGACCCCTCCCGGTTCACCCCGGAAGCCGAGGCGTCCCGCCCGGTGCACGCCTTCAAGCCCTTCGGCACCGGTGAACGGGCCTGTATCGGACGGCAGTTCGCGCTCCACGAGGCGACCATGCTGCTGGCCATGCTGGTGCACCGCTACCGGCCGCACGACCACGCGGACTACGCGCTCACCGTCAAGGAGACGCTCACCCTCAAGCCCGAGGGCTTCACCCTGACCCTCACCCCGCGCACCCCCGCCGACCGCGTCCACCCGCCCCTGCCGGGCGCCCGGCAGGCTGCCGCCGCCGACCAGCACCCGACGGCGACGCTCCCGGCCCGGGTCCGCACCGGCACCGGCGCCCTCCTCCTGCACGGCAGCAACTACGGCACCTGCCGCGGCTTCGCCGCCCAACTCGCGGACGAGGCGGGCGAGATCGGCTGCGACACCGAGGTCGCGGCCCTGGACGCCTACGTCGGCGGCCTGCCCACCGACCGGCCCGTCGTCATCACCGCCGCCTCCTACAACGGCCGCCCCACCGACGACGCCACCGCCTTCGCCGCCTGGCTGGACGGCGGCCCCGACCTCACCGGGGTGACCTACGCCGTCCTCGGGGTCGGCGACCGCAACTGGGCCGCCACCTACCAGCACTTCCCGACCCGCGTCGACGCCCGCCTCGCCGAACTCGGCGCCACCCGCCTCGTCGACCGGGCCGCCGCCGACGCCTCCGGCGACCTCGGCGGCACGGTCCGCGAGTTCACCGCCCGGCTGCGCACCGCCCTGCTGGAGCGGTACGGCGACCCCGACGCCGTCGCCACACCGGAGCCCACCGCCGGGTACGAGGTCCGCACCCTGGCAGGCGGCCCGCTCGACGCCCTCGCCGCGCACCACGGACTCGTCCCGATGACCGTCACCGACGCCTACGACCTCACCGCTCCCGGCCACAGCCGCACCAAGCGCTTCCTGCGGATCGCCCTGCCCGAGGACGTCACCTACCGCACCGCCGACCACCTCACCGTGCTCCCCGCCAACGACCCGGCGCTGGTCGACCGCGCGATCACCGCTCTCGGCGTCGACGCCGACACCGTCCTCGACATCCGCACCGGCCGCCCGCGCCGCGACGGCCTCGCCGTCGACCGCCCACTGACGGTCCGCCAACTCCTCACCCACCACATCGAGTTGCAGGAGCGGCCCAACGCCCGCCAGTTCTCCCTCCTGGCCGACGCCAACCCCTGCCCGCCCGAGAGGGCCGCCCTCGCCGCCCTCGCCGCGCCGGCCGCCGCGGGCTCCCCGGGCGGCGACCCGCGCACCCTCGTCGAGATCGTCGAGGACCACCCCGCGCTGCGCGGCGCCCTCGACTGGCCCCGCCTCCTGGACCTCCTGACCCCCCTGAAGCCCCGGCACTACTCGATCTCCTCGTCCCCGGCCGCCGACCCCCGCCACGCGGACCTGATGATCTCCCTCCTGGAAGCCCCCGCCAGGTCCGGCAACGGCACCTACCGGGGCACCGGCTCGGGCCACCTGGCCACCCTGCGCCCCGGCGACACGCTCCACGCCCGCGTCCAGCCCTGCCGGGAGGCCTTCCGGATCGACGGCAGCGTCCCGGTCGTCATGATCGCCGCGGGCACCGGCCTGGCACCCTTCCGCGGCGCCGTCGCCGACCGCACCGCGGCCCTCCGGTCGGGCACCCAACTCCCGCCCGCCCTCTGCTACTTCGGCTGCGACGCCGCCGACGCCGACTACCTGCACGCCGAGGAGCTCCACGCCGCGCAGACCGCGGGCGCCGTCTCCCTGCGCCCGGCCTTCAGCACGGCCGGCACCTTCGTCCAGCACCGCATCACCGCCGAGGCGGACGAGGTGTGGCAACTGCTGGAAGCGGGCGCCCGGGTGTACGTCTGCGGGGACGGCGCCCGGATGGCGCCGGGGGTACGGGAGGCGTTCCGCGCCATGTACCGGGACCGCACTCCTGGCGGAAACGCCGAGGAATGGCTGAACTCCCTGGTGGCGGACGGACGTTTCGTGGAGGATGTGTACGCGTCCTCCTGATCGAGGCCTAGGCGCGGAGCGCCCGTGAGGGGCGCCGGGGGTACCCCCGGCCGTAGGCTGGGGGAGGAACTGCGCGAGAAGCCCTCTCCGGCCGTCGGTCCGCGCGCGACCCGCACCCCTGTGGCGCGACCCGGTGCCTCCCCCTGCTTAGCTCACAGCGTGAACTAAGGGTTGGGAAAATATCGCTTCCACCCTCCCGAAGGAGTATGTTGCAGGTCGGGCAGGGTTCGTGAAGGGAGCCACATGGCGGGGCGGAACGGGCGCACGGTACGCGACCTCAGGAGGGCCAACCGCACGGCCGTACTGCAGCGGCTCTACTTCGACGGCCCGCTGAGCCGCTTCGAGCTGGGCCCGGCCACGGGCCTGAGCTCCGGCTCGGTGAGCAACGTGGTCGCGGACCTGGTCGCCGACGGCCTGGTCGAGGAGGCCGGCAGCGTCGACTCCGACGGCGGCCGTCCACGCACCCTGCTGCGCGTCGCCCCGCACAGCGGACACATGATCGGCGTGGACGTCGGCGAGACCCGGGTCCGGGTCGAGCTGTTCGACCTCAACCTCACCGAACTGGCCCGCGTCGAGCGCCCTTTGGCGCAGCAGGGCTACGACGTCGAGGTGATCGTCGGCCACATCAGGGACGGCATCGACGAGGTCCTCGCCACCGAGGGCGCCTCGCCCGAACTGCTCCTCGGCGTCGGCGTCGGCGTGCCCGGCATCATCGAGCACACCGACGACCGGGGCGCCGTCGTGCACGGCCAGACCATCGGCTGGGACGCGGTCCCGCTGGAGGAACTGCTGCGCTCCGGCTGCCGGCTCCCGGACTCGGTGCGGTACTTCATCGACAACGGGGCCAAGACCCTCGGCCAGGCCGAGATGTGGTTCGGCGCCGGCCGTGGCGCGGACAACGCGGTCGTGGTGCTCTTCGGCTCCGGCGTCGGCGCCTGCCTGGTCACCGCCGACGTGGAGAACGGCCGGGCCGTCGAGTGGGGGCATCTGACCGTACGGGTGCGGGGCCGCCGCTGCCGCTGCGGGGCGCTCGGCTGCCTGGAGGCGTACGCGGGCGCCGAGTCGCTGCTGGCCCGCTGGCGCGAGGAGGGCGGCCGTCCGGACGAGGGCCTCGACGAGGAGACCGCGCTCGCCGCGATGCTCGCCGCCGCCTACCCGTCCGAGGGCACCGAGCCCGACCCGGTCGCGCTCGCCGTCCTGGAGGAGACCGCCGAGTACCTGGGCGCGGGCCTCTCCGACCTGATCAACCTGTTCCAGCCGGAGCGGATCCTGATCGGCGGCTGGGCGGGCCTGGAACTCGGCGCCCGCTTCCTGCCCGCCGTACGCCGGTACGCCACCACGTACGCGCTGCGCCACCCCGCCGAGCAGGTCACCATCGACCTCGGCCGGCTCGGCCCGGACGCGGTCACCGTCGGCGCCGCGATCCTGCCCCTCGCCGACTTCTTCAACCGCGGGGGCCGCCGCGCCGAACCCGCGACCGAGGACCGGCTCCCCGCCTGGCGCGCGGCCCTGGAGGAACGCAGCCCGCGCTGACCCACGCGCCCCCCGTCCCCGCGCCGACGCACGCACCCGACTGTCCCCCGCGCCTGCCTGTCCTCGCGTTTCGCCCGGTTCCGCCGAGGTACTCGGCTGCTGCCCGGACGGGGCCACGAGGCCGTCGTACGAGGCCACGGGACGGGGCCTGGGGGCGTCGTCGCGGAACGACACGAGGGAGTGCGCGGTGGGCGAGAAGCGGGGCGGCAAGCCGGTGCCCCGGGACCTCCCGGACCAGCAGGCCGGGTCCGGCCGTGACCCGTGGGAGGCGGCGGAGAGCGGACGGCCCGAGGAGCCAGGCGACGTCGGCGTGCCCGACCCCGACGAGGCCGGTGCGGGTCCCCGGGGTGCACCGCGCTCGGGGGCGGTGCACCCCGGGGACCCGGTCCCCGACGAGCCGTCGGCCTGACCCCGGGAAGGGACGGCGGCGGCCCCGGGCGCCGCGTCCGCGCTCGCCTCAGGCGAACGCGTCGACGCCGGTCAGCTCCGCCGACAGGGCCCACAGGCGGGCGGCCTGCTCCGGGTCGACCGCCCAGGCCTTCACGCCGGTCGTCCCGCCCTCCACGGCGGGCTCGGCGACGTCGCAGTCCTCCAGGTACACCCCGCCCATCTCCGCCAGCTGCGCGGAGGTGGCCGCCCAGGTCTGGGTGGCCGCACCCTGCTCGGGCGTCTTGAAGCCCTGCGGGTTCAGGAAGGTGCCCTGCTCGTCGATCCAGCCGCGCTCGATCATCTCCTCGCGGGGGATGTGCCGCTGGAGCGGGGTCATGATGCCGCCGGGGTGTAGGGCGAAGGCCCGCACGCCGGAGTCCCGGCCGAGCCGGTCGAGGTGCACGGCGAACAGCACGTTCGCGGTCTTGGCCTGGCCGTACGCCTCCCACTTGTCGTAGCCGTGCGTCCACTGGACGTCGTCCCAGCGCATGCCGGCGAAGTGGTGGGCACGGGAGGAGACCGACACGACCCGGGCGCCGCCGGGCGCGAGGGCCGGCCAGAGCCGGTTGACGAGGGCGAAGTGCCCGAGGTGGTTGGTGGCGAACTGGGCCTCCCAGCCGGGCCCGACCCGGGTCTCCGGGCAGGCCATGATCCCCGCGCTGTCGATCATGAAGTCGACGGTCCGTCCGGAGGCCAGGAACCGCTCCGCGAAGCCGCGCACGCTGTCCAGGTCGCCGAGGTCCAGCTCGTCCACCTCGACCCCGTCCAGGCCCGCCAGCGCCTCGTGGGCGGTCTCGGCGCGCCGTGCGGGGACGACGACGTGGGCGCCGGCCCTGGTGAGGGCCCGGGTGGTCTCCAGTCCGAGCCCGGAGTAGCCGCCGGTGACGACAGCGAGCCGGCCGCCGAGGTCGAGACCCGCGAGGACCTCGTCCGCCGTGCTGTCCGCGCCGAATCCGGAACCGATCTTGTGCTGAGGTGTCGTAGCGCTCATGACTCGAACGCTACGAATTCGAGTGCTCTCGAAGTCAAGCCGGGCCCGGCGCGCCGGGCCGGACGTCCGCGACCGGTCCCGAACAGGAGAAAGCCCCGGCCGCGACGGGGGATTCGCGGCCGGGGCGGCCAGGTGGTGGGCACGGATGGCGGTCGCCTCTCGGCGAAAGGCTCCACAGGGCTTCAGCCGAACGATCGTCCCTGTGGGCAAAAGGTGAGGCCCGGGGACACTGTCCCATCCGCACCCACGCCTGGTTCAACGGGCAACCACCCCTGGGTGTTCCGGGCCCGCGGGTGACGAGCGTCACCAGGGCCGGTCGTGGATATGCCCGCACTTTTATCAAAGCCGCGCAAAAGTGAAGAAACGCGCGCAAATATCCTGGCAAAGTCCGTGGCGGCCTCGGCCGTCGGGGTGACTTGCACCGGTCACTTCCGGCCAGGGAGATCTACCCTCGATTGCATGACCGAGATAGCGAGCCCGTTCATCTCCCAGCCGCGGATCCTGGTGCTCGGGGTCATGACCGGCAAGCCCGGCACCCCGCCCTTCCGCATCGTGGAGATCGACGGCGAGGTGGTCGGCCAGGCACGCACCGTCACGGACGTGCTGGAGGTCGCCGCGTCCTACGGCATCAAGGTCCACGACCTGGACGATCCGGACGTGGTCTGCTGGGTGGGCGGGGACAAGTTCACCTGGGCGCCCCGCCCACTGCGCCGCTAGGGCCTGTCTGACGATTCCCGTCGTCGCCCGGAGGGCGGCCTCGCGGCGTCGGGTGCGTGCTCTCGGCGTGCCGGGCGTAGGCCCTCGTACTGGACGTACTTGGGTCTGCGCCCGGTGCGGCGAGAGTGCGTGCACGGCGTCGCGAGGCAGACGGGAATGGTCAGACAGGCCCTGGCCGCGGCCCGCGGTGCGGCCTGCGGTCAGCCGACCGTCCACTTCTGGTTGGCGCCGCCCGTGCAGGTCCAGATCTGCAGCCGGGTGCCGTTGGCCGAGTTGTTGCCGGTGACGTCGAGGCACTTGTTCGCCTGCGGGTTCACGATGTCGTTCGCCGACGAGACGGCCCACTTCTGGGCGGCCGTGCCATTGCAGTCGTAGAGCTGGACCGTCGTGCCGTCCGCGGTGCCGCCGCCGGTGACGTCCAGGCACTTGCCCAGCGCGCGGACGGTGCCGTCGCTGCCGACGGTCCACTGCTGGGCGGCGGTGCCGTTGCAGTCGTAGAGGTCGACGGGCGTCCCGTTGGCGGTGTTCGCCCCGGCCACGTCCACGCACTTGCCGGCCAGCCCCCTGATCGCGACCCCGGCCGCACTGTCACTGGTCGTCACCGACACCGAGTCCACGACCAGCTGCGCCGGGAAGGCGGTCGAGCCGTCCGGGTCGCCCGGCCAGTAGCCGCCCACGGCCAGGTTCAGGATCAGGAAGAACGGCTTGTTGAAGGCCCACGTGTTGCCGCCCACGTCGGAGGGGGTGCGCGTCTGGTAGACGACACCGTCGACCGACCACCTGATCGAGTTGGGCGCCCAGTCGACGGCGAACGTGTGGAAGGCGTCCGCGAAGGCCTGCCCGTTCGGCAGCGAGTAGGCGGCGCCTATCCCGTTGGACCCGGAGTAGCCGGGGCCGTGGATGGTGCCGTGGACCGTGGAGGGCTCGTAGCCGACGTTCTCCATGACGTCGATCTCACCGGAGTTCGGCCAGCCGACCGACCCGATGTCGGTGCCCAGCATCCAGAACGCCGGCCACATGCCCTGCCCGCGCGGGATCTTCATCCGGGCCTCGACGTGTCCGTACTGCGCGCTGAACTTCCCGGAGGTGTTCAGCCGGGCCGAGGTGTACTGGCAGGTGCCGTACCAGCACTGGTAGTTGGCGGGGTTCTCCTTCTTCGCCGTGATGACCAGGTGGCCCTGGCCGTCGAGGGCGGCGTTGTTGGTGCCGGAGGTGTAGTACTCCCGTTCGTGGTTGTTGACGTTGTCGCCGGTCTCCAGCGTCCACTTCGAGGAGTTCACCGGCGAACCGGCGGCCCCGTCGAAGGTGTCGGAGAAGGTCACGGCCGCCGCGCTCGCGTCGGCGGCCTCGGCCCGGTGGGCGGGACCGAGCGCGAAGGACCCGACCAGGGCGACGGCGGACAGGGCGGCGAGCAGGCATCTGCGGAGCAGTCGTGGCGAGGCCATGGCACTCCCTTCCGTACGGCGGCCGGGCGCGGGGAGGCGTCCGGCCGGGGTGGGGGGTAAGGGTGATGCCTGTTGATTTAAGGAGTGAGATAAGTCGTGCGTCAATACCTTGGTACGGACCAGTACTGGACGATCAGGTGGCCGGTTCCGGACGCCGCCCCGGCCGTCAGGCCTTGCGCTTGCGGGCGTGCACCGCGCGACCGAGCCGGCGGCCCAGCAGCAGCCAACCGACCAGCGCGCCCGTGGTGTTGAGGATGACGTCGTCCACGTCGAACGCCCGGCCGGTGACCAGCGCACCCTGTGCCAGCTCCACCAGCAGCATCACGATCGCGGTGAGCAGCAGCACCCGCAGGATGCCCCGGGCGCCCGGCGCGAGGACCGGCACCAGGATCCCGAACGGGACGCCGAGCAGGATGTTCCCGCCGACCTGCTTCACGGCGTCGCGGAACGCGGGCTGGTCGAGATAGATCTTGAGGGTGGCGCCGGGGTGCAGGTTGGTGTGGGCGATCGACACCGAGGCGGGGGAGGGATCGAGCGTCAGCTTGGCCAGCACGACCGCGAACGCCACCATCACGGCGAAGGCACACGTCATGGCCAGCAGCCGCAGCGGGAGGGGCAGCGGTCGCCGCTCGGCGGCGGTGGCCTTGGCGGTGGCGGCTTTGGCGGTGGTGGCCTTGGCGGTGGCGGCTTTGGCGGAGGAGGCTTTCGCGGCGCCGGCCTTCGCGGAAGCCTTGCCGGGGGCCTTCCCCGGGGCGGGCTTCCTGCCGAAGCCGCGAACCCTGCCGATGGCGGCCTTCTTCCCGCCGGCGCCGTTCCTGCCGGCGCCCGCGGGCTTGGCGGCGCCGCCCTTCTCCGTGGTGGCCCCCGCCGCGGTGCCGCGGCTCCTGACCAGGCGTGCGGTCCTGGCGAACAGCCCGGGGCTGCTGCCGGGGCCCTTGCCCTTCTTCGTCTCCTCGTTCGGTTCGCCCTTGGCGGTGCGCAGGCGCGAGGCGGCGCTGGCCATCCGATCCTCCACTCGTGAACTTGGCGGCTTGGTAACGCTGTTACCCGCGAAGTGCCCCAAGATGCCGCCCGGCCCCACGGCGCCGGGCGGTTGCTCTCCCGGCCTCGGTGAGGCCGGTCGCCCGGCGCCGGCGGGGCCGGGCGCGCGGTGTCGGTCAGACCGTCCCGTAGGACACGTGCACCTCCGTGAAGCCGAGGGAGTGCAGCAGGCCCTCCAGCATGCCGGTGGTGTTGGTCTCGGCGCGGGTGGTCAGCCCGCTGTCCTTGGCCGCGTCCGAGATGTGCTTCACCGCGAGCTTCTGCACCGCCTGTTCGCTGTTCGGGTTGTCCGAGAACAGGTCCCCGATCCGGTCCAGCAGACCGCGCTGCTTGGAGACGGCGTACGAGTGGTCGGCGTCCAGGGTGGCCTTGCCCAGCTGCGCGTGCGGCAGCCGGATGGTGGCCTCGGTCCGGTCGTCGTTGACCGTCACGTCCTTCTGGGCGATCTTGCCGAGGTCGACGTAGGAGTCGACGGTGCCCGCGCCGACGTACAGGGTGCGGGTGCCGCGGATCGCGCTGGGCAGGTACTTGGCGTCCTTCTCCAGGTCCACGACGACCTGGAAGTTGCCGGAGGCCGCGTCGTAACGGCTCATGTCCTGGATGGACTTGAGCAGCGCCGGGCCGGTGTTGTCGCGGGTCTCCGTACCGAACAGGTCCTTGATCCCCGGCAGCACCGCCAGTTTGATCCCGGCGAACAGCACCACGAGCACCAGCACCAACGCGGTGACCAGTTTCGCCCAGCCGGGCATGCGCCGGGGCCGGGCCGTGACGGGAGCCTCCTGAGTGGAGCTCGCCTTGCTCTCCTTGGTGGAACTCGCCATGTGACGGTCCTCCTTTCCAAGGACACGAATGCCCGCCAACAGCCTTGTCAGACCGCGTTGTCGGCCGATTGAGACAGCTGGGTCAGGACTGATACACGCGGTGCCGAAACGTGTTCGACGGCCACCCGCCACCAGCGCCCCCGGAAGGCCGGTCAGGCCCCCGCGGCCAGCTCCGCGATCCGCCGCGCCGACGCCGAACCCGGGTCCGCGGTGACGAGGACGACCTCCTGGTCGTCCTCGGGTACCAGCAGGACGTCGCAGTTCAGCCGCAGCCGGCCCAGCTCGGGGTGGTCGAGGACCTTGGTGCGGTGTCCCGGGGCGTGCACCGGATGGGTCGCCCAGATCCGCCGGAAGTCCTCGCTTCCCGCCCGCAACTCGTCCAGCAGCGCGGTGAGTTGCGGGTCGTGCGGGTAGCGCTCGGCGGCCCGCCGCAGCCGGGCCGTCACGATGTGCCCGAACTCCTCGGCGCTGGAGCTCTCGTGCATCCGGCCCTGGCCGAGGAAGCGCCGCCGCGCCAGGTTGGTCGTGCCGTGTCCGAGGTCGCCGCCGAGCAGCTGCTGGGCGAGGGGGTTCCAGGCCACCAGGCCGTAGGCCGCGTCGGTGACGATCGCGGCGGTGTCGGGAAGCCGCTCAAGGAGGCGGGCCACGTGCGGCCGTACCCGCCGTACCGCCGCGGTGCCGGGCGGCGGCGCGGCCGAGCCGGCCAGCCGGAAGAGGTGGCTGCGCTCGGCGGGGGCCAGCCGCAGCGCCCCGGCCAGGGCGTCCAGGACGCGCGGGGAGGGACGGGGGCCGCGGGCCTGCTCAAGACGGACGTAGTAGTCGACCGACATGTGGGCCAGCTCGGCGACCTCCTCCCGGCGCAGCCCGGGGGTGCGGCGGTCGGTGCCCGGCGGCAGGCCCACCGCCTGCGGGCCCAGCCCCGCGCGGCGCTCGCGCAGGAAGCGGGCCAGTTCCTGCCTCGCCATGCCCTCGGCCTCCCTCGGTCCGCCTGGTACAGGTGGTCCCTGGCAGGGCGGACGCGGCCGGGGGACCGTGACTGTCATGAACGATCGCACAGCACTCGTCACCGGTGCCAACACGGGCATCGGGTTCCATGTGGCCAGACTGCTGGCCGAAGAGGGTTTCCGTGTCCACGTCGGTTCCCGGGTCGCCGAGCGCGGCGAGCGGGCCGTGGCGGAGATCGGCGCGAACGCGCGGCTCCTGGTGCTGGACGTCACGGACCCGGGCAGCATCGAGCGGGCCGCCGCGGGCGTCGACCGCCTCGACGTCCTGGTCAACAACGCGGGCGTCCAGCCGGTGACCGGCACCCCCGCCGAGACCGGCGTCGAGGCCTTCCGGCAGACGTACGAGACCAACGTCTTCGGCGTCGTGGCGGTCACCAACGCCTTCCTCCCGGCCCTGCGCCGCTCCGCCCACCCGCGCGTCGTGAACGTCTCCAGCGGTACCGCCTCCCTCTCCTGGAGTACCGCGCCCAATCCGCAGTTCGCCGAGGGCGTTCCCAGGTCCGCGGCCTACCGTTCCTCCAAGGCCGCGCTGAACGCGCTGACCGTCCTGTACGCCCTGGAGCTGGCCGAGGCCGGGTTCAAGGTGAACGCCCTGGCCCCGGGGCTGCGTTCGACCGGCCTGGTGCCGGGGCTGACCGGCCGGGGCGGCGACCCGGCCGAGGGCGCGCGCGGGGCCGTACGGCTGGCGCTGCTGCCCGACGACGGACCCACCGGCGGGTTCTTCTCCTGGGACGGCACACCTGTGCCGTGGTGAGAGCGCCACGATCCGTAGCATGAGCCCGTAGCCCGTATTGATCATGCGAGGAGCGGATCGTGCGAGACATCGCCGTCTTCAGCGGCAGCGCCCACCCCGAGCTGGCCGAGGAGGTCTGCGCGCATCTGGGGGTGCCGCTCAGCCCGACCCGGGTCAGCCGGTTCGCCAACGACTGCCTGGAGGTGCAGCTCCAGGCCAACTGCCGGGAGCGGGACGTGTTCCTGATCCAGCCGCTGGTCCGGCCGGTGCAGGAGCACCTGGTGGAGCTGCTGCTGATGTGCGACGCGGCCCGCGGCGCCTCGGCGGGCCGGATCACCGTCGTCATGCCGCACTACTCCTACGCCCGCTCCGACAAGAAGGACGCCCCGCGCATCTCGCTGGGCGGCCGTCTGGTCGCCGACCTGCTGGTGGCCGCCGGGGCGAGCCGGGTCCTCGCCATGACCCTGCACGCCCCTCAGGTGCACGGTTTCTTCTCGGTGCCGGTCGACCACCTGCACGCGCTGCGCGAGCTGGCGGCGCACTTCCGGCGGTACGACCTGTCGCGCACCACCGTGGTCTCGCCCGACCTCGGCAACGCCAAGGAGGCCGCCGCCTTCGCCCGGCTGATCGGCGCCCAGGTGGCGGCCGGTGCCAAGCAGCGCTACCCGGACGACCGGGTCACCATCAGCTCGGTGATCGGCGAGGTGGCCGACCGGGACGTCATCGTGCTCGACGACGAGATCGCCAAGGGCAGCACCGTCGTCGAACTCCTCGAAAGGATCAGGGAGCTGGGCCCGCCGCGGTCGATCCGGATCGCCTGTACGCACGGGCTGTTCGCGGCCGGGGCGCTCAAGCGGCTGAGCGAGCAGCCCGACGTGCTGGAGATCGTCTGCACCAACACCGTGCCGGTGCCCGCCGAGGAGCACACCGACAAGCTGCGGATCCTGTCCATCGCCCCGGCGCTGGCGGAGGCCGTACGCCGTATTCACAACGGCGAGTCCGTGAGCGCCCTGTTCGACGAGCCGCGCAACCTCTAGACAGGAAGGAGGAGTTGCAGCGCTGAACCGCGCTCGGCGGCACCGAGGCGGACGGGAGGCCCCCAGTGGCGAAGGCCAGGTTCGAGCGGACGAAACCACATGTGAACATCGGCACCATCGGACACATCGACCACGGTAAGACCACACTCACCGCGGCCATCACCAAGGTGCTGCACGACAAGTTCCCCCAGCTCAACCCCTTCACCCCGTTCGACCAGATCGACAAGGCGCCCGAGGAGCGGCAGCGCGGCATCACCATCTCCATCGCGCACGTCGAGTACCAGACCGAGCGCCGGCACTACGCGCACGTCGACTGCCCCGGCCACGCCGACTACATCAAGAACATGATCACCGGGGCCGCCCAGATGGACGGGGCGATCCTGGTGGTCGCCGCCACCGACGGGCCGATGCCGCAGACCAAGGAACACGTGCTGCTGGCCCGCCAGGTGGGCGTCCCGTACATCGTCGTCGCCCTCAACAAGACCGACATGGTCGACGACGAGGAGATCCTGGAACTCGTCGAGCTGGAGGTGCGCGAACTGCTCACCGAGTACGAGTTCCCCGGCGACGACGTCCCGGTGGTCAGGGTCTCCGCGCTCAGGGCGCTGGAGGGCGACCCGCAGTGGACCGAGTCCCTGCTCGAACTCCTCGACGCCGTCGACGAGTTCGTGCCCGAGCCGGTGCGGGACGTGGACCGGCCGTTCCTGATGCCGATCGAGGACGTCTTCACCATCACCGGCCGCGGGACCGTCGTCACCGGCCGGATCGAGCGCGGTGTGCTGCGGGTCAACAGCGAGGTCGAGATCATCGGCATCCACCCGCAGAAGACCAGGACCACGGTCACCGGCGTCGAGATGTTCCGGAAACTGCTCGACGAGGGCCGGGCCGGGGAGAACGTCGGGCTGCTGCTGCGCGGGATCAAGCGGGACGACGTGGAGCGCGGCCAGGTCGTCATCAAGCCCGGATCGGTCACCCCGCACGTGGAGTTCGAGGCGCGGGCGTACATCCTCTCCAAGGACGAGGGCGGCCGGCACACCCCGTTCTTCGAGAACTACCGTCCCCAGTTCTACTTCCGCACCACCGACGTGACCGGCGTCGTCACCCTGCCCCCGGGCACCGAGATGGTGATGCCGGGCGACAACACCACCGTGCACGTCCGGCTGATCCAGCCGATCGCGATGGAGGAGGGCCTGAAGTTCGCGATCCGCGAGGGCGGGCGGACCGTCGGCGCCGGCCAGGTGATCAGGATCATCGAGTGACCACGGCGACCACGGCGACCACGGCGACCACGGCGACCATGGTGGCCACGGTGATCACGGTGGCAACGGTGTCATAAGGTGCCGGACGTGGCCTCGGGCTGGCCCAGGGCCGCGTCCAGCGTCGCCCTGGGCGGCAGCAGCCGCGACAGCCCGGTCACCTTCAGCACCCGCAGGGTCAGCGGATGCGTGCAGACCAGCTGGAGCTGTCCGCCGCGCTCCAGCACCCGGCTGCGCGCCCGGTACAGCAGCCGCAGCCCCGAGCAGTCGAAGAACTCGACGCGCAGCAGGTCGATCACCACCCGGGCGTTCTCCCGGGCGGTCACCCGGTCCAGATAGGGCATGATCTCCGTCGCCGCCGCGATGTCTATCTCGCCCCGCAGCTCCAGCACCGTGTGGCCGCGGTCCTCGTGGATGCGCAGGTGCCGGGAGAGCGGCGCGGGATCCTGCCGGGGTTCCTGGCGCACGACGACATCACCTCCCACCCCTGCCGGTTCAATTCCGTTCCCCGCCCTGCAAGTTACCCTCGATGGAGGGAATTTGAGCATGTTCGATTGACATATGTCTGCTGCTTCGGCTCGCCATTTTCTGTGGCGTGCGCGACAGTCGGCGAACGGGCACGTGGGAGCGGTGCCACGCAAGGGCCGCCGGAACGGGGAAGTGCCGCGGTCCGGCTAGGACAGCGCGTGCCACGCCTTGCTCAGCGCCTGGCGGAGCTGTTCCTCCTGGTGCGCGGTGAGTTCGCGGACCATCCGCTCCTCCAGCTCCCGCACCGACCCGGCGACCCCGGCGAGCAGTTCGCGCCCGGCGTCGGTCAGCAGGATCAGCAGCTCGCGCCGGTTGCGCGGATTGCGCTCCCGCCGGATCAGCCCGCGCGTCTCCAGCGACCGTACGAGGTCGGCCATCGACTGGGCGGTGACGAACGAGTCCCGTGCCAACTGGGCCGCCGACAGGCCGTCATGGCGCTCCAGGACGGTCAGGGCCGTGTACTGCAGCGCGGTGATCCCGGCGGGCTTCACCAGCTCGTCGAGGTGTGAGCGCACCACCAGCTCCACCTGCTTGACCATGTACAGCAGCGAGGGGCGTGTCTTTGTACCGACCATGCGTCCAGCCTAGAGCATTGACAGGAATCCTGTCTGTAATCAGACTGCGGTCCAGGGATGGGAACAACAGGAATCCTGTTTGTTGAAGACTTGGCGATCGACGCTGGGAGTGGGCAATGACGACCACCTTCGGGACCGGACCGGGACGGCTGTTCATCGGCGGCCAGTGGCGGGAGGCCGCCGACGGGGCCAGGGCGGAGGTGACCGACCCGGCCACCGGCCAGGTGATCACCACCGTCGCGGAGGCCGGGGCGGCCGACGTCGACGCCGCGGTGCGCACCGCCCGCGAGACCTTCGACGCGGGGGAGTGGCCGGGGCTCAGCGGCCGGGAGCGCGGCCGAGTGCTGCACCGCGTCGCCGAACTGATCCGCGAGCACGCCGAGGAGATAGCCGCCCTGGAGAGCCTGGACGTCGGCAAGCCGATCACGCTCGCCGGAGCCGTCGACGTCACCAACGCGGCCAACGACTACGAGCACTTCGCGGCCCTCGCCCACTCCCTGGACGGCGCCGTCCGCGACGTCCCGCTCAACGCCCTCGCCTACACCCGGCGCGAACCGGTCGGCGTGGTCGCCGCCATCACCCCCTTCAACTTCCCGCTCATCCTGGCCGGTTCGAAGATCGGACCGGCCCTCGCCGCCGGCAACACGATCGTCCACAAGCCCGCCGACGAGACCCCGCTCAGCGCCCTCTACATGGCCCGCCTCTTCCAGCAGGCCGGTCTCCCCGACGGGGTGCTGAACGTCGTCACCGGTGCCGGACCGGTCGCGGGCGAGGCCCTGCTGCGCCACCCGGGCGTCGACAAGGTCGCCTTCACCGGCTCCACCGCCGTCGGCCGGCACGTCGCGAGCACGGCCGGGGAGGCGCTCAAGCCGGTCACCGTGGAACTCGGCGGCAACGCGGCGCACCTGGTCTTCGAGGACGCCGACCTGGAGAAGGCCGTCGGCGCGGTCATCAAGGCCTTCGTCTTCAACACCGGCCAGTTCTGTATGGGCGGCCCCCGCCTCCTCGTCGCCCGCCCGGTCTACTCCACCCTGCTCGGCATCCTCGCCGAGGCCGTCCCCGGCGTCCCGGTGGGCGACCCGCGCGACCCCGCCACCGTCGTCGGCCCGATGGCGGGGGAGAAGCACCTGCGCAAGGTCGAGGAGTACGTCGACCTCGCCCGCAAGGAGGGCGGCCGTATCGTCTGCGGCGGCGAACGCCTCGACCTGAACGGCGGCTTCTACTACCGGCCGACCGTCGTCGCCGACCTGCCGAACGACTCCCGGGTGGTCCAGGACGAGATCTTCGGACCGGTCCTCACCGTGCAGCCCTTCGACTCCGAGGACGAGGCCGTCGCCCTCGCCAACTCCACGCCGTACGGCCTCGCCGCCGGCATCCAGACCGGCAACCTGGCCCGCGCCCACCGGGTCGCCGCCCGCCTCCAGGCCGGGATCGTCTGGGTCAACGACTGGGCGATGCTCGACCCCGCCGTCCCCTTCGGCGGCGTCAAGGCCTCCGGCTTCGGCCGCGAGTACGGCCCCGAGGCGCTCGCCTCCTACACCAAGGTCAAGTCCGTCGTCGTCTCGCTCGACTGAGCCTCGCAGACCAGGAGTCCGTACGATGCCCACCACCACCCGAGCCGCCGTCGTCGAGTCCGGCGGCGCGCCCTTCACCCTCGCCGACGTCGAGCTCGACGCGCCGGGGCCGTACGAGGCGCTCGTCCGCATGGTCGCCACCGGTCTGTGCCACACCGACCTCAGCGTGGCGAGCGGCGGACTGCCCTTCCCGCTGCCCGGAGTCCTGGGCCACGAGGGCGCCGGCGTCGTCGAGGCCGTCGGTTCCGCCGTCACCGGTGTGGCCCCCGGCGACCACGTCGTGCTGTCCTTCACCTCCTGCGGCGGCTGCCGCAACTGCCACGGCGGCCACCCCGCCTACTGCACCACCTGGCTGCCGCTCAACCTCATCGGCGGTCGGCGCGCCGACGGCACGTCCACCGTCAGCCGGGACGGCGAGCCGCTCGGCGGGCACTTCTTCGGCCAGTCCTCCTTCGCCGAACGGGCGTTGGTGGACGAGCGCAGTCTGGTCAGGATCGACCGGGACGTCCCGCTGGAGTCGGTCGCCCCGCTCGGCTGCGGGGTGCAGACCGGAGTCGGCGCCGTGTGGAACGTCCTGGAACCGGCGGCCGGCAGCACGGTCGTCGTCCTCGGCGCCGGAGCGGTCGGCCTTTCGGCCGTCATGGCCACCGCGCTCACCCCCGCCACCACGATCGTCGCCGTCGACCGGATAGCCGAACGCCTGGAACTGGCACGGGAGTTGGGCGCCACCCACACCGTGGACGCCACCCGTGAGGTCGTGCCCGAGGCCCTGCGGCGCATCTCGGACGGAGCGGGCGCCGACGGGATCGTGGAGACGACCGGCAACGCCGGCGTCCTCCGCCAGGGCGTCGACGCGCTGGCCGCCCGCGGCACCCTGGTCGTCGTCGGCGCCCCGCCCTTCGGCACCGAAGTCCCGCTGGACGTCAACGGGTTGCTGTCGGGCAAGCGGATCGTCGGCCTCACCCTCGGCGACAGCGAGACCCAGGCCTTCATCCCGGCCCTGGTCCGGCTGGTCCGCGAGGGACGGCTGCCGCTGCACCGCCTGGTCACCACCTACCCGTTCGCCGAGATCGACCGGGCGGTGCGGGACATGAGCACGGGCAAGGCGATCAAGCCCGTGCTCACCTTCTGACCGCGCAGGTCAGTCCACCACCAGGACCAGCTTCCCGGTGGTCCGGCCGGTGCCGCCCAGCTCGTGCGCCTTGGCGGCATCGGCCAGCGGGAAGGTCCCCGCGACCGTCGCGCGCAGCTTCCCCGCCGCCACCAGCTCCGCCACCGCCCGCATCCCGGCCCGGTCGGCGTCCACCAGCATCCGCACCGCCCGCACACCCAGCCGCTCGGCCTCCTCGTAGAGCGCGGGCGAGCCCACCGGCAGGATCGACACCAGGATCCCGCCGGGCCGCAGCACCCGCAGCGAGGCGACCGAGGTGTCCCCGCCGACGGTGTCGAGTACGACGTCGACGTCCCGCACCGTGTCCGTGACGTCCACGGACCGGTAGTCCACCGGCTCGTCCACGCCGATCTCCCGCAGGAAGTCGTGCTTGCCCGCGCTCGCCGTGCCGATCACGTACGCGCCGCGCGCCTTGGCGATCTGCACCGCGACATGCCCGACCCCGCCGGCCGCCGCGTGGACCAGCACCCGCTGCCCCGGCTGGACGTCGGCGTTCTCCACCAGCGCCTGCCAGGCGGTCAGGGAGACCAGCGGCAGCGCGCCCGCCTGGACGTGGTCGATCACGGCCGGCTTCGGCACCAGGGCCCGGGCCGGGACGATCACGTACTCGGCGTGCGTGCCGTGCCCGAACGGGTAGGACACCATCCCGAAGACGTCGTCACCGGGCTTGAAGGCGGCGACGCCGATCCCGGTCTCCTCGACGGTGCCGGAGACGTCCCAGCCGAGGACGAAGGGCGGCCTGCCGAGGAAGCCGCCGTTCTCCCGGTGCTTCCAGTCCGTCGGGTTGAGGCCTGCGGCCCGCACCCGGACCAGCACCTCGTTGGGGCGCGGCGTCGGCCGCGCCGTCTCGATCACCTTCAGTACCTCGGGGCCGCCGAGGACGTCCTGGCCGACCGCACGCATCGTGTTCACATCGTTCATGGTCACCCAGCCTGCCGGGACCTGCCCGGCGGGAACATGGCACGATGGCCAACCTTCGATGGAATCGTGCCAGCCCTCCCCCCGGACGGCTCAGCGGCTCATGTGCAGGGCGACCAGCAACTGCCAGACCTGGTCCGCCACCTGGTCCGGACCGGCGTCGAGGAGGCCGTGCAGCCAGTCCGCCAGCACCCCGGCGAAGGTGGCGGCCACCGCCGAGGCCACCAGCGGGGCGTCCGCCGCGCCCACCAGCTCCCGCTCGGCCAGGCTGCGCGCCCGCAGGTCCCGGTGCAGCACCCGGCCCAGCGGGCCCCCGCCGCCGGGCGCGAGCAGCTCCCGGTACAGGGCCGCGTGCGGGACCAGCCCGGCGAAGAACTCGCGCAGCGCCGGCGGTGCGTGCACCGGGTCCGGCCGGCCGCGCCAGGCGTGCAGCGCGTCGACGGCCTCCCGTACGACGTCCGCGCAGGTGTCGACCGCCAGCGCCTCCAGGCCGTCGTAGTGGACGTAGAACGTGGCCCGGCCCACCCCGGCCCGGCGTGCCACCGCGGCCACCCCGGCCTCGGCGAGCGGCCGTTCCGCGCACTCCGCCAGGAGGGCCGCCCGCAGCCGCGCCCGGGTGCGGGCGGCCCGCGGGTCCTCGACGGCCGGGCGGCCGGTCACCGGGCGGCGAGGACGGCGGCCAGGGCGAGCGCGCCGGGCAGTGCCTGCGCGAACAGGATCCGCCGGTTGGCCGTGACCGCGCCGTACACCCCGGCCACCACCACGCACGCCAGGAAGAACACCTGGGCCCGGAAGCCGGTCGGGTCGGCGGCCACGAGTCCCCATACGAGGCCGGCCGCCAGGAAGCCGTTGTAGAGGCCCTGGTTGGCGGCGAGCGGTGCGGTTCGCCGGGCCAGTTCCGCGTCGAAGCCGTGGAAGCGCATCCCGGGGCCCTTCTGCCACAGGAACATCTCCATCACCAGGATGTACGCGTGCAGCGCGGCCACCAGTCCGACCAGCACGTTCGCCAGAATTTCCATGATCGGCGGATCCTCCCCATCTCTTGAACAGGTGTCCACTATAGCTGGACAGGTGTCCATGAAGTTACGGTTCTTCCGGCCGGGGTGTGGGGGTGCATGTCCGGAAGTCGCGGGTGGCAATGGGTATTTGTTGATTTGGCACCAACTGGCGGAGCGTGACGGAACCCTCACTTCCTCTGTCCACCGAGGTTGATCCTTTCGGGTTCAAACCCGATAAGCTCCCTTCCGTCACAGCGAGTTGACGTACCCCAAGGTGGGTCCGTCCCGCCGTGCGTACTCGTGAGTGCGGCCTTCGCACACCGCCCCTGTTCGCTGTTGTTCGATCGTGTTGCTTCGAGGGATGCAGATGGAACTCGCCACTCCGCCGCCGGCGGCGCGGGCCCCTGTCGCCTGGTACAGCTGGTGGCTGATGCCACTGGCCTTAGGGGGAGGGACGGTCGCTGCCACGTTCATGAGCTCGGAGCGAATAACCGCGGCCGTCGCCGGCGCCGCGGCCACCGCCGCCAGCTCGGTGTGCGTGCGCCTGTTGATCCGCACGCAGCGCCAACTGCGCAGCTCCGAAGGGTCCTTCCGCAGCTCGCAGGCGGAGCACTCCCAGCAGTGGCAGCAGCATGTCTCGGGCCTGGAGCGCAAGTTCTCCGCCGAGCGCGCCACGCTGGAGGGCCGGCTCGACGAGCAGTCGGCCGCGTTCGACGCCCAGCTCGCGGAGCAGGCGTCCGCCTTCGAGGGCCGGCTCGCCGACCGGACCGCCCACTACGACGCCCAACTGGCCGAGCAGGCCCGGGCGTACGAGGAGCGACTCGCCGACCAGCTGAAGTCCGCCGACGCGCAGCTCGCCGACCAGGCCGAGGTCTGGCAGGAGCAGGTCACGCACCAGCGGGCCGCGATCGCCCGGCTCGCCGGCGAGCAGCTGCCCGAAGCCCTGAAGCGGCTCCGCGAGGGCGACGCCATCGACGACCTGCTGCCCGTCACCGAGCAGTGCGCCAAGGTCGACAAGGACGTCCGGGCCGACCTGCGCCGCATCCTGCGCACCTCACTGATCGGTGTGGAGGAGGAGTTCAACCGCTCCACCTCCGCCGAGCAGGCCGTGATCAGCATCGGCAACCGCATCCACGTCCTGACCAGCAAGCTGCGCGGCCGGCTGCACGAGATGCAGGGCGAGCACGGCCGGCTGCCCGCCGTGGCCCGCGGTCTCATGGAGCTCGACCAGGAGCTCGGCCCGGCCGACTCGCTCGCCGGCAGCATCGGCGTGCTGGGCGGCTCGGACCGCCCCGGCCGCCAGTGGCAGGAGCCGCAGCGCCTGCTCAGCGTGGTGCGCGGCGGCATCGGCCGGATCAAGGACTTCCACCGCGTCGAGGTCCGGCACCTGCCCGAACTCGGCGTCGACGGCGGTCTGGTGGACCACCTCACGCTGATCTTCGCCCACCTCCTGGACAACGCGGCCCGCTACTCGCCGCCCACCGAGCCGGTCGTCGTCTCCGGCAAGGAGGTACCGAACGGCGTCGGTATCGAGATCCAGGACTCCGGCAAGGGCCTGAGCGAGGAGAAGAAGCGCGAGGCCGAGCACTCCCTGGCGGGCACCGACACCGGACCCGGTATCGGGGGCATCTCCGAGGACGCCAACATCGGCCTGCGGGTCGTCGGCATTCTCGCCCGCCGGTACGGCATCCGGGTCACCTTCGCGGACTCGCCCTGGCTCGGTACCTCGGTGGTCGTCGTGGTCCCGCACAAGTTCTTCAGCCCGCTGCCCGCGGCCCCCGCCGCTCCGGCTCCCGTGGCGGCTGCCCCCGCCGCCGCGTCCCCGGTGCAGGCGCACGGCCCGGTCGCCGTCGAAACCGTCACTCAGCCGGAGTCCGGCGAGGCCTTGGACACCACCCCGGGCGGACTGCCCCGGCGGCGCAGCCGGCGCCGCGAGGACGAGCAGCCCGAGGAGCGCACCGTGCGCACGGAGGGCGCCGCGTTCCCCGCGGTCCCGCCCGACGAGTCCTTCGCCGGCCTGGCCGCCTTCGCCACCGCGGGCCGCGCGCCCGTCGCGGACGAAGCGGCGGACAGCGAGGCCGAGTTGACCGGAGACGAAGACGACGCGGCACCCGCGATCCAGGCCGGCGCCGATGACGCCGCCGCCGGACGCGAGTCCGCCGAGCACCGCACTGAAGAGAGCGACTAGTCCACATGACGCAACAGGGAACCGACGTGAGCTGGGCGCTCCGCGATCTGGTGGAGAGCATCCCGGAGATCCGCTTCGCCCTCGTGGCCTCCAGCGACGGCAAGGCCATCACCTCCTTTGGTGCCGAGGACCCCGACGACGTGGACCGCTTCGCGGCCGTGGTGGCTGGGCTCCAGGCCCTGGCCCAGCCGGTCGCCGAGCAGTTCCCCAAGTACGCGGGGCAGCTGCGGCTGGCGATGATCGAGGTCGACGGCGGTCACCTCTTCGTCGTACGGGCCGGTGTGGAGACGTATCTCGGGGTGCTCGCCCGCGAAGGACTCGACCAGGGGTTGCTCGGCCATCAGATGAGGGACCTGTCACGGCGGATGGGCGAGCTGCTCGGCACCTCTCCGCGCCTGGAGGAGCACTCTGGATGAGTGCTCCCCGCGGGCCCTCGGATCCGTCCGGTCTCGAGCGTTACTACGTCCTCACCGGGGGACGCAGCGGACCGGGCGGGTCGGCGTCGAGCCTCGACGTGGCCACCCTCGTCGTCTCCCGCACCGCCCCCGTCCCGGGGATGCAGCACGAGTACGAGGAGATAGTCCGGCGCTGCCGTGATCCGCTGTCGGTGGCCGAACTCACCGCCCATCTCGGATTGCCCTTCAACATTCTCGCGGTGCTGTTGGCGGATCTGCTGGACGCAGGCCGTATTGAAGCCCGTGATCCCATTCCGGCGCACCACGCCGGACGCGGGCCTGACCTCGCGCTCCTCCAGGAGGTACTCAGTGGACTTGAAAGGCTTTGACCATCCCGGCGACCCCGGTGCCGGGGGGACCCGCTCGGTCAAGGTGATGATCGCCGGGGGGTTCGGCACCGGGAAGACCACCATGGTCCGCTCCGTCAGCGACATCAAGCCGCTCACCACCGAGGAGACCCTGACCCAGGCGACCGTCGGCGTCGACAACCTCATCGGTGTCGCGGACAAGACCGAGACCACGGTCAGTCTCGACTTCGGCAAGATCAGCCTCAACGAGAACCTGATGCTGTACCTGTTCGGCACCCCCGGACAGGAACGGTTCTGGTTCCTGTGGAACGGCCTGTTCAAGGGCGCGCTCGGGGCGATCGTCCTGGTGGACACCCGGCGGCTGGCCTCCAGCTTCCGGGCGATCGAGGAGATGGAGCGGCAGAACGTGCCGTTCGTCATCGCCCTGAACGTCTTCCCGGACTGCAAGGAACACCCCATCGAGGAGATCCGGGACGCACTCGACATCTCCCCGCACACCCCGATCGTGGCCTGTGACGCCCGGGACCGGGCCTCCAGCCGTGACGTGCTGATCGCCCTGATACGGCATTTGAAGGAACGCTCCGCCGTCGCACTGGAGCCGCGATGAACGACCAGAGCCCCGACGTCCCCCGCGGCTGCCCGGTCGCACACGGTTCGCCCGAACTGGCCCGGCTGTACGGGCCCGACGCGGCCACCGACCCGCACGGCATCTACGAGCGGCTGCGCAAGGAGCACGGCTCGGTCGCGCCGGTGCTCCTCGAGGGCGACATCAACGCCTGGCTGGTGCTGGGCTACCGGGACAGCCGGCGGGTGCTCGACAATCCCCGCCAGTTCGCCCGGGACGCGCGGATCTGGCGGGACTGGCAGGAAGGCCGGGTGGCGGAGAACCATCCGCTGGTCCCGATGGTCGCCTGGCGCCCGGACTGCGTGTCCCAGGACGGCGAGGCGCACCGCAGGCTGCGCGAGGCCGTCAACGACGGGCTCCAGGCCGCCGTGGGCCGCGGCATCCGGCGCCATGCCACCTACTTCGCCAACAAGCAGATCGACGCGTTCGCGGGCGTCGGCCGCGCCGATCTGGTCGCGGACTACGCCGGCTACCTGCCGATGCTGATCCTCACCCGCCTCCTGGGAGCCACCGAGGCCGACGGGCGCCGGCTGGTCGAGTCCAGCGCGCTGGTGTTCCAGGGCGGCGAGGAGGCGATCCGGCACGACGGGATCATCAGGGAGATCCTCGGCGAACTCGTGGACCGCAAGCGGGCCGAGCCCGGATCCGACTTCACCACCGGTCTGCTGGAGCACCACGCGGCCCTCGACCACGACGAGATCGTCAGCCATCTGCGCCTGGTGCTGGTGGCCGGGCACAGCACGACCAGCAACCTGCTGGCCCGGGTGCTGCAGCTCGTCCTGACGGACGACGCGCGGCTCTCCAGCCTGATCAGCGGTCAGCTGACCATCTCCGCGCTGGTGGAGGAGGTCATGTGGAACTCCCCGCCGCTGTCCGTCCTGCCGGGGCGCTTCGCCGTCAGCGACGTCGAACTGGGCGGGCACCGCATCGAGGAGGGCGACCTGCTCGTCCTCGGTCTCGCCCCGGGCAACCTCGACCCCGAGGTCCGGCCCGACCCGAGCGCCTCGATGCAGGGCAACGAGTCGCACCTGGCGTTCAGCGCCGGCCCGCACGAGTGCCCCGGGCAGAGCATCGGGCTGTCGATCATCGAGATCGCGGTGGACGTCCTGCTGCACCGGCTGCCGGGGCTGCGGCTGGCCGTGCCGCCGGAGGAGATCACCTCCACCTCCTCCACGTGGATGTCCCTGCTGGACAGCCTTCCGGTCGAGTTCGCCGTATAGCCCCGCACACGCCGCTGCCCGGTCGTCTCACGAGACCGGGCAGCGCTGCCGTTCCCCCGCAGGGTCCACGAGGGGAGCTCCGCGTCAGCCGTCGAGCCAGTCGCCCGTGACGCCCGTGGGGCGGTATCCCGTGGCGTTCCAGAGGAAATGCGGGTGGGCGCTGCCGAACATGTAGGCGAGCAGGGTGGTGTCCTCCCGCCCGGTCCGGGGGTCGTGCAGGGCGTGGAACCGCTCGGAGCCGACCACACCGGCGTCCTGCTGGATCTCCCGGGCACGGCCCGGGGGCGCCGCGGCGATCGACGCCTCCACCGCGGCGACGTAGGTGCGGCGCAGGATGTCCCAGGTGCTCTCGACGTCGCCGTGCCAGGGGCCGTGCAGTGCCTCGAAGGCGTGCAGTTCGGCGTCGAAGAGGGCCCAGGCCGCGGGGTGCTCGGTCCGGCAGCGGGCAGACAGCTCGGCGGTCCGGGAGCTGAGCGCCGGTACGGTGGCCCGCGGGCCGAGGGCGAGCGTGGTGCCGTCGGTGAGGATGCCCGTGCACGGGTCGGGTTGCAGGTCGCACAGCGCGCATCCCTCGGCCGGGGCCAGGCCCTGGGTGATGCCGTCGAACCACAGGGCGTGGCGGCCCGTGAGCCCCATCCAGACGATGGTGGTGGTCAGCAGCCAGGTGTTCCACATCGGCCGGTGCGCCTCGGGCATGCAGCCGTACTTGACGAGGGCTATCGCACAGGCGGAGTAGAACGCCTTGGTGTGGGTCGGCATGTCGGCGAGCCAGAAGTTGCTTATCTCGCCGGTGAGGGCGTCGGCCCGGACGTCGGCCATGTCGTCGATGACGCGGCACAGCAGCAGGGAGGCGAGGTTCTCCTCCTGCCACAGTTCGGTGTCGGGCGCGACGTGCCAGAACAGGCAGTCCAGCATCTGCAGGACCGAATAGGCGCTCTGGTCGAGCGGGTTGGTCTGGGGGAGCACGACACGGCCCGCGTGGTGCTGGCGGAGCCAGTACTCGTCGACGGACCGTTTGTGGGCCGAGAAGAGCCCGGAGACCAGGGCCCGAGCGCTCGGGGTGCTGAAGTTCTCGGCCAGGCGGCTCTCGACGTGCTGGGTCAGGCGCGCGGTGTCGATGGTGTCGATCACGCGCCGGTACTCGTGGAAGACGAGGATGTCGTCCTCGAAGCGGTGCCGGTGGCCGAGATCGCGCTCCAGGTCGTTCATCTGCCGGGTCCAGGACCAGCCACCGGTCAGGACGCTGTCGAGTTCCCGCCGGTACGGCCAGGTCTTGACCGTGAGGGGACGGCCGGCGCTCTGCCGCCAGCCGTAGTCGTCCAGCGTGCGGGCGGGGGGCGTGGGCAGGTGACGGCAGAGCGGGCAGGCGCAGGCGGTCTGCTCCTCCTCGCGCGGCGGGGCGAGCGCCCGGGTCCGCCAGGCCCCCTCCAGCATCGCGGAGGTCAGCCGGCAGAGCTCGATGTCGGTGCCGACCTGGGGGAAGGCCGCCTCGATCGTGCGCAGGCCGGCGTCGAGCCGTTTCAGCCGGGCGTAGCCCTCCTCGTCGGGCGGGAGGAAGGTGCGCGGCGCCGACCGGAGGGCTCCCGGCAGCTGCAGCGTGGTGCCGGGGCGGGGGGAACCGAGCGGGTCCAGCCGCTCCCGGGCGGCGTTCTGCTCCCTCCGGTACTGCTCCGTGGCCCCCTTGACGCGTTCGGTCAGGAGGCGGGCCAGGGCGTTCCCCGTCTCCGCGGGCTGGAGCGGGGCGCTCGGCTGCGCCGGGAGCAGGCTGTCGGCGGACGCCTTCTGGACAGCACCTACGCCTCGGGAATTCACACCGGTCTCCTTCAAGCTGTGGTCATGACAACGGAATCGGCCGACTGCGGTCGTCGGCGGTCCTGTCCGGGGGTGCGGGTCCCTGCCGCTGCGGCCGTGCCGGGTGGCCGGAAGTACGCGACCGGCTCCGGCTGCCGCAGCGAACGGCTGCGAACGGCTGAGAACGCCCGCGGACGCCCGCGAACGACCGTGGGGGGTGCGACTGCTGTGCCGACGGCAGGGGCAGCGGAGCGGGTCGCCCGACGGGGCGCCGGTCCACGGCGGACGCGTCCTCGGCGCAGCGCTCCTGCTACAGGACGAGGACCTGGTGTGCGGCCTCAGCAGTGCTGATGAGGCCGCACACCAGGTCCATGTCCCGGAGCCGGCGCGGATGACGGGCGCGCGAACTCCGGATGCTCATCGACGGGGGACGCGAAGGGCAGGTCGAAGGTGACGTCCTGAGGCATGTGTTTCCTTTCGGGCGACAGTGCGCAGAGTCCCCCCGTCCCTGCGAACGGGTGGCCTGTCGGCCACCCGTGCACTCGAACTGGCCTTCGTGGCTCGAAAGTTGAGCCGTGAGGCGCTACGAGGCTGCCCAGAGCGTAAATGATCTACGCGTGACCTGGCCGTGATGTGTGTTACTGCTCATACCTCCTGAGCTGAGTACACTCGCGCGCCCCCGACGTATGTGTGCGCGACGCGTGTGTCCGCGATGCGCTCAGGGGGCCCGGCGAACGGGTCGCGGTCCAGGACCACCAGATCCGCGAGCGCCCCCACCGCCACCCGCCCGGTGTCGTCGAGATGGTTCACGTAGGCCGAACCGGCCGTGTACGCGCTGATCGCCGCCGCGAGTCCCAGCCGTTCCTCCGGCAGGAACACCGGCGCGTCGCCGTCCGGTTCGACCCGGTTCACCGCGACATGGATGCCCTGGAGCGGATCGGGGCTGCTCACCGGCCAGTCGCTGCCGGCCGCGAGCCGGGCCCCGGAGCGCAGCAACGACCCGAACGGGTACTGCCATCCCGCGCGTTCCGCGCCGAGGAAGGGGATCGTCAGCTCGTCCATCTGCGGCTCGTGCGCGGCCCACAGCGGCTGGATGTTCGCGGTGGCGCCGAGTCGGGCGAAGCGCGGTATGTCGGCGGGGTGCACGACCTGGAGATGTGCCAGGTGAGGCCGCGTGTCGCTCATCCCGTTGGCGGCCCGCGCCGCCTCGACCGCGTCCAGGGCGTCCCGTACCGCCCGGTCGCCGAGCGCGTGGAAGTGGCACTGGAAACCGAGGGCGTCCAACTCGGTCACGTACTTCGGGAGTTGCCCCGGATCGATGAAACTCTTGCCCCGGTTGCGCGTCGCGCAACCGCAGGGGTCCAGGTAGGGATCGAGCAGCGCGGCCGTGCCGTTCTCGGCGACCCCGTCCAGCATCAGCTTCACCGTGCCCGCCCGGAACCTGCCGTGGGTCGACGCGGCCCGCTTCTCGACGAGTTCGGGAATCTGCTCGGCGCCGCGCTCGCGGTCCCACCACAGCGCCCCGACCACCCGCGCGGTCAGCGAACCGTCCCGGGCCGCCGCCAGATACGCCGAGGACGGGTCGTCCATGCCGAGGAAGTCCCCGATCAGCGCGTCCTGCCAGGCCGTGATGCCCAGCGCGTGCAGATGGCGCTGCGCGTCCAGCAGCGCCGCCAGCCGGTCCGCGGGGCCGGCCGGCGGGGCGAGCCGGCCGACCAGCTGCATCGCCCCCTCCTGGAGCGTGCCGCTCGGCGCGCCGGAGGCGTCCCGCTCGATCCGCCCGTCGGCGGGGTCGGGCGTGTCGCGGCCGATCCCGGCCAGCTCCAGCGCCCGGCTGTTGACCCACGCCCCGTGATGGTCCCGGTTGGGCAGGTACACCGGCCGGTCCGGTACGACGGCGTCCAGCAGCTCCTTCGCCGGCGTACCGCCCTCGAACGCCTCCATGGACCAGCCGCCGCCCAGGATCCACGGCCGCTCCGGATGCGCCGCGGCGTAGGCGTGCACGGCGGCCACGGTCGCCTCGGCGGTCAGCAGCCCGGTCAGGTCGCACTGGGCCAGTTCGAGGCCCGCCGGGACCGGATGGACGTGCGCGTCCTGGAACCCCGGCAGCAGCAGCCGCCCGGCGAGGTCGACCACCTCGGTGCGCGGCCCGGCGAGCTCCCGCAGCTCCCCGGCGGAGCCGACGGCCGTGATGCGCTCACCGGTGACGGCCACGGCAGTGGCCGCGGGGCCCTCGGGGGTGAGGACGGGGCCGCCGGTGAAGAGCAGATCTGCGTGCATGTTTCCTGTTCCTCAGTTGGGGGTCGTGAGCAGCTGGGGCGCGTCGGCGTCGGTGCCCCGGCCGGTGCGGAAGTACGGCGACTGGCGCACGTACTTCGCCCAGCCGGCCGCGACGAACCCGGACGCGATCATCGCCAGCGGGGTGGCCAGCAGGAACCACCCGTTGTCCGCGCTGACCTCGAAGTGGTCGGTGGAGGTGTAGAAGGACCAGCCGAGGTAGCCGCCGAGGCCGAGCAGGGCGAGGGCGCTCAACGCCGGGAGCACCACGGCCCGTACGCCCTGCCGCCAGTCCTCGCGCAGCAGGGAACGGAAGCGCGCGGCGGCGGCGAGCGCGGTCAGCGCGTAGGACAGGGCGACGACGATGCCGACCGCGTTCACCGTCGCCATGATCATGTCGGCGAGCCGCGGGATCACCAGGGCCGTTCCGGCGACCGCCGCGGCCAGCGCGCCGATCAGCACCGTGCCGGCCGCCGGGGTCCCGTACCGGGCGCTGACCCTGGACCACACCGGCCCGAGGGTGCGGTCCCGGCTCATCGCGAACATGCCCCGGGCCGTCGGGATCACCCCGGCCTGGAGCGAGGCCACCGCCGAGAACATCAGCGCCACCAGCGGCAGCGCGGCCCACGGCTGCGTGGCCAGCCGGTCGCCGAAGAACGCCAGCCCCTCGGCCCCGTGCCCGGCCAGCTCCTGCTCCGACAGCACCCGCTGGAAGGCCACCGAGCCGAGCAGGAACAGTCCCAGCATGGTCACCAGGGTGATCAGCCCGGCCCGGGAGGCGTCCCGGGGGTCGCGGACCTCCTCGTTGACGCTGAACGCGGCCTCGAAACCCCAGTAGCAGAAGACCGACAACAGCAGGCCCTGTGCCAGCGCCGTCGCCGACGGGATCGCGAACGGGTCGAACCAGCTCAGGCTGAAGGGGTGGGGTCCCTCGACGATGCCGTAGCCGCAGAACCCGAGCAGGACCGCGTACTCGAAGACCAGCAGCCCGGTCTGCAGGCGGGCGGCGGTGCGGATGCCGGTCACGGCGGTGAGGGTGACGGCGACCAGGACCACGATCCCGAGGGCCGTGGTCTGCGCCGTCGAACCGGGGTCGAGGGCGAGCCCGCCGACGCGGTGCACTCCGGCCTCCCCGGCCAGCTGGAGCAGGGCCGAGCCGGTGACCGCCGTGGTGTACGCGAGGAAGGCCACCGTCGCCACGATGTTCACCCAGCCCACCAGGAAGCCGAGCCACGGATTGAGCGAACGGCCCACCCACACATAGCCGTTGCCCGCGTTCGGTTCCACCCGGTTCAGCCGGGAGTAGGCGCCCGCGATGCCGAGGACCGGCACGAACGCCAGCAGCATGATGGCCGGCAGGTGCAGCCCGACCACCCCGGCCGTCACCCCCAGGCCGATGCCGATGCTGGTCGTGGCGGCCGTACTGGACGCGGCGACCGCCACGCCGTCGAGGACGCCGAGGGATCTGCGCAACTCGGGGGGATCCGCTGTGTAGGGCTGGTCGGACATGGCCGGCACACTCCGCTCGCACCAGGGGGGCCGGACTGGTCGGCCCCGGTGACGGGACATGAAACTGCCGGTGCCCTTCACAGGTCAACGGTGTTGTCGTAAGGTGCCCGCACGTCATGAGGAGGTCCGTTGAGCGAACGTGTCGTCCCGGCCGCCGCCCGGCAGCGCAGGCGGCCCACCAAACAGGGCGTGGTGCTCTCCGAGGAGCTGATCGTCGAGACCGCGATGCGGCTGATCGAGGAGCACGGCGCGGACGCCCTCTCGGTGCGCCGCCTCGGCCGTGCCCTGGGCGCCGATCCCAGCTCCCTCTACCGCTACTTCCGGCACACCGACGACCTGATGCTCGCCGTGGCCGACGAGCTGATCGGCCGTACGCTGCGCGTCTGGCGGCCCACCGGCGACTGGCGCGCCGACCTGCGCGACCTCGGCCTGCGGATGCACGCGGGTGCCCTCGCCCACCCCCGGGCGGCGGCGCTCAGCGCCCACCGGGTGACCGGACGGACGTACGAGATCCAGGCCGTCGAGACCATTCTCGGGATACTCCGGAAGGCCGGGTTCCCGGACGCCGAGGCGGTCCGCGTCTACCACGCCTTCGTCGACCAGGCCCTCGCCTACGGCGCCCTCGACTCGGCCAACACCGCGCTGCCGGAGCCCGCCCGGGAGGCCGAGGCGGACGTGTGGCGGGCGACCTACGCCCGGCTGCCCGCCGACAGCCACCCGAACATCGCGGCCACCGCCCGCCACCTCGTCGCCTCGATGCGGGGCAGCTCCTACCCGGCCGCCCTCGACCTGCTGCTGACGGCGGCCGAGGCCCGGCTGGCCCGACCGGGCGCGGGGGAGCGGCCAGGGGAGCGGCCTGCGGGCGCGGGTGAGCGGTCCGGGGAGCGGCCTGCGGGCGCGGGTGAGCGGTCCGGGGAGCGGTCGGCGGGCGCCTGAACCCGCCGAACGGGGACGGCCGGGCCGGGAGAACCCTCGGAGGGAGCAGGGCGGGGACCGCTCAGTCCCTGCCCCCCTTGCCGGCCGTCGGCCACACCCCGGTCGAGCGCTCTATGGCCGTGGCGCCGGTGCGGTCCACCGCGCTGCGCACCACCGCGAAGACCGCGCCCTGGACCGCCGCGGCCAGCAGCACCTCGCCCCAGCCGCGGTCCCGGTCCAGGGCGTCGGGCGCGTCGTCCTCGCCGCGCAGCGCCTTCCAGGTGCGGCGGAAGGCCAGCGCGCCCAACGCCCCGCCGGCCCAGCTCAGCACGAACCCGAGGGGCGCGTAGACGAGGGGGAGCTTCAGCTTCTTCCTGCTCTTGGCCATGCCTGCCTCCGCGTTCTCAGGGCCGCCCGGCGACCGCGACCTCCTCGGCCGCCCGCACCGGGCCCGGCGGCGTCCCGTCCCCGAAGGGCCGGCCACCGAGCTCCTCCCGGTGATGGGGCGTCAGCCACCCGGCGGTGTCCGGGCCGAGGGGCACGATACGGGTCGGGTTGATCCCGGTGTGGACCTGGTAGTAGTGGCGCTTGATGTGGTCGAAGTCGACGGTGTCACCGAATCCCGGCGTCTGGTAGAGGTCCCTGGCGTACGCCCACAGCACCGGGCTCTCCGCGAGCTTGTACCGGTTGCACTTGAAGTGACCGTGGTAGACGGCGTCGAACCGCACCAGCGTGGTGAACAGCCGGATGTCGGCCTCCGTGATCGTGTCCCCGACCAGGTAGCGCTGCCCGGCCAGCCGCCCGGCGAGCAGCTCCAGCCGCCGGAACACACCGGCGCACGCCTCCTCGTACGTCTGCTGCTCGTGGGCGAACCCGGCCCGGTAGACCCCGTTGTTGACGTCCTCGTACACCCCCGCCACCACCGCGTCGATCTCGTCCTGGTGCCGTACCGGGTAGAGGTCCGGCGCCCCCGGCCGGTGCAGCGCCGTCCACTCGGTGGCCAGGTCCACCGTCAGCCGCTGGTAGTCGTTGGTGACCAGCTTCCCGCTCGGCACGTCCACGACCGCGGGCACGCTCACCCCGCCCGGACAGCCGGTCTCGCGCCGGTCGTAGGCCTCGCTGAGGTACCGGATGCCGAGCACCGGGTCACGGCCGCCGGGGTCGAGGGTGAAGCGCCAGCTGCGGTCGTCCTGGATCGGGTCGGTGACGGCGAGGGACAGGGCGTCCTCCAGACCGAGCAGCCGGCGGGAGATCACCGCCCGGCTCGCCCACGGGCAGGCACGGCTGACCACCAGCCGGTAGCGCCCGGCAGCCACCGGCCAGCCGTCCCGTCCGTCCGCGGTGATCCGGTCCCTGAAGTGGCTGGGGGACCGGTCGAAGGCCTTGTGTCCCAGCGCGCTGTTGCCGTCGCCGGCGTCGTCGCTCATGCGTCCTCCTTGTCCGGGGCCGCCCTGTGGTCGACCGGGGGCCCTGAGGGAATGCGTTCCCGGGACACCGGCGCAGCGGCACCTGAGGCCGACAGTTCGTCGTCCGAGGCACATGAAAGCCCCGCCGCGACGGGGGAACGCGGCGGGGCCTGATATTCGGCTGCCCGGCACGAAGCCGGTTCATGCCTTCCCGAAACAGATTTTTCTAAATTCCGCCGGTCCCCGGCCGGAATGAATTCCCGGAACCGTCAGTTCCCCTGTTCCGGTTCCGGCCGCTCCGGATCCGTTTACCTCGGATCGTTACTCCGGGGCCGGTTACTTCGGTTCCAGCACGAACACCGGGATCTCCCGGCTGGTCTTCTGCTGGTACTCCGCGTACGGCGGGTACGCCGCGACGGCCCGCTCCCACCACTGGGCCTTCTCCGCGCCGGTGACCTCGCGGGCGGTCATGTCCTGCTTGGCCGGCCCGTCCTGGAGCTCGACGACCGGATGCGACTTCACGTTGAAGTACCAGACCGGATGCTTGGGCGCGCCGCCCTGCGAGGCGACCACGGCGTACGCGCCGTCGTGCTCCACCCGCATCAGCGGGGTCTTGCGGATCTTCCCGCTCTTCACCCCCAGGGTGGTGAGCAGGATGACGGGCATCCCCGTGTCCATCAGAGTCGTGCCCTCCTTCCCGCCCGAGCTCTCGTACAACTCGACCTGCTCGCGCACCCAGGCGGTCGGGCTGGGCTCGTACTCGCCCTCAAGAGGCATGAGGTCCGTCCCCTCGTCGGTTCCAAGAATGACGACATGATTCAACACGCGAAGTGCCCCGGATCATCCGCACGACACCGGTCGGGTGACGGGATCTCGCCCGCGTCCCGGGCGCACCGGACGCCGGTCCGGTCACAGCACCATCCTGGCCGCCAGCCCCAGCATCACGCAGCTCGACAGCAGCGCCGTGAGCAGGCGGCCCCGATGGCCGGTCAGGCCGCGGCCGAGGAGCGCCCCGCCGCCCGCCAGCAGGAGTTGCCAGCTCGCGGACGCGGCGAAGGCCGCGAGGACGAAGACACCCTGCTCCAGCGGCCGTACCGCCTCGGCGGAACGCGTGCCGACCACCAGGGCGGCGAAATAGATCACTGTGGTGGGGTTGAGCAGCGTGATCCCGAGGAGGCCGAGATACGCCCGTCCGGGGCCGGGTACCGGCCGCTCGGCCCGGGTCGCGAGCCGCCGCTCCCGGTACCGGCGCAGCGCGACCGCCGCACCGCGCACGGCGAGCCCCACCAGCACCAGCGCCGACACCAGCCGCAGCGGTCCGAGGACCGGTACCAGCGCCGCCGCGAGCGCGGCACCGCCGACCGTGGCCAGCAGGGCGTACAGGCCGTCGGCGCTGGCCACGCCCAGTGCGGCGCAGGCGCCGGTCCGCAGTGACGTACGGGCCGTGAGGGACACTAGATACGTGCCGACCGCACCGACCGGGACGGCGATCCCGTACCCGGCGAGCAGGCCGGCGACGAGCGCGGCCGTCACGCGCGTGCGGGCTCGGGCCTCCGGGGACGCCCCGGCTGCTGCTGGACCCGCACCCGACGGAAGGTCGCGGTGGTCAGCGGCACGATGGCGGCAGGAGAGTTCATGCGCAGATCCTGGGGCCCGCGTCGCCGCACCGGCAAGCGAATTTCGGCGCGGAATCGTCCCCCGGCCGAACGCGGTTCGGCCAGATCACCCGCTGCGGCGATCTGGCCGAACTTCCGGTCGCCCCTTAGGTGCCCCGAGCATCTAATGAAGATCGGCACGACGTACGACACTCGTCTGCGAGGTCTTCCATGAAAGAACTGACGGACCTGACGGAACCCACTTCTCCCGGCGGCCTGGCCGACCCCGTGGCCTGGCCGCAGAACCGCACGTGCCCCTACCACCCGCCCACCGGCTACGAACCCCTGCGCGACGACACCCCGCTGTCCCGCATCCGCCTCTACGACGGCCGCACCGCCTGGGCGGTCACCGGCCACGGCGCGGCCCGGGCGCTGCTCGCCGACCCCCGGCTCTCCAGCGACCGCAGGCGGGAGGACTTCCCGATGCCGAACGCCCGGTTCGCGGCGGCCCGGGAACGCCGCCAGGTCGCCCTGCTCGGCCTCGACGACCCCGAGCACCAGACCCAGCGCCGGATGCTGATCCCGGACTTCACCCTCAAGCGGGCGACCGTGATGCGCCCGGCCATCCAGCGGATCGTCGACGAGCTGCTCGACAGGATGATCGCCGCGGGGCCGCCCGCCGACCTGGTGAGCTCCTTCGCACTGCCCGTGCCGTCCATGGTCATCTGCGACCTGCTCGGTGTGCCCTACGCCGACCACGAGTTCTTCGAGGCGCAGTCCCGGCGGCTGCTGCGCGGTCCGGCGCCCGCCGACTCCCTGGACGCGCGGGACCAGCTGGAGGCCTACCTGGGCGACCTGGCCGACCGCAAGAGCCGGGACGAGGCGCCCGGCGACGGCGTCCTCGACGACCTCGTCCACGAGCGGCTGCGCGAGGGTGCCCTGGACCGCGCCGAGGTCGTCTCCCTGGCCCTCATCCTGCTGGTCGCCGGGCACGAGACCACCGCCAACATGATCTCGCTGGGCACCTTCACCCTGCTCCAGCAGCCCGAGCGGCTCGCCGAGCTGCGCGCCGACCCCGCGCTGGTGCCGGCCGCCGTCGAGGAACTGATGCGGATGCTGTCCATCGCCGACGGGCTGCTGCGCGTCGCCCTGGAGGACATCGAGATGGACGGCGCGACCATCCGCAAGGGCGACGGCGTGCTCTTCGCGACCTCGGTCATCAACCGCGACGAGTCCGTGTACGACGACCCCGACACCCTCGACTGGCACCGCCCGGCCCGCCACCACGTGGCCTTCGGCTTCGGCATCCACCAGTGCCTGGGCCAGAACCTGGCCCGCACCGAACTGGAGATCGCCCTGCGCACCCTGTGGGAGCGGCTCCCGGACCTGCGGCTCGCCGCACCGCCGGAGGAGATTCCCTTCAAACCCGGCGACACGATCCAGGGGATGCTGGAACTCCCCGTGACCTGGTAAGAGGCTCCTGCCATGCACATCGAGATCGACACGGACGTCTGCATCGGCGCGGGGCAGTGCGCCCTCACCGCCCCGAACGTCTTCACCCAGGACGACGACGGCTTCAGCGCCCTGCTTCCCGGCAAGGAGGACGGCGGCGGCGACCCGCTGGTCAAGGAGGCGGCCCGGGCCTGCCCGGTGCACGCCATCACGGTCAAGGAACCGACGGGCTGAGGCCTGCTCGCCGGACGGGCCTCAGGCAGCCGCCGGCACGTCGAGCACCGCCACTTCCAGCCGCCCCAGCCGCACCGGGTCGGCGACCACCTCGTACGCCGCCACCCGGTCGCCCTCGACGGTGAACCGCAGGACGTACAGCAGCCGTCCGCGCGGGGCGACGACGAGGCCGACCCGGCCGTCCACCAGGGCCGGTACGGCCGACCGGGCGCGTTCGCGCAGCAGCACCGTGCCCTCCGCGACCGCCCGCGCGCCCCGCAGCTCCGCCGCCACCCCCGGCGGCAGGGTCGCGGGGTCGGCGTGCCGGACCACGTCCGGGGCGAGCAGGCCGAGCAGCGCGCCCAGGTCGCCGCCCCGGGCGGCGGCCAGGAACGCCTCCACGACCCCGCGGTGCCGGTCCTGCTCGGCGGCCGGCAGCGCGGGCGTGCCGCGGACCTTGTGCCGGGCCCGGCTGGCGAGCTTCTTCGCGGCCGGCAGCGAACGGTCGGTGATCGCCGCGATCCGCTCGAACGGCACCCCGAACACGTCGTGCAGCACGAACGCGACCCGCTCGGCCGGACTCAGCGTCTCCAGCACCACCAGCAGGGCTAGCCCCACCGACTCGGCCAGCACGGCCTCCTCCTCGGGCCCGTCGCCGCCCGCGCGCTCCGGCAGATCCTCGCCGTACGGCTCCTCGCGGTGCGCGGCGCGGGCGCGCAGCACGTCCAGGCAGATGCGGGAGACGGCCGTCGTCAGCCAGGCGGTGAGGTTGCCGATGCCGGCGCCGCCCGCGCGGCTCAGCCGCAGCCAGGCCTCCTGGAGCGCGTCGTCGGCGTCCCCGGCCGAGCCCAGCATGCGGTAGGCGACGGCCCGCAGCCGTGCGCGCCGCGCCTCGAACTCCGCCGCCAGGTCGTCGTGCCGGTCCATGGGGTCACCTTTCCGCTCCGTACTCCGTCACCCCGTCGACGTATCCGGACCGACCGAGGTGACCACCCCATGCTGCTGCACATCGACTCCAGCGCCGACGCGACCGCCGACTCCGTGACCAGGCGCCTGACCGCGGACTTCGCCCGCGCCTGGCGCGTCGGGCACCCGGCGGGGGAGTACCGCCACCGCGACCTCACCGCCACCCCGGTGCCCCCGCTCACCGGCGCGTACACCACCCTCGGCCGCCGGGTGGAGCGCGAGGGCTTCGTGCCGCCCGCCAAGGTGCCCGCGCTGATCGAGAGCCGCGCGGAGGCCCGCGAGTGGGAACTGACCCTGCCCCTGGTCGCCGAGCTGGCCGCCGCGGACACGGTGCTGCTCGGCGTCCCCATGTACAACTTCGCGGTGCCCGCGGCCCTCAAGGCGTGGATCGACCGGGTGACCTTCCCCGGCGCCTTCACCCACCCGGACACGGGGGAGAGTCTGCTGTCCGCCACCCGGGTGGTGGCCGTCCTGGCGCGCGGCGGCGCCTACGGCCCGGAGAGCGGCCGGGCGGACCTGGACTTCCAGCTGCCCTACCTGAAGGCCTGGACGGCCCGGCTCGGCGTCCGGCCCGGGCACCTCCACCCGGTGGCCGCCGAGCTGACCCGCGTCGACGTGCTGCCCTTCCTGGCCGGCCAGGAGGAGGCAGCCGCCGCCTCCCTCGCCGGGGCCCGCACCGCCCTCTCCCGGCTGGCCGCCGTGGCCTGACCTCACCCTGCGCGCAGCAGCACCCGGGCCGCCGCGCGGGCCTCCGCCGCGGGCTCCGTGCTCCCGGTGACGCCCGCGGTGACCATCGCCCCCTCGGCGAGCAGGAACAGCGGCCCGGTCAGCGCGGTGTCCAGCCCGGCGTCGGCCACCAGCTCCGCGAGGTAGTCCCGGAACGCCCGCTTGTGGCCCCGCACCTGGGCCACCACCCGCGGGGAGGTGGCACCGAGCTCGCCGTACGCGTTGATCCAGGCGCAGCCCCGGAAGTCCGCCTCCCCGAACCACCCCTCCAGCCAGTCGAAGACCGCGAGGATCCGCTCGCGGGGGTCCTCGTGCCGCCGGACGTCCTCGGCGAGCCGCTGCCGCCAGCGCACGTCCCGCCGCTCCAGATAGGCCTCCACGAGCTGCTCCTTCGCGGGGAAGAGCTGGTAGAGCCGCTTGAGGGAGACGCCGGAGGCGCCGCGTATGTCGTCCATCCCGACGGACTGCACCCCGCGCCCGTAGAACAGCCGCTCGGCGGCGTCCAGAGCCTGCTCACGCGCGACCGCGCTGTCCATGGGTCACTCCTTGACGAGAGAACGTGCGTTCTCCTACGGTAGCAGCGACCCGGAGAACGCACGTTCTCCCTTTGATCGAGGAGGAGACCATGGCCGACCGCCCGCCCCTGCCGCCCTTCACCCGGGAGACCGCGCTCCAGAAGGTCCAGGCCGCCGAGGACGCCTGGAACACCCGGGACCCCGAACGCGTCGCGCTCGCCTACTCCGAGGACTCGGTCTGGCGCAACCGGGACGTCTTCGTCACCGGCCGGGCCGCGATCGTCGAGTTCCTCACCGCGAAGTGGGACCGAGAACTCGACTACGCGCTCCGCAAGGACCTGTGGGCCTTCGACGGCGACCGCATCGCGGTCCGCTTCCAGTACGAGTGCCACGACGCGGACGGCCGCTGGTGGCGCTCGTACGGCAACGAGCTCTGGGAGTTCGACGGGCACGGACTGATGACCCGGCGCGAGGCCAGCATCAACGACGTGCCGATCGAGGAGCACGAGCGCCGGATCCACGGTCCGCGCCCGGAGTCCGAGCGGGGCCTGTCCTTCCCGCTCCGGTAGCCCGCGCATAGGGTTCCCGGATGACCGACGAGCCCCGCAAGCCCTTCCTCTACCTGGTCGTCTGCGCCGCCGGTGTCGCCGCCGGCGTCGGCGGGCTCATCACCGCGGCCCACGGCCGCGGCTGGGAGGTCGGGGTCATCGCCACGCCCGCCGCCATGAACGGCTTCTTCGACACCGCGGAGGCGGAGGCGCGCACCGGCCGTCCGATCAGGTCGGCCTGGCGCCGCCCCGCCGATCCGCGCCCGTTTCCCGCGCCGGACGCCGTGGTCGTCGCCCCGGCCACCTTCAACACCGTCAACAAATGGGCCGCGGGCCTCGCGGACACCCTCGCCGTCGGCACCCTCTGCGAGGCCCTGGGGCTCGACGTCCCGATCGCCGTCCTGCCCTGCGTCGCCGGCGCGCTCGCCGCACACCCCGCCTACCAGGAGAGCCTGACCCGGCTGCGCACGCTCGGGGTCCGCTTCGGCGACCCCTACGCCGGCGAGCCCGAAACGGACGGCGGGCGCCCCGAGTTCGCCTGGGAACGCGCGCTGGACCTGCTGGACGGCCCCGACGGCGTCCGATAACCACCGCCGGCCACCGCCACGACAGGAGACCGGACGGCCGGCCGACGTACGCTCGCCTCTGTACGACGTGATCTCGACGGTGGGAGACAACGATGGAGTACGTGAAGCTCGGCCGCACCGGTATGGACGTGTCCCGGATCTGCCTCGGCTGCATGACCTACGGCCTGCCCGACCGCGGCACCCACGAGTGGACCCTCGACGAGGAGGCGTCCCGCCCGCTGATCCGGCAGGCGCTGGAGTCCGGCATCAACTTCTTCGACACCGCCAACGTCTACTCCGACGGCACCAGCGAGGAGATCGTCGGCAAGGCGCTGCGCGACTTCGCCCGGCGCGACGAGATCGTCCTCGCCACCAAGGTGCACGGCCGGATGCGCCCCGGCCCCAACGGCGGCGGCCTGTCCCGCAAGGCGATCCTCACCGAGATCGACCACAGCCTCGGCCGTCTCGGCACCGACTACGTCGACCTCTACCAGATCCACCGCTACGACCACGCCACCCCGGTCGAGGAGACGATGGAGGCCCTGCACGACGTCGTCAAGGCGGGCAAGGCCCGCTACATCGGGGCGAGTTCGATGTACGCCTGGGAGTTCTCCAAGGCCCAGTACACGGCCGAGCGGCACGGCTGGACCAAGTTCGTCTCCATGCAGAACCACTACAACCTCCTCTACCGCGAGGAGGAGCGCGAGATGCTGCCGCTCTGCGCCGACCAGGGCGTGGGCGTGCTGCCGTGGAGCCCGCTGGCCCGGGGCCGCCTCACCCGCGACTGGGGCACGGTCACCGAGCGCAGCGCGAACGACAACTTCGGCAACCGCCTCTACCAGGAGGGCGACCGCGCGATCGTCGAGGCGGTCACCCGCATCGCCGCGGACCGGGGCGTCCCACGCGCCCAGGTGGCCCTGTCCTGGCTCCTCCACCAGAACACGGTGACCGCCCCGATCATCGGCGCCTCGAAGCCGAACCACTTGGAGGACGCGGTGGCGGCGGTGGAACTTCGGCTGAGCGACAAGGAGTTGGAGGAATTGGAGCAGCCGTACGGCCCCCATCCAATCTCCGGCCACTGAGACGCGCCCCCTTGGGGGCGCGGGGAACCGCGCGACCAGTCCCCACCCACCCGCACCCGCATCACAACCGCTCGGTCCCGCACGGACCACCCCCTTCGCTCTCCAGCAGAGGAACAGGTTCCCCACCCATGGACAACGTCCGGTAGTACCCCCCGATCCGCTCCGCCGACCGCCCCGCATAGTGACCGATGAACGACCTCCGGAACCGCCCGGCGGAGCGATTCGGCTGGGACCCGTGCACCAGGCTCCCGTTGAAGAACAGCACATCCCCCGGCCCCATATCGACCGGCACCGCCGCGAGCCCCTCCGGCGGTGCCACGTACTCCCGCGCGAACGACAGCCCCGCGTCCGACTCCTCCGGGCAGAACAGGTCCATCCGGTGCGTCCCCGGCACCACTTCGAGACCGCCGTTCTCCCGGTCGATCGCCTCGCAGGCCACCCACGCGGCGACACACGTCCCCGGCTCCACCCGCAGGTAGAAGTTGTCCTGGTGCAGCGCCTGCCCCCGGGCCCCCGGCGGCTTGAAGTAGAACATGCTCTGCGCCGCCAGCACCTCCTCCCCGAACAGCGCCTCCAGAACCACCCGGAGCCGCGCGTCCAGCAGGAAGCGCCGCGCGAGCGCGCTGATCTCGTGGGGCTGCATCACCCGCGGATACCGGTGCAGCGGATCCGCCGACGGCTTCGGTTCGAAGTGTCCCGGCACCACCTCACCCGCCGCGTGCAACGCCGCGAACTCCGCGCACAGCCGGTCGATCTCGTCGTACCCGAACAACCCCCGTACGACGATGAACCCGTCCTCCTCGAACTGCCGCAAGACGGTGGTGTCGATGCCTGTGGCTGTCATGCCCGTCCTCCTCGCTCCGGTGCCCTGGACCTGTCACGCTAGGCCGACGCGCCCCCGGAGAGGATGCCCATGAGCGCTGCGGAGCTGCCCGGCACTGCTGTCCCGGCCCCGCCGCCCGGCATGGTCGTCACCGGCCGCTACGACGAGGGTCCCGGCTACCGGGTCAACCGTCCCGAAGGGGCGAGCAGTTGGCTGCTCACCTGGACGACGGACGGCCAGGGCCTGCTCCGGCAGGGGGCGGTGGAGACCCCGGCACGCCCCGGCGACCTCGTCGTCCTCGCCCCCGGCGTCCCGCACAGCTACGCCGTCGGGCCCGGCGCCCGCCGCTGGCGGTTCTGGTGGACCCACTGCCAGGTCCGCCCCCACTGGATGCCGTGGCTGGGTCCCCGCGCCCTCGGCGACGGCGTGTACGCCGCCCGCGCCCCGGACGGCACCCGCGACCGCATCGAGGCGGCCTTCCACCGCGTGCTCGCCGACTCCCGCTGGACCGGCACCGGCGCGCCGCCCGCCGCGCAACCCGGCGACGCCCCCGTCGCCGTCGCGCACGGCACCGCCGCACGCGAACTCGCCCTGTGCGCGCTGGAGGAGGCCGTCCTGCTCGCGACCGCCGGCGGCCACCCGGCGGCGCCCGGCCCGGACGCCGGGGACGAGCGGGTACGCCGTGCCCAGAACCTGATCGCCGCCGACCCCGGCGCCCCGCACACGGTCCGCTCGCTCGCCGGGCGTGTCGCGCTGTCGCCGTCCCGGTTCGCCCACCTTTTCACCGGTCGGACCGGCGTGCCGCCGATGCGCGCACTGCGCGAGGCACGGCTGCGGCACGCGGCCCGGCTGCTGGAGAGCACCGACCTGACCGTCGAGCGGGTCGCCGCCGCGTCCGGATTTCCCAGCCCGTTCCACTTCAGCCGGGTTTTCCGAGAAAGCTACGGTGTCCCGCCCGGCGCCTACCGCTCGGGTGAACGTCCCTAAGGGGACCGCCTATTGGTTCGCGGAGGCCGACGGCCTGGCGGCCCGTGCAGGTCGGGCCGTGGTTCAATGGTTTTCGCCGATACCGGGGCGGTCGGTCCCGAATCCCGGTGGCAATTGCGATGTCGATACGACGACAAACCGCAGGCTCCGTCATTGACGAATCGTCAAATTACCGCAGCCGCCGGGCAATGCGCAAAACCCCGAGATCTCTTGTTCTGCCGCGCTGGCCTGTGCAAAGGTGTGGCGTGTCGGCATGCGGACAATTATTTTCGACCGCCGCGTGCACGAGGCCGCTTCCGGCGCGCCGAACCCCCCCAACAAGCCCTTCCGACCTAGGCGTCGGCCGGGCCGCATACCGGTCGCATACCAGACGGTATGGGCCGAATCCCGCGTTGCGTCTGGAAGGAATGCAGTCGTGAATGACGCAGGCCTGGGGAATTCCCCTACCCCCGCCCGGCCGTTCGACGTCACCGACGAACAGCTCAGCGCCGAGCTGAAGCAGTGGACGGGCACGGCGCCCGCCCTGCACCCCGTGGGTGAACTTCTCGACCGGCACTGGGAAGCGGCCTTCGCCTACGCCCGTCTGTGCACCGACGGGACGCGCGGGGCGGGAATGCTCACCACCGCAGCATTCACCAGACTCTTCGGTGAATCCCTCCGCCAAGCGGGTCCGACCGCCGCCTGGCGCCCCCAACTCCTCGTCACCGTCCGCCGTATCGCCGCCGAATGGGACAACGACGGGCGCGGCGAACTGCTCCACCCCCAACTGCGCGTCGGCAAGGGCGAACGGGCCGCCTCCCGGCTGCTCCCGCCCGCGAACCGGCGACTGCTGGCCCGCGCCTTCCAGCGGCTCACCCCGTCCTCGCGGACCGTGCTGTGGCACACCGAGGTCGAGTCGGAGCCGCTGGCGGCCCCCGCCGCACTGCTGGGCCTCGACGAGCAGGACGCGCACGTCGAACTGCGCCGGGCCCGCGAGCGGATGCGCGAGGAGTGCGTCCAGGTGCACCGCGAACTCGCCCACGACGACGAGTGCCAGCGCTACGTCCGGATGATCGACGTGACCTTCCGACGTGGCGGCATCGACGTCGACCGGGACCTCCAGCAGCACCTGAACGGCTGCAAGCACTGCCGGTACACCGCCGACCAGCTCCACCAGTTCAACGGCGGCCTCGGCACCGCCCTCGCGGAGGCCGTGCTCGGCTGGGGCGCCCGCGCCTACATGGAGTCCCGGGCCGACCGGAGCGGGGAGCCCGCGGAGTCCGAGCCCACGCCCGTCGGGGGATTCGCGGGCGGCGAGGCGTTCACGTCGCCCGCCGCCGCGGGCAAGGACCTGGTCGTGCACCCGGCCGCTTCCCGCCGTGCCAAGCAGCGGGCCGCCCGCCGGGTGCGCCGCCGCAACCTCGCCGTGGCCGTCGGCACGGTGAGCGGCCTGGTCGTGCTGCCGCTGGTGCTGTGGTCCGTGCTCGGCTCCGGCGACGACGGCACCCCGGCCGCCGCCAAGCCGTCCGCCACGCCCGCCGGCTCCGCCACCTCGGGCCCGTCGTGGATCGGCACCAGCCGGACCACCCAGGGCACCCTGCGCGGCCGTCTGCACAACATCGCCTCCGGCCTCTGCATCGGCGTGGTCGGCAAGAAGGCCGTCAAGGGCGCCGAGACCGAACTCGCCGAGTGCTCCTCCACCGCCAGCCAGCAGTGGACGTACGAGGGCGACGGACTGCTGCGCAACGCCGCCGCCCCCGGCCTGTGCCTCGACTCGCACCTCGGCTACTCGGTCCGGCTCTCCCCGTGCGCGACGAGCGCCGGGACCAAGGCCAAGAGCGTCCACTACGACTTCACCCTGCAGGGCGCGCTGGTGCCCCGCTGGGACCAGGACCTGGCCCTCGCCCCCGCCGCCACCGACGGCGGCGGCGCACTGGTGGTCAAGAACCGGACGAACGCCGCCGCCCAGCGCTGGGTGATGGACACCTCCCAGCCCGACCTGCAGATGCAGTTCGTCAACTGGGACGCCGACACCACCCCGACGCCCACTCCGACCCCGACCGCGTCCGCCCTCCCCACCACCAAGGCCGCGAAGCCCGCGACGCCGACGCCCACCCCGTCGGCGTCGAGGACGACCGCGCAGCCGACGCCGTCGAGCACCGCCGGTTACGACCCGTGCGTCGAGTACCCGGGCTACTGCTACGGCTCCGGCGGCGGCCAGTACGGCGGCGGCTGGGGCGGCGGCGGTTACGGCGGCGGCTACGGCGGCGGTTACGGCGGTGGAGGCCACTACGGGCACTGAGCCCGCCCGGGCTCAGGGGTGCGGCGGCGGGGGCGGCATCGTCGTCAGGTCCGGCGCACCCTCCGGCCACACCAGCAGTACCGGGCAGGGCGCGTGGTCGACGACGAACCGCGCCGCCTTGCCCAGGCTGTGCGGCCCGAGCCGGGACCGGTCGCCGTCCCGGGCCAGCACCAGCAGACCGGCGTCGGCGGTGGCCGCCACCACCTCCCGTTCCACCCGGCCGACCCGCTCCAGCCGGGTGCACGGCCGCCCCAGCCGGGCCTCGGCCGCGTCCAGCAGCTCCGCCGCCGACGTCCCGCCGAGCTCGACCAGCCGCTGCTCCGGGTCCGGTTCCGAGCCGGCCCGGCCCAGCAGCCCCGCGAAGGCGCCGTGCGCGAGCCCGGCCACCCCCGGCTCGGCCACGTGCAGCAGCACCACCTCGGACGCGTCCCGCGCAGGAGCACGCGCCGCGTCCACACAGGCCGGCCAGGTCCCCTCGACCAGCCAGACGATCACCCGCATCTCCATGGCCTCCCAGCTGGAGCCCGACCGGGTCCCGACGAGATCCCGACCGGATTCCGTAGATCCGACTAGAGTCCGGGATCCGACTAGACCCCGACCACCTGCAGCGCGGCCCACAGGGCCACCACCGCCCCGCACAGCGCGGCCGGGACCGCGAGCAGCCCCAGCCGGGTGAACTCACCGAGGTCCACCCCGTGGTCGTGCTGGTGCACGATCCTGCGCCACAGCAGCGTCGCGAGCGACCCGGCGTAGGTCAGGTTCGGTCCGATGTTCACCCCGAGCAGCACCGCCAGCACCGCACCCGGACCGGCCGGCGCGGCCAGCGGCAGCAGCACCAGCACCGCCGGCAGGTTGTTCACGATGTTCGCCAGGACGGCGGCGAGCGCGGCGATGCCGAGCAGCGCCGGCAGCCCGGTCCCGTCCGGCAGCACATGGCCGAGGGCGTCCGCGAGCCCGTTGTCGACGACCGCCCGCACCACGATGCCGAGCGCCAGCACGAACGCCAGGAACGCCGGCGCCGCCGCCTTCACCACCGTCAGCGGGGTCGCCTTCCGCCGCAGCAGCGCCCGCCCGGCCAGCACCAGCGCACCCGCGCACGCCGCCCACGCCGGGTCGACGCCGACCGCCGAGGTGACCACGAACCCGGCGAGCGTGCAGGCCACCGTCACCAGCGCGAACACCGGCAGCCGGGGCGGCTCGCCCGGGTCCTGGGAGCCCGGGGCCGCCGAGGACAGGTCACGGGCGAAGAACCGCCGGAACACCAGGTACTCGGCGCCGATCGCCACCAGCCAGGGCAGCACCATCAGCGCGGCGAACCGGGTGAAGCTCAGCCCGCTCGCCGCGAACGCCAGCAGGTTCGTCAGGTTGGACACCGGCAGCAGCAGCGAGGCCGTGTTCGACAGGTGCGTACAGGCGTAGACGTGCGGTTTCGCCCGCACCCCTGACCGGGCCGCCGTCGCGAACACCACCGGCGTCAGCAGCACCACCGTCGCGTCCAGACTGAGCACCGCCGTGATCACCGACGCCAGCGCGAACACCGCGGTCAGCAGCCGCACCGGACGCCCGCCCGACCACCGGGCCATCCACGCCCCGCAGGCCTGGAACAGGCCCTCCACGTCACAGAAGTGGGCGAGCACCAGGACCGCGGCGAGGAACCCGACCACCGGCCCCAGCTGCTCGGCCTCCGCCCGCGCGTGGTCGATGGAGATCGCCCCGGTGGCGACGACGAGCCCCGCCGCCGGTACGGCGAGCACCGCCTCCGGCCAGCCGCGCGGGCGGATCACGGCCCAGGCCAGGACGGCGGCGAGCAGGAGTACGGACAGGGTCTCGGCGAGCGGGGTGTTCAGGGCGCGTCCCTCGGAGGCGTGATCAAGTGCGGCCCGCCCATGAAAGCAGACGACGGCGGACGGACCCGGTTACGGGGACGGAGTACCCGCCGCGCCCAGGAACTCTCCCCAGCCGCCGGTCGGCTCCTGGCCCGGGTTCAGCGTGCGCAGCGTCCGCAGTACCGCCTGGTCCTGTGCCTCCAGCCATGCCACCAGCTGCTTGAAGGACACGAAGCGCACGTCGTCGTGCTCGGCCATCTTGCCGATCGCCTCCTCGACGGCGTCCATGTAGATGCCGCCGTTCCAGCGCTCGAAGTGGTTGCCGATGAAGAACGGCGCCCGGTTGGTGGAGTACGCCCGCTCGAACCCGGCCAGGTAGCTGTCGCGGGCCTGGGTGCGCCAGGCGTCGTACTGGGCCTTGTCGCCCAGCGGGTTGCCGGCCGACTGGTTGTACATCATGTTGTAGTCCATCGACAGGACCTGGAAGGAGTGCCCGGGGAACGGTATGGACTGCAGGGGGAAGTCCCAGATGCGGTTGCCCTGGACCTTGCCCGGCCAGATCTGCAGGCCGCCGGGGGAGGAGGCGTCGTACTTCCAGCCGAGCGCGGCGGCGGTGGGCAGCAGGTTGGCCTGGCCCTCCAGGCACGGGGTGCGGCCCCCGATCAGCTCCTTGCGGTAGTCGAAGGGCAGCGGCTCCAGGTCGGTGAAGCCGGTGTTCGTCTTCCACTTGGTGACGAAGTCCATGGCCTGGTCGATCTCGCTGCGCCACTCGGCGGAGGACCAGTTGCGCACGCCGTCGCTGCCGCAGAAGTGACCGTTGAAGTGGGTGCCGATCTCGTGGCCCTCCAGCCAGGCGGCGCGCACCTGCTGGAGCGTGTTGTGGATGTGCCGGTCCGAGAGGTAGCCGATCGCGGAGGCGCCGACCGGGTGCTGCGGGGGACGGTAGAGGTCCTTCTTGGACTCGGGCAGGGTGTAGATGCCGGAGAGGAAGAACGTCATCTTCGCGCCGTGGTCCGCGGCCACCTTGCGGAAGCGGGAGAAGAGCTTGTTGCTGAGCTCGCCCGCGCCGTCCCAGGAGAACACCACGAACTGTGGCGGCTTGCTGCCCGGCGCCATTCGCGTCGCCTTCGGCTGGTGGGGCTGCGCGCCGGTGTCGGCCGTGGAGCCGTCGCCGATGAGCTTCAGCGGCCTGGCCGACGCGCTGCCCTCGGCGCCGCCCTTGCCGCTGCCGGCCGAACCGGTGCCGCTCAGCGTCCAGTTGCCGTTCGAGCATGCGGACAGGGCGCCCAGGGCCCCTGCCGTCGCGCCCGCCGTCAGCACCCGCCTGCGAGAGATGCCGCTCATGTCCGTCCCCGATTCCGTCGTCCCGGCCCCTCGCGGAGCCCCGTTGCTGTGTGGTCGACGGGTTCGATGGGCGGTCCGGCGGAAAAGATCGGAGCCGGCCGCGCGTGTTGCACTCCTGTGACACTCGTGGCCCGGACATGACGAACCCCGCCGCCCGGGGGAGTGGGCAGCGGGGTCCGGGTCAGGGGACGGTCAGGCGCCGGTACCGGCGCTGAACACGCCCAGACGCACCGAGGAGGCGTTCCCGGAGACCGGGACCGCGCCGTTCTTCCAGGCGACCTTCAGCGAGGCCTTCTCGTCCGGCGGGGTGACGAGCAGCGCGGTGGGGGTGGCCGTCTTGGCGCCGCTGATCTCCGGGTTGGAGAAGGTCAGCCCCGCCCAGGCGCTCTGGCCGGGCTTGAGCGCGACCGCCGTTGCGGTGGTACCGGACTCGCGCTGCGGGTCGGGGCCGAGCTGGGTGCCGGAGGCGTTCACGAAGGCGGCGCCGGGGAAGCCGCGCACGGTGCAGGTGCGGCCCGACTTGTTGGTGAGCACGATCGGGAAGTTCTCCTGACCGGCACCCGGGTCGTTGCCGCCCACCGAGGCGGTCAGCTCGGAGGTGTGACAGCGGGCCGAGGCTGCGCTGCTCGTCGTGGTGGACCCGGTCGACGAGGCGCCGCCCGTCGACGAACCGCCCTCTGTCGCCGAGCCGCCGGTCGCCGACGAGGAGCCCGTGCCGGACGGGACGGCGGAGGTTCCCGAGCTGTCCGCGCTCGACGCGTTGCCGGTCGCGGGCGCGGCCGTGCCCGACACCGACTCCGGGGACTTGCCCTGACCGCCGTTGCCGCAGGCGGTCAGCAGGCCCAGAGCGGCGACCGTGCTCACGAGCAGGGCCGCCCCGCGCCGCGAGGACTGGGACGTGTGCGCCATGTGTCTCACCACTCCTGGATGTGTCGTGGCACGCCCGCGAGGCGTACCGGAGGCGCTCCGTGCGCCGTCACTCCCATCCGATGCGAGAAACGGCGGAAAAGTTCGGGGCCACGCCGGGACCCTCCGACTCAGGTGACCCGAAGGGACCGGAGTATGCCGTCCGTGACGGCCTTGTCGACGGCACCCTTCTGCCGCACCTGCACGTACACCTGGGGCTGGTCGTCCCCGCCGGCCGGGCGCAGGGCCGCCTCCTGGATCGAGCCGCCCGCACCGGAACAGCCGCTCCAGCTGCGGACCCGGCCCTTCCAGTCGGTGCCGGTGAAGGCACGGCTGCCGTCGTAGTGGCAGCCCGAGTGGGAGAGGGCGTTCACCTTGGCGGTGACGTCCCCGTGCTCGCTCACGCCGATGAACACGCCGTTCACGGCGGTTGTCAGGTCCTGCCACTCGGACACGTCGTCGGCGACCTCGAGACCCGGCTCGTGCCCGGAGGCCAGCCCCAGGGCCTGCGGGTTCCAGCCGGAGTTCCGCAGCTCGCCCGCCCACCCGGACGGCACCTCGGCCACCACCCGCCCGGTGGAGTCGGCGACCCGCGTCTCGTCCCCCGCCGACCCGTTCCGGTCGACCATCGTGACCGCGAGAGCCGTACCCCCGGCCGCGAGGACCGCGGCGACGGTCAGCGTGACCGCGTTGAGCCGCCTGCGGACGCCGTCCAGACGCCGGGGCCGGCGCGCCCGCCGGCCGGCCGCGGCCGTCGCCAGCCGGTCCAGCTCGTCCGCGAAGGCCTGCGCCGACGGCCAGCGCCGCTGCCGGTCCGGCTCCAGGGCCCGCATCAGCGCCCGCTGCACGTCCTCCCCGAGGTCCGGCCGCAGCCGCTCGGGCCGTACGACCTCCCCGGGCGCCGCCGGTACCGTCCCGGTGACCAGCTCGTAGCCCACCGCGCCCAGCGCGTAGACGTCGGCGCGCGCGTCGATGCCCTCGCCCGGCCGGGCCTGCTCCGGCGGCTGGTACCCCGCCGAACCGGCGGCCAGGGTCAGCCCCGACGCCTGCGCCAGGCTCTTCGCCAGCCCCAGGTCGGCCAGGAGCACCCGCCGGGTGCCGTCCTGCGCGGTGCGCAGCAGCACGTTGGTCGGCTTGATGTCCCGGTGCACGATCCCCGCCCCGTGCAGGTCCGCCGCGCCGCGCGCCGCCAGCGCGGTCAGCCGCAGCGCGTCCGGGATCGGCAGCGGACCGCCGCCGAGCAGGTCGGCGAGGGTCCCCGCGTCGGCGTACTCCATCACGAAGTACGGCCGCCCGTCCGGGAGTTCGCCGATGTCGTAGACCTGCACCACGCGCTTGGAGTCGGCCCGCCGCAGCAGCCGCGCCTCGGACAGGAAGCGGTCGTGGACGTCGAGGCGGTGCGACCAGTTGTCGGCGAGCACCTTCACCGCGACCGAGGCGTCCAGCTGGTCGTCGTGGGCGAGCCAGACCGTCCCGAAGGCACCGGTGCCCAGGCGCTGTTCGAGGCGATAGCGGCCGATCCGCTCCAGGGGTTGCATACGACTATCATGCCTGTCCTGAGATCGACTTCGAGGGGGACCTCCCGTGCCGGACGCCGCGCTGACCGAAGACCTCGCCCGGCGGGCCGCCGCGGGCGACCAGGCGGCCCTGAACCAGCTGCTCTCGGAGGTCTGGCCGGACGTCGTACGGCGCTGCGGACGGTTCCTGCCGTGCCGGGAGGACGCCGAGGAGGCGGCCCAGGACGTGCTGCTCCAGATCTCCCGGAAGATCTCCACGTTCGAGGGCCGCAGCCGCTTCAGCACCTGGCTGTACACGGTCGTCGCCAACTGCTCCCGGCAGAAGTACCGCGACCTGAAGCGGCGGGCGGCGGAGCAGCCGGCGACCATCGAACCCACCGAGCACGTCGACCCGCGCACGACGAGTGTGATCGCCGGCTCGCGCATCGATCTGCTGGAGGCGCTGGACCGGCTGGAGCGGGAGCACCCGCAGCTGGTCGCGCCGCTCGTCTACCGGGACATCTGCCAGCTGGACTACGCCGAGGTCGCCGAACGGGTGGGGATCCCGCTGGGCACCCTGAAATCCCGGCTGCACGAGGCCCGCAAGCAGGTCCGGCCCTGGCTGAGCGCGCCCTGACAGCAGAAAGGGCCGCACGTCGGCGGCCCGCGAAAGAACACAGGGGGAGGAGTTCTTCTCCTCTCCCTTCTTAACGTATAGCGCACTGGGGGGCTTGCGGCAAGGCCCCCCTGGTCCCGCAGAATCGCAGGCCGAAGCCAGGAACCGCGGTATTTGGGGGATGCGCGACATGCGTGTGCTGTTGATGGGATATGGGTCGCGCGGCGACGTCGAGCCGCTGGCGGGACTCGCGGTGGCGCTGCGGGAGCTCGGTGCCGAGGCCCGGGTGTGCGCCCCGCCGGACGAGGAGTTCGCGGAGCTGCTGGCCCGTGCGGGCGTGCCGCACGTGCCGTTCGGGCCGTCGGTGCGCGCGCTGGTGACCCGGCCGAACCCGGCCCCTGAGGACGCGTTCAAGCTGGCGCCCGCGCTGGTGGCCGCGCACTTCGACACGGTCGGACCGGCGGCCGAGGGATGCGACGTGCTGGTGGCGAGCGGTCTGATGCCGGCCGGTGCGCGGTCGGTGGCCGAGAACCTGGGCATCCGCTACGTGCCGGCCTGCTTCCACACCGCCGGGCTGCCGTCCTCGCGGTTCCCGCCCGCGGGCCGGCCGGGCCGCCCGGCCCCCGCCGACGCCGACCTGCCGACGCTGTGGAAGGTGGACGCCGAGCGGGTGAACGCCCTCTACGGCGATGCGCTCAACACCCACCGGGCCGCGCTCGGCCTGCCCCCGGTGGACAACGTCCGCGACCACGTCCTCACCGACCGGCCGTGGCTGGCGGCCGACCCGGGGCTGGTCCCGTGGCAGGAGATGACGGATCTCGACCTCGTGCAGACCGGCGCGTGGCTGCTGCCGGACAACCGTCCGCTGCCGGCCGACCTGCTGGCGTTCCTGGAGGCCGGCGCACCGCCGGTGTACGTCGGCTTCGGCAGCATGGCCATGCGCGGCGCGCCGGACGCCGCCCGGGTGGCCGTCGAGGCGGTACGCGCCCGGGGCCGCCGCGCGCTGATCGGCAGCGGCTGGGCGGACCTCGCCCCGGCCGCCGGCGACGAGGACTGCTTCGCCGTCGGCGAGGTCAACCACCAGGCGCTGTTCCGCCGGGTCGCCGCGGTGGTCCACCACGGAGGCGCGGGCACCACGACGACGGCCGCCGTGGCGGGGGTGCCCCAGGTGGTCGTCCCGCAGATCGTGGACCAGCCGCACTGGGCCGCACGGGTGGCCGCCCTGGGCATCGGAGCGGCCCACGACGGCCCGGTCCCGACCGTCGACTCGCTCTCGGCCGCGCTCGCCATCGCCCTCACCCCCGACACCCGCGCCCGTGCGGGGGCCGTGGCCGGCACGATGCGCACCGACGGAGCCACCGTGGCCGCACGACTGCTCCTCGACGGCGCCTGAGCCGCCCCGCACACCACCACCGCGGCGCCCTCACGAGGCGCACGCCGCACGACGCACACCGATCCGGCCCCGCCGCGTGGACGCGACCAGCCACGACGGTCCCGAGGCCGCGTACGTACCGCAACCCGCCAAGCGCACGGGCAACCCGCGGCCCGCCACGTGCACCCGCACTCGCAACGCGCTGAGCGCGATGCGACCTGCCGCGGGCACTCGCAACCCGCCGCGCACCCCCACCCGTACCCCGTACCCCGTACCCGCAACAAACCTCGGACGACGCTCGCCGTCCCAGTGCCCCCATGTTCCTCCCCGTCCCTACGGACGCCCGCCGTGCACGTGTCTCCGGTCGCACGGCCTCCCCACGGAGCTGATGCTGTGAACCCCCTGACCACCAGCGCCTTCGACCTGCCCGAGCGGCTCTCCGCCAAGGCCGACCCCGCGCTGATCGCCGACGACGAGAGGCACCTGGCCGCCGTCGCCGAATGCCTCGCAGAGACCATCGCCGAGCTGTCCGACCGCCTCGACGCCGAGCTCCGGGCGCCGGGCGGCACCGGCCGGGCCGCGATGGACCGGGACATCGAGGTCCACCGGCTCACCGGACGGCTGCGCACCCTGCGCCGCTTCGGCCTGGACCTGTGCCTGGGCCGCATCGTCGCGGCCGACGACCCGGAGCCCGTGTACATCGGCCGCCTCGGCCTCACCGACAGCACCGGCCGCCGCCTGCTGATCGACTGGCGGTCGCCCGCCGCCGAGCCGTTCTTCGCGGCGACCCACGCCGACCCGGCGGGGCTGCGCAGCAGACGCAGGTACCGCTGGACGGACGGCCGGATCAGCGACTACTGGGACGAGGTGTTCACGGCCGACGGACTCGACGGGCACGCCGCGCTCGACGACCAGTCCGCGTTCATCGCCAGCCTGGGCGCCGACCGCTCGGAGCGGATGCGGGACGTGCTCGCCACCATCCAGGCCGACCAGGACGCCATCATCCGTGCGGGATCCCGCGGCGCCCTCGTCGTCGACGGCGGTCCGGGCACCGGCAAGACGGTCGTCGCCCTGCACCGCACCGCCCACCTCCTGTACTCCGACCCGCGGCTCGGCCACCGCCGCGGCGGGGTGCTGTTCGTCGGCCCGCACCGGCCCTACCTGAACTACGTCTCCGACGTCCTGCCGAGCCTCGGCGAGGAGGGCGTGCAGACCTGCCTGCTGCGGGACCTCGTCGACGAGGGGGCCGCAGCCGCAGCCGAGGCCGACCCGGAGGCGGCCCGGCTGAAGTCGACCGCGGACATGGTGCGGGCGGTCGAGACGGCCGTCCGGTTCTACGAGGAACCCCCGGCCGGGGGGACGACGGTCAGCACCGACTGGGGCGACCTGCGGCTGACCGCCGACGACTGGGCCGACGCGTTCCGGGCACCGGCTCCCGGCACCCCGCACAACGAGGCACGCGACCAGATCTGGGAGGAACTGGCCACCATCCTGCTGGACAGGCACCGCGGCGACGACGTGGCGCCGGAGGAGTTCCGCAGGTCGCTCCAGCGGGACCGGGACCTGGTCGACACCCTCGACCGCGCCTGGCCGCTGCTGGAGCCGACCGACCTGGTCGGCGACCTCTGGTCGGTGCCCGCCTACCTGCGGCTGTGCGCCCCCTGGCTCGGCCGCGACGACGTGCGCAGGCTCCAGCGCGCCGACGCCCGGGCCTGGACGGTCTCCGACCTGCCGCTCCTGGACGCGGCCCGGCAGCGGCTCGGCGACCCGGAGGTGTCCCGGCGCCGGCGGCGGCAGGAGGCCGTGCTCGCCGCCCAGCGCGAGCGCATGACCCAGGTCGTCGACAACCTCATCGGGGCCGTCCGGGACTCCGGCGCCGACGGCGACGAGGGCGAGGGCCTGGTGATCATGCTCCGTGGCGAGGACGCCAAGGTCAGCCTGGTCGACGAGTCCGAACTGACCGTCGCCGCCCCCGACCTGCTGGCCGGCCCGTTCGCGCACATCGTCGTCGACGAGGCCCAGGAACTCACCGACGCGGAGTGGCAGATGCTGCTGCTGCGCTGCCCGTCCCGGAGCTTCACCATCGTCGGGGACCGCGCCCAGGCACGGCACGGGTTCACCGAGACCTGGCGGGAACGCCTGGCACGGGCCGGGTTCGACCGGATCGAGCAGGCCTCGCTCAGCATCAACTACCGCACCCCTGAGGAGGTCATGGCGGAGGCCGAGCCGGTCATCCGGGCCGTGCTCCCGGACGCGAACGTGCCGACCTCGATCCGGGGCAGCGGCCTGCCCGTGGTCCACGGATCCGTGTCGGAACTGGACGGGATCCTCGCCGCCTGGCTCGCCGACCACGCGGAGGGGGTCGCCTGCGTGATCGGCGCCCCCGGCTTCACCCCGCCGCCGCGGGTCACCTCGCTCACCCCGGAACTGTCGAAGGGGCTCGAATTCGACCTCGTCGTCCTCGTCGACCCGGAGAAGTTCGGCACGGGGGTGACGGGCGGTGTCGACCGGTACGTGGCGATGACCCGCGCGACCCGGCAACTGGTGGTCCTGACAGGCGACTGAGCGGGTTCGGCGGCGCCCCGCTGGCTGCCGACTGCGGCACCGTCGTGGCTGGTCGCGCAGTTCCTACCCCCAGCGCCCCTTCGGGGCGCTCCCGCACCCAGGTCAGCCGGCGGGCCGGGGAGCGCGCAGATGGGCGCGCTGCCGTAGCTCCTCGGCCTCGACCAGTTCCAGCATCGGCTTGCCCGGCGCACACATCATGGTGACCACGAACTCGGTCCTGGCGTCGGCCAGCGCGTTGCCGTCCTGGTAGTGGATGACGTCGCCGCCCGGCTCCCAGAACGTGCCGCCGGCCTCGACGGTCCGCTCGGGCTCGCCTTCCAGCTCGAAGCGGACCGCGCCCTTGACGACGTACCCGAACGCCGGGCCGCTGTGCCGGTGCGGTGGGGTGCCGGGATCGCCGGGTTCCCACTCGACGTGGATGGTCATCGCCGACGCGCCCTCGGGGATGCTGATCGGGGACGCGTCCTGGAGCACCTTCACGGCCCGGGTCCAGCTCGGGCTCTCCGGGGCGCCGCCGGGGTGGGGGTGCTGTGGGTTCTCCGACACTGGGCCGTCCCTTCCGCGTGCGGTTCCGAGCTTGATCGACTGTACGTCGGGCGGGCTCGTGACCGTTGCCTTCGCGATCGGCGGGCGGTGACGTGTCGCGGTGCCCGCTACGGCCCCGCGACCGCCACGCCGAGTTCGGTCGCCGCGCGCACGGCGAACCAGACCTCGGTGAAGGCGGCGGTCGTGGACAGGTCCCGGCCGGTGACCTCGCCGAAGCGGCGCAGCCGGTAGGCGAGGGTGTTCGGGTGGACGTGCAGGGCCGCGGCGGCGTCCTCGGTGCGGCGGTCGCGCTCCATCCAGGTGCGGACGGAGACCAGCAGCTGGGACCCGTGTGCCCGGTCGTAGCGCAGGGCCTCGCCGAGGACCTGCTCGACGAGGGCGGCGAGCAGCCGACGGTCCTCGGGCAGCCAGCGGCCGGTGGCGTCCTCGCCGTAGTGGAGGAGCGGCTTGCCCGCCTCCTCGGCACGGCCGGCCGCCCATTCCGCCTCCTGCTGGGCGACCCGCAGCGGCTCGCCGACGGCGAAGGGGCGACTCACCCCGCACACCGCGCCGGGCAGCTCGGCCAGGGCCTCGGTGAAGCCGGGTTCGGCGAGGACCAGCCGGTCCTCGCCGCGGCGCAGGGTGAGGTGCGGGTGGCCGGACAGGGCGCCGTCCAGCTGCTCGTCCTGGGTGCGCCGGAGCACCGCGAGGACGACCGGCCGCTGCGTGTCCAGGCCGTGGTGGGCGAGCCTGCGCTGTGCGCCGGCCGGGTCGAGGGTGTCCTGGAGCAGCTCGGCGAGGGTCTCCGCGCCCTCCCGGCGCAGCACCTCGCGTTCCTGGCGCACCATCGCGAGCCGCAGGGCGGCGACGGTGGCCAGGTGCTGGACGACGGCCAGCCCGGCCGGGCGGGCGCCGGCCTGCTCCAGCGCGACCAGGTAGCCGGCCGCGCCGCCGGGTCCGAGGACGGGGAGCACGAAGCCGCCGGGCACCGTCGGCGGGGCGTCCGGGTCGGCCGGGAGCACCGAGGGGTCCTCCGGCGCCGGGACACCGGGCAGCAGCGGGCGCCCCTGCGGGGTGCACAGGAAGATGCGGTAGCCGCTGAGCTGCTCCAGGCGGTCGAAGAGCGCGGGGATGTCCAGGTTCTCCTCGGCCATCCAGCGCAGCGCGCCGAAGACCTGGAGCTGGGCGCCGAGCCGTTCCGCCGATTTCTCGCTGACGGCGGCGGCGACCTCCTGCGCGATGGTGACGAAGGGCACGGTGAGCGGCACTTCGAGGACCGGGAAGCCGCGCTCCTCGGCGGCGGCGAGGAAGGCCTGCCGCAACGGCGGGGTCCGCAGCTGGGTGCTGAGCACGAGCGCCGCGACGCCCGCGTCGTCGAGCCGCTCCAGATACCGCCGCTGCGCCTCGCCGCCGCGCGGCACGGCGAGGCCCACGGTCATCAGGACCTCCGAGCCCTGGAGCCACGGGGTGGGGTCCTCCAGCTCGCTGACGTGCGCCCACGAGACCGTACGGCCCAGGCCGCCGCCGCCCGCGAGCAGACGCATCTGCAACGCCGGGAAGGACAGCAGGTCGCCGACGGTCAGGACGGAACGAGGCGTGGCTTTGTGGTCGGACACAAGACAACTGTAGTTCTTCGTTCTGTCAACAATTGACCTCGTCGTCCGGCCGTCCGCACACTGGGGCATCCCCCCGTTACCGGAACCACCAGCTCCGGTCCAGGTTCCGCCCACCCGGCGGTGTACGCCCAGGCTCGACAGGAAGGTTCCCCATGACGACCGAGCCCCGTGGACCCGTGGACTCCTCCCGGATCCCCCGCTACGCGGGACCCGCGACCTTCGCCCGGCTGCCGCGTCTCGACGAGGTGCCCCGCGCGGACGTTGCCGTCGTCGGCGTGCCCTTCGACACCGGTGTCTCCTACCGCCCCGGCGCCCGGTTCGCCCCGGCCGCGGTGCGCGAGGCGTCCCGGCTGCTGCGCCCGTACAACCCGGCGCTGGACGTCTCCCCGTTCGCGTCGGCCCAGGTCGTCGACGCCGGGGACATCCCGGTGAACCCCTTCGACATCCACGAGGCGATCGAGACCGTCCAGACCGAGGCCTCCCGCCTCCAGGCGGACGGCACGAAGCTGGTCACCATCGGCGGCGACCACACCATCGCGCTGCCGCTGCTGCGCGCGGTCGCCGAGCGGCACGGCCCGGTCGCCGTGCTCCACTTCGACGCGCACCTCGACACCTGGGACACCTACTTCGGCGCCGAGTACACCCACGGCACCCCGTTCCGCCGCGCCGTCGAGGAGGGCATCGTCGACACCGAGGCGCTCAGCCACGTCGGCACCCGCGGCCCCCTGTACGGCAAGCGGGACCTGGAGGAGGACCGCCGGCTCGGCTTCGGCATCGTCACCTCCTCCGACGTGCTGCGCCGCGGCGTCGACGAGACCGTGGACGCGCTGCGGCAGCGCATCGGCGACCGGCCGCTGTACGTCTCCGTCGACATCGACGTCCTCGACCCCGCACACGCCCCCGGCACCGGCACCCCGGAAGCCGGCGGCATGACCTCGCGTGAGCTGCTGGAGATCCTGCGCGGCCTCGCCGGGCTCAACCTCGTCGGTGGCGACGTCGTCGAGGTCGCCCCCGCCTACGACCACGCCGACATCACCTCGTTCGCCGCGTCCCACGTGGCCTACGACCTGATCAGCCTCTTGACCCTGGACTCCGCCGTCCACCGCGAGGAGCAGCCATGACCACCAGCCCCCAAGCGGAGCAGCACGACGCCCCGTCGCTGACCGAGATCGAGACCTACGGCGTCGAGCGCATCCCGGACGCCGACCGCACCGCCCGGCCCCTCGACCTGTTCCGGGTCGCCTTCGGCGGCGCGAACACCTTCGCCACCTGCGTCCTCGGTGCCTTCCCGATCCTGTTCGGGCTCTCCTTCTGGCAGGGCCTGGCCGCCACCGGCCTCGGGCTCGCCGTCGGCGCGCTGATCCTCGCGCCGCTGGCCGTGTTCGGCCCGCTCAACGGCACCAACAACTCGGTCTCCTCCTCCGCCCACCTGGGCGTGCACGGCCGGGTCGTCGGTTCCTTCCTCTCGCTGCTGACCGCGGTCGCCTTCTTCTCGATCTCCGTGTGGTCCTCGGGCGACGCCCTCGTCGGCGGCGCCCACCGGATGTTCCACCTGCCGACCAACGACGGCGTCTACGCGCTCGCGTACGGCCTGTTCGCCGCGCTGGTGCTGACGGTGTGCATCTACGGCTTCCGGTTCATGCTCTTCGTGAACAAGATCGCGGTGGCCGCCGCCTCCCTGCTCTTCGTGCTCGGCCTCTTCGCGTTCGGCGGCGACTTCGACCCCGGCTACCAGGGCAGCTTCCACTCGCTGAGCACTCCCGGCTTCTGGCCGGCCTTCATCGGCTCCGCGCTGATCGTGCTCTCCAACCCGGTCTCCTTCGGCGCCTTCCTCGGCGACTGGGCCCGCTACATCCCCGCCGACACCCCGCGCCGCCGGGTCATGGGCGCGGCCTTCCTCTCCCAGATCGCGACGATCCTGCCGTTCTTCTTCGGCCTGGCGACCGCCTCGATCATCGCCGCGAAGGCCGGGAACTTCCTCGACCCGAGCGCCCCGGACTACGTCGGCGGCCTGCTGGCCGTCTCGCCGTCCTGGTACTTCCTGCCCGTCTGCCTGCTCGCGCTGATCGGCGGCATGTCCACCGGCACCACCTCGCTCTACGGCACCGGCCTCGACTTCGCCAGCGTCTTCCCCCGGTTCAGCCGGGTGCAGGCCACGGTCTTCATCGGCGTCCTGTCGATCTCGTTCATCTTCGTCGGCCGGTTCGCCGCCAACCTGACCCAGTCCATCTCCACCTTCGCGACGCTGATCATCGTCTGCACCGCGCCGTGGATGGTCATCATGACCCTGGGCTTCGTCACCCGCCGCGGCTGGTACGACCCCGACTCGCTCCAGGTCTTCAACCGCCGCCAGCGGGGCGGACGCTACTGGTTCACGCACGGCTGGAACTGGCGCGGCATGGCCGCCTGGCTGGCCGCCGCCCTGCTCGCGGTCCAGTTCGTCAACCTCCCCGGCCAGTTCGTCGGCGCCCTCGGCGACCTCGCGGGCGGCGTGGACATCTCCCTGCCCGTCGGCCTGGGCCTCGCCGCGGTCCTCTACCTGGCCCTGCTGTGGCTCTTCCCCGAGCCCCGCGCCGTCTTCGGCCCCGACGGCCCGCGACTGGTGCGCGCCGTCGACACCCCGGTGCCGCCGATCACCGCCGCCGACGGCGCCCCCGTCGCGACCCCCGAGCCCGCGGAGGTGTGAGCGCGATGCGCCTGATCGATCTGTCCGTGCCGCTGCGCACCGGCATGCCGGTCTACCCCGGCGACCCGGAGGTGGACATCCGGCCCGCGCTCACCGCGGCCCGGGACGGGGTCAACGTCCTTCAGGTGCACATCGGTTCGCAGTCCGGCACGCACGTGGACGCCCCCTCCCACATCGAGGACGGCCTGCCCGCGCTGGACCAGCTGCCGCTGGACCGGTTCGACGGCCCCGCCCACGTGGTCGACGCCCGGGGCCTCGCGCCCCGGGTGGCCATCGGGACGGAGCTGCTCGCCCGCGTCCCGGCCGGCCGGATCGTCCTCATCGCCACCGGCTGGTCGGCGCACTGGGGCACCGACGCCTACCACGACCACCCCTACCTGACCGAGGCGGCGGCGGCCCTCCTCGTCGCCCGCGGTGTGTACACCGTCGGCATCGACGCCCTCAGCGTCGACCCGACCCCCGGGGATTCCCTCCCCGCCCACCGCATCCTGTGCGGTGCCGACGCCGTCATCGCCGAGAACCTCACCAACCTCGCCGAGGTCCTCGAAGCCCAGGACGCCGGTCACGACGTCCACGTCAGCCTCTTCCCCCTGCACCTGCCCGGCGCGGACGGCGCACCCGTCCGCGCCGTGGCCCGGATCTCGGAGCCGAAGCCTTGAGCAACGCCCACGACACCGCCCTCGCCGCCGCGGACGCCCTGATCGCCGCCTTCGCCGAGGGCCGCACCGACGACTACTTCGCCGCCTTCGCGCCCGACGCCACGTTCGTCTTCCACACCACCGGCCGGCGCCTGGACTCCACGGAGGAGTACCGCGCCCTGTGGCGGAAGTGGAGCGAGGAGGACGCCTTCCGCGTCCTGTCCTGCGAATCGGCCGACCGCCGCCTCCAACTCCTCGGCGACACCGCCGTCTTCACCCACTCGGTCACCACCCGCGTCTCCACCACGGCCGGCGAGGAAGTCCTGCACGAGCGCGAGACCATCGTCCTCCACCGCACCGACGGCGACGCCTGGTTGGCGGTCCACGAGCACCTGTCCGCGGCGCCCGAATAGAATCTACGGTTCTCCAGCGCGCCCCTTCAGGGGCGCTGGGGGTACCCCCAGCCGAAGGCCGGGGAAGGAACTGCGCGACCAGCCACAACGTCGCCGCACGCGACCGACGACAGGACGCCCCCCCCGGCGGAGCGCTCAGCGCAGCTCGTCCTCGAAGAGGGAAAGCTCGGCCCAGATCGTCTTGCCCTCCGCCGTGTGCCTGGTACCCCACCGTTCGGTCAGCTGGGCCACCAGCAGCAGCCCCCGCCCGCCCTCGTCCCACGTCTTGGCCCGGCGCAGATGCGGAGCCGTGTGGCTGGTGTCGGAGACCTCGCAGATCAGCGTGGTCGTGTCGTGGATCAGCCGCAGCCCGATGGGATGGGCGCCGTACCGGATCGCGTTGGTGACCAGCTCGCTGACCACCAGCTCCGCCGTGAAGGCGGCCATGCTCAGGTTCCACACGTCGAGCTGCTCGACGACCTGCTTGCGGATCGGCGCGACCAGCGCGGGGTCGGCGGGCACGTCCCAGGAGGCCACCCGGGTCGGCGGCAGGCCCTGGGTGCGGGCCAGCAGCAGCGCCACGTCGTCGGCCGCGCCGCCCGCCGGCAGCAGGGCGTGCAGGATCCGGTCGCAGGTCTCGTCCAGCGAGTCGCTGTACGCCGCCAGCGCCTCGTGCAGCAGTCGGCGGCCGGTGTCCGGGTCCCGGTGCCGGGAGGTGATCAGCCCGTCCGTGAACATCGCGAGCACCGTGCCCTCGTCCAGCGTCACCTCGGCCGACTCGAACGGCAGTCCGCCCAGGCCCAGCGGGGGACCGGCCGGCAGGTCCAGCCGGCTCGGGCGCCGGCCCGGACGCAGCAGGACGGGAGGCGGGTGCCCGGCGCGGGCCAGGGTGCAGCGCCGCGACACCGGGTCGTAGACGGCGTACAGACAGGTCGCGCCGACCTCGCCGGGGCTGCCCTCGCCGCCCTGCTCGGCCGAGAGCCGCAGCACCAGGTCGTCCAGATGGGTGAGCAGCTCGTCCGGGGCCAGGTCGATGTCGGCCAGGGTCCGCACCGCGGTCCGCAGCCGGCCCATGGTCGCCGACGCCTGCACGCCGTGGCCGACGACGTCCCCGACGACCATGGCGACCCGCAGCCCGGACAGCGGGATCACGTCGAACCAGTCGCCGCCCACCCCGGCCCGCGCCGCCGGCAGATAGCGGGACGCGGCCTGCAGGGCGGCGGTGCGCGGCAGCGTCCTGGGCAGCAGGCTGCGCTGCAGGGCCAGCGCGGTCTCGCGCTCGCGCGAGTAGCGGCGGGCGTTGTCGATGCAGACCGCGGCCCGTGCCGTGATCTCCTCGGCGAGCAGCACGTCGTCCGGACCGAACGGGTCGGGCCGCCGGTGCCGCCGGAACACCGCGACCCCGAGGGTGGTGCCGCGGGCCTGGATCGGCACGGACATCGAGGAGTGCACGCCGAACTCGCGCGCCCGCTCGCCGCGCCGCTTGTTCCAGGACAGCCACTCGTCCAGCTCGCCCGCGGACACCGAGGCCACGATCGTGTGCCCCGCGGTCAGCGAGTCGGCCTGCGGTGAGGAGGCCGGGTAGACCTCGGTCTGCCCGGGCTTGAGGACCGCCTCGGGGACACCGGGGAGCACGGACTGGTGTGCGATGCGGCGCAGGGTGACCGGCGCGTCCAGCCGGGCCGGGAGGTCGCCGCCGTGCTCGGGCGGGTCCAGCAGGTCGACGGTGACCAGGTCGGCGAGGGCCGGGACGCAGACGTCCGCCAGCTCCTGGGCCGTACGGATGACGTCGAGGGTGCTGCCGATCCGCACGCTCGCCGCGTTGACCAGCTGGAGCCGCTCCCTGGCCAGGTAGTTCTCGGTGAAGTCGTGGGCGGCCAGGCTCACCCCCCACACCCGCCCGGCGGCGTCGGTGACCGGCGCCATCCGGGCCAGCCAGGCGTGCGCCCGGTCCTCGCCGCCGGTCCGCATGTACGTCTGCACGTCCAGCGGCCGGCCCGAGGACAGCACCCGCAGCATGTTCCGCTCCAGGTCCCCGCTCTCCGGCTTGCCGCCGATCTCGGTGACCCTGAGTCCCTGGACCCGCTCCTCGGGCAGCCCGATGACCTGGGCCATCGCGTCGTTCATCCGGCGCAGCCTGAGCTGGTCGTCGTAGACCGCGATGGCGCACGGCGACTGCGTCAGCGCGGCCGTCGCCAGCGGATCGTCCGGGGTGGGCGGTCCGCCGCCGTCGAGCGGGGAGACCACCAGCCAGTGGGCGGGCCGCTCCTCGTGCGCCGGGGCGTGGTGGGCGAGCAGCCAGACCGGGACCGTACGGCCGTCCCGGTGGCGGAGTCCGACGGTGCCGTCCCAGCGGGCGCCGGCGGGCGCGCGGGGAGCGACGTCCCCGGCGAGCAGCAGCGCGGCGGGCCGGCCCACGACCTCGTCCGCCGGGTGGCCGAGGAGCCTTCGCGCGCCCTCGCTCCACTCGGTCAGTGTGCCGTCCTCGCCGATGACAGCCCGGGCCGTCGCCGCATCGTCGAAGGGATAGACCCGGCTCATCTCGCCACTCCCAAGCGCACACTCACAGTCAACAGGTGCACCACTCGTGTTCAGGGTAGTGCTTCGGACCCCCTCGCGACCGGCAAGCGGCGGTGACCGGTCGGTCGGGTCCGGGTTCTGTCCGGGGTGCCGAACGAGGACCGGGCGGCGGGACGAAAGGGGTGGGCGAAGGCGTCCCGACCCTTGACGGGCCCAAGTGTCACCCCGTCAGAATCTGTTTGTTCGCGATCAGTTGTGAGTAGTTCTGGGCCCTGATGAGGGAGAGCCGCACCATGACGGTCACACGCAGATCGGTTCTGGCAGCCGCCACGGCAGCCCCGGCGGCCGGCGCCCTGCTGGGCGCCCCGGGCGCCTGGGCGGCACCGGAGGCGGATACGTTCTCGCAGGTCACCGGCGGCCGTACGGTCGCCCTGCGGGACGGCTGGCGGTTCGCGCTGGTCAACCCGGGCGGAATCACCGACCCGACCGGCGCCTACGCCGACGCCGCCGACCCCGGGTACGACGACTCGGCCTGGCGGCAGGTCGCCGTACCGCACGACTGGAGCATCGAGCAGACCCCCACCACCGACCACGGCACCACCAGCGGCACCGGATTCTTCCCGGGCGGCCTCGGCTGGTACCGGCTCGCCTTCACCCTGCCGCCCGGCTGTGCCGGCAAACGGATCTCGGTGGAGTTCGACGGCGTCTACATGGACTCGTACGTCTACTGCAACGGCACCCAGGCCGGCCGCCACCCCTACGGCTACACCGGCTTCGCCCTCGACCTCACCGACCTGCTGCACACCGACGGCACCACGCAGAACGTGCTCGCGGTCAAGGTGCAGAACCAGCTGCCCAGCAGCCGCTGGTACTCGGGCAGCGGCATCTACCGCGAGGCCCGCCTGGTGGTGACCGACCCGGTGCACGTGGCGCGCTGGGGGACGTACGTCACCACCCCCGACATCACCGCCGAGCGGGCCGTGGTGCGGGTGCGCACCGCCGTCGTCGACGAGTCCGGCACCGGCGCGGACGTGACGGTCCTGTCCCGGATCGCCGACCCGGACGGGCGTACGGTCGCCCGCACGTCCTCCACGGTCACCGTCACCGGCCCCGGCGGGACCACCGCGACCCACGAACTGACCGTCCGGAGACCGAAGCTGTGGGACTTCGGGGCCCCGCACCGCTACACCCTGCACACCGAACTCCGGGTCGGCGGCACCACCACCGACACCTGCCACACGGTCTTCGGCATCCGCAGCTACCGCTTCGACCCCGACGAGGGCTTCTCCCTCAACGGCGTCCCCACCAAGATCAAGGGCGTCGACCTCCACCACGACCAGGGCGCCCTGGGCGCGGCGATCAGCGCCGACGCGGTGCGCAGACAGATGACGATCATGAAATCGATGGGCGTCAACGCCTTCCGCACCTCGCACAACCCGCCCTCCCCGCAGATGATCGAGGTCTGCGAGGAGCTGGGCATCGTGATGATGGTGGAGGCCTTCGACTGCTGGAAGACCGGCAAGACCCGGTACGACTACGGCCGGTTCTTCGACGAGTGGTGCGAGGCCGACGCCACCGAGATGGTGCTCGCCGCCCGCAACTCGCCCGCCGTCGTCCTGTGGTCCATCGGCAACGAGATCCCCGACTCCACCTCCACCGCCGGCCTCGCCATGGCCGACCGGATCATCGCCGCGATCCGGGCCGCCGACGACACCCGCCCCCTGGTCATCGGCTCCGACAAGTACCGCGGGGTGCCGAAGGCGGGCTCGGCGGCCGACCTGATGCTCGCCAAGCTCGACGGACTCGGCCTCAACTACAACACCGCCAGGTCCGTCGACGCGCTGCACGCGGCCTACCCGCACCTGTTCCTCTTCGAGTCCGAGTCCTCCTCGGAGACCTCGACCCGCGGCACCTACCAGGAGCCGGAACACCTCAACACCGGCGAGAACCACACCCCCGGCCGCCGGGCGACCTCGTCCTACGACAACAACCTCGCCTCCTGGACGATGAGCGGCGAGTACGGCCACAAGAAGGACCGGGACCGGAAGTGGTTCGCGGGCCAGTTCCTGTGGTCGGGCATCGACTACATCGGCGAGCCGACGCCGTACGACGTGTTCCCGGTGAAGTCGTCCTTCTTCGGCGCGGTCGACACGGCCGGGTTCCCGAAGGACATGTACCACCTCTTCCGCAGCCAGTGGGTGAGCGAGCCGATGGTGCACCTGCTGCCGACGAGCTGGAACCACGAGGAGGGGGAGACGGTCGAGGTGTGGGCGTACGCCAACGTGCCCGCCGTCGAGCTGTTCCTGAACGGGACGTCCCTCGGGGTGCGGGAGTTCGACACCAAGACGACCACCGACGGCCGCACCTACCTGGAGACCACCGAGGCCACCGGCGACGACAAGACCTTCACCACCGGCCCCTACCCGGGCAGTTACACCAGCCCCAACGGCAGCGCGGGCAAACTGCACCTGACCTGGAAAGTGCCCTACCTGCCGGGCGAGTTGAAGGCGGTGGCCCGGCGCGACGGCAAGGTGGTCGCGACCGACGTGCTGCGCACCGCCGGCGCCCCGCACGCCGTCCGCCTCACCCCCGACCGCACGTCCCTGGCCGCCGACGGGCGTTCACTGGTCTTCGTCACCGCCGAGATCGTCGACGCGCACGGCGTGGTGGTGCCCGACGCCGAGCACCTCGTCTCCTTCGCCGTGACCGGCGGTTCGCTCGCCGGGCTCGACAACGGCCGGGAGGAGAGCGCGGAGCGCTACCAGGCCGGCACCCGCACCGCCTTCCACGGCAAGGCACTCGCCGTCGTCCGCTCCGGCACGAGGCCAGGAAGCCTCAGGGTGACCGCCCGGGTGGACGGCCTGCACAAGGACACCGTCACCGTGCGCACCGCCCCTGCCCGCACCGTGGCGACCACCCCCGCCCCCGAGTTCGGCCCGGACCACCCGGCGCCGCCGGACTACCCCCACGCGGACGCGAGCTACTCCGGCCGTCCGGACACCCTCCCGGCCGCCATGCTCGACGGCGACCCGGCCACCGGCTGGTCCAACGCCTTCGCCAAGTCGGCCACCGCCCTGCTGCCCGCGTTCGGCGGCGCCCGCACAGCGGACTGGGTGTCGGTCGACCACGGACGCACCCGCACCTACGACCGGGTGGACGTCTCCTTCACCGTGGACGCCACCCATGCCCTGCCCGCCTCCGTCGAGGTGGCCGTCTGGGACGGCAACGCGTACCGGGCGGTGCAGGACCCGGCGGTGGACTGGGCGACCGCCTCGGACACCCCGACCGTCATCACGTTCACCGCGGCACGCGGCTCCCGGATCCGGCTCACCCTGACCAGCGCCCACCCGGGACAGACCTCGGGCGCGGTACGGATCGGCCGCCTCGACGTCTGAGGCGGCCTGGCCGAAGGGTCCCAGGCGGCGGGCGGTCCTGGCGGGCCGCCCGCCGCGGGGCTCTGTAGGTACCATGGAGAGTCGGTCTTGACCTGCGGGTATTTACGGTGGAGTACCCGCGCGGTACCGTGAAGGGCATGCCAGCTCTCAACGTGGAGTTCAGCGACCGCGAGCTTGAGGACCTCAGGCAGATAGCCAAGGAGCGCGGTACGTCGATGAAGGCCCTCGTCCGTGAGGCCGCCGCCGCCGACATCGCCCGGCACCGGGCCCTGCAGGAAGGGGCGGAGGAGTTCCGCCGTTTCTTCGCGGCCCACGCCGCCGAGTTCGCCGCCGCGTTCCCGGACGACGAACAGCCGGCCGCGAAGGGCGAGGCCGCCTGACCCATGCCGCCGGTCATCCACATCGACGTGCCCTGGCTGCTCCAGCGCCATGAGGAAGTCATGCCGGAGCAGCCCACCGTCAACGACTTCTCCGCGCTGGTCGCCGCCGTCGCCCGGCACCGCGTCGACCCGCCGCGGCTCGGCGTGGACTCCGACGCGGCCTGGCGGGCGGCGGCCCTGCTGCACACCCTCGCCCTGCTCAAGCCGCTGCCCTCGGCCAACGCCAGGTTCGCCTGCGCGACCGCCGTGGCCTACATGTACGTCAGCGATGTCGGCATCGACCCGCCCTACGGCGCCCTCGTCGACCTCGCCCGCGACCTGATGAGCGGCAAGGCCGACGTCTACGCGGCGGCGGACCGGCTCCGTTCCTGGCAGCTCTGACACCTGCCCGGACGCGCAGGCAGAGCCGCCCCAGCGGCCCTCGGGGCCGCCGGCCGAGGGCGGGAGGAACGGGGCCGGCGGCCTGTTTCGCGCGGAAGAGCCGCCGTTCCGCGCGGGGCCTCTTGAGGAGGGCCGGTCATCAGTGGACCACCCGTGCGGGCGGGCCGGGACCGTGCGCGCGGGGCCGGCGCGGGCGCACGGTTCACACGGGGCGCGCGGAATGGTGAATGCGGCCATGCAGGGGCAATAGCCACCGGCGCCTTTCTGACTTTCTGTCAATGCTGTCGATGTTGTTCGGGCGCCTTGTTGCTTGTGTGAGACTTGTGCGAGGGTGAATACCCGCACGGGGTAATGGCCTGGTCCCATTCGGCAGTTGAGGAACGCGACCGACACCGTACCGACACCGTGTCGGCGAATTCCCGCCCTCCGAAGGCGCACCGAAGAGGTACGCACCACCGCACCAAAGGAATCCGCTCCGTGCCCACCCCCCACCCGCCTCGCCCTTCCTATCCGCCGCCGGGCGGTGGTGCGGGGGAGTCCGACGAGTCCCTCGCCGCCCCGCTGCGAGCCGGATCGGACATCGAGGCCTCCCGGTCCGCCGCGCTGCTCATGGCCCGGCACTGGCGGCCCGTCCAGGAATACGCGGTCATCTGCCTGGCCGCCTCCGGGCCCGTCGCGCACATGGTGGCCGCCGCCGCCTTCCACCAGGTCCTCGACCGGGTGGCGCTCGGTGAGACGGCCGACGCGATCCGGCCGCGCCTGCTGGTCTCCGTCCGCGACACGGTCGCCAACTGGGCCGTGGAGGACCGAATAGCGGAGGTTCTTCCGGACCTCGGGAAACCCGCAGGGGGGCGCGGTATGCGCGCCACGAAGTCGATGACCCCGGAAAACCGCACCCTGGCGGAGCGTTCATTCCTGGGCCTTCCGGTGCTCGCCCAGAGCCTGCTCTGGCATGTCGAGGTGGAGGCCGAACCGATAACCGTACCGGCCGGTCTGTTGGGCATGGACACGGCAACCGCGTCGACGGCTCTCGAAGACGCCCGGGAGAAATTCCGCGAGGGCTGTGTCCGCGCCCACCGGGAACTCGCCCCGTCCCAGGAGTGCCGTTACTACAACCGCCTCCTGGACGTGCCGATCCGCCGGGGCGGTGCCCTGCTGCCGGACGTCCAGGCGCATCTGGCGGAGTGCCCGTACTGCAGGGCCGCCGCCGAGCAACTCGGCCATGTCGAGGGCGGACTGGGCGTGCTGCTGGTCGAGGCGGTGCTCGGCTGGGGGGCCCGCCGGTACCTCGACACGCGCCCGGGCCGCAAGGGCAGTGCGGACGTCCCCCTCACCCGCGCCGCCGCCCGGCGCGCCGGAGGGGGAGGCGGCCGTCGGCGCGCGGCGGCCCGGACCCGGCTCCTCGCCCGCATCCCCGTGTCGGTGCGCCGCCCGCCCGGCTCCTGGTCGTCGAAGACGCTGCTGACCAGTGTCGGCGTGGCCGGCGCGGGACTGCTCGCCTCCGTCCTCGCCGTCAGCACGCTGTCCGGCGGCGGTGACGGCAGCGACGCCGTCGCCACCGCGGGCCTGGTACCCGGCGACTCCGAGCCCGAGACCACCCCCACGCCCACCTCCGGCACGGCCGGGCTGCCCGCCGCCGACCACACGACCCGGCTGCGCAACGCCGCCGCCCAGCTCTGCCTGGACATCAACGGCGAGCCGACGGCCGGGGCGAGCGTCGTGCTCGCGGTGTGCTCCACGGCCTCGACGCAGCAGTGGACGTACGAGAGCGACGGTGAACTGCGCAGCGCGGCCGGCCGGGACCTGTGCCTGGACTCGCACGCGGACGCCGGGGTGGTCATCCTCGGCGACTGTGCCGCGGAGGGCGCCGAGCGCGGCAAGGACGTGCGCTACGACCTCACCGTGCAGGGCGAGTTGCTGCCCCGCTGGGACGAGACCCTCGCGCTCTCGACGGGCGGGGTGGACCCCGGCTCCGACATCGTGGTCAAGGTCCGCGACCACACCAGCGGGCAGCACTGGCTGACCGACGCGCCGGTGCCCTCGCAGAGCCGTGGCTCGCTCTCCATCGCCGGGAGCGGGGCGCCTTCGGCGCAGCCGGCGGAACTGGCCGGTCACTAGGCGCACCGCGTGGAGCGCCGTGGTTCGTCCGCGGCGCCGCGGTGGCTGGTCGCGCAGTTCCTCCCCCAGCCTTCGGCCGGGGGGACCCCCAGCGCCCCTTACGGGGCGCTGCTGTCGGCGTCCGGTCCTTGAGCCCGGACGCGCTCGACGTCCGCAGCCGGCAGAAACTGGCCGGTCGCTAGACGCACGATGGCGGGGGCCGCAACACGCCGTGGTTCGTCCGCGGCGCCGTCGTGGCTGGTCGCGCAGTTCCCCGCGCCCCTTCGGGGCGCTGTCGCGGGGCCGGTTCAGTCCTGGTCCGGGCCCTGGGCCCGGACGCGTTCCACGTGTTCGAGGGAGTCGCGGAGTTCGGTCAGCCAGTCGTCGGTGTGGCGCTGGACCAGTCGTACGCACCAGGCCAGGGCTTCGCTGCGGCTGCGGGCCACACCGCCGGCGATCAGGGTGTCCAGTACCTCGCGCTCGGGCTGGCGCAGCCGGGTCATCACCGGGGCGGCCACGTGCGTGAACAGCGCCCGCTGCCCGGCACACTCCACGCCCCAGGAGATCTTGCGCCGGAACTGGTGCTCGGCCTCCCCGGCCACGGCCATCCGGGTCTCCCGGGTGCGCTCCCGGAACTCCTGGATGCGGCCCTGTACGGCCGCCTCGCGCTCGGCGTCCGACACGTCCTCCGCCAGCCTGGGGCCGGGGATGCGGCCGATGACGGTGACCTCCTCGCGGTCGACCGTCACCTCGACCAGTTCCTCGAAGAGATCGTCCGGCAGGCGGCCGGCGAACCAGCCGCGGAGCTTGTCCCGCTGCTCTTGAGTAATCATGTAATGACGATTACTCCGTTGCAGCACAAAGGCAAGGGCTTGCCGGGAAGTCCGCCGACAGCGGAAGCGGAATGTTTCAGGACGATTAACAAGGCGGCGAGATCAGGCCATCTGGCCGCTTCGGGCGATCAAGAACCGCTCCGTTGAGCGGTCGACGCCTTCCCGTTCCGTGACTTCACGCCACTGATTCAATACGCAAGGTTACTGAAACCTGTGGGTTCGATGTGTGTTTCGGCGGCGGACTCGGCAGAGTGGCGCCCGCCGCCCCGGCACCCACCGGGCCGAGGGCGGCACCCGTCGAATCGAGCGGAAGGATGCACACAATGCGAACCACCGCGCGCTGGGCAGCGACCATCGGCCTTACGGCCGCCGCCGTCTGCGGACCCCTGACGGGGGCCGCCGTCGCCGCCCCGAGCTCGCTCTACGCCCCCTCGGCCCTGGTGCTCACCACCGGCCACGGCACAGAAGCGGCCACCGCCACGCCCGAGCGCGCCGTCACCCTGAACTGCGCCCCGAACGCCTCCGGCACCCACCCGGCCGCCACCGAGGCCTGCGCCGAACTGCGCGGTGCCGGCGGCGACCTGAACGCCCTCGCGCCCAGAACCGACGTGTGGTGCACCAAGCTCTACGACCCCGTCGTGGTCACGGTGGAGGGCGTCTGGCAGGGCAAGCGCGTCTCCTACGAGCGGACCTTCGGCAACCAGTGCATGAGGGACGCCTACGGGACGAGCGTCTTCGCCTTCTGAGACCCGGGATCGCACGGTCCTCGTGACTGCCGGACAGGTCCGTAACTGGGGAGTGCGGCCCCTGGAGCGGGGAACCTGCGATCCTGCACCGGGGGGCGGACGGGTGGTGTGGGGCCGCCCGTCCGACCCCCGGCATCACCGCCGCTCCCCGGCGTTCCCGTCCCGGGGAATGCCGGGGAGCGGCGGAAATCGTCCCAGCAGTCCCGAGGCCCGTAACAGCCGCGGGATCCGGGGCCCTTCGCACACCAGACGCAGCCGCCCGCCCCGCTCCCTGGCCCGCGCCTCGGCCCGGCACAGCACCCGCAGCCCCGAACAGTCGAGAAAACCCAGCCGGCGCAGATCGACGAGCACGTCGGGCTCGGCGCCGCCGGCCGCCGCGAGCAGGTGCTCGGCGAGCAACTCCTCGGTGGCGATGTCGATCTCGCCGTAGACCTCGACGACGAGGTACGACCCGCTGTGCCGCGTGCGCGCACAGGAGTTGGCGGCGGGCAGCCCGGGGTCGTCGGCTTCCGGCGTCATCTCAGAGCCCCCCTCGCCGGGGCGGATATGGGCCGAGTTGTTACCCGCTGGGAGCGCTAGCCATCCCTGGTGCGGGCAGTGCAAGATCAGGTTCACTCAACAGTGTGAACTTATCCGAAGTGGCTTGACCTGAAGTCCCTTTAGGGGCGCGGGGAACTGTGCGACCAGCCACACCACACCGGCACCCGACAACGGCGAAGGGCCACCGTCTCCCTGCTGACGGCGGCCCCTCAATTCCCTGCGGCTCTGCGGAAACTACATGTGCACGACCGGCGCCGCGTCCGGGTCCTGCTGCGGCACCCCCTTGCGGAACAGCAGGAAGGCGATGACCGCGCCGACCGCGAACATCCCGGCCGACCACCAGAACGCGGTCGTGTAGCTCTCGATCGTCGCCTGCGCCTGCATCAGCTTGCTGGTCGCGTCCCTCCCGGCCAGGTAGTCCGTCGCCGCGCTCGCCGCGAGCGTGTTGAGCAGCGCCGTACCGATCGAACCGCCGACCTGCTGCATGGCGTTGACCGTCGCCGAGGCGACACCCGCCTCGTCGGCCGTCACCCCGCCCGTGCCCAGCTGCATGGCCGCCGGCATGACCAGGCCCAGGCCGAGGCCGGTGATGATCAGCTGCGGCAGCACCGCGCTGACGTAGCTGGAGCCGACGCCGATGTCGGTCAGCCAGGCCATACCGACCGCGGAGACCGCGAAGCCCAGCGGGACGACCACCTTCGGGCCGAGCCGCGGCACCAGGACCTGGGTGCCGACCTGCGCCGTCACCATCAGGCCGGCGATCATCGGCAGGAACGCCACGCCGGTCTTCGTCGGGCTGAAGCCGAGGTTCAGCTGCAGGTAGTAGGTGAGGAAGAGGAACACGCCGAACATGCCACCGGCGGAGATGAGCACGGCGAGGAGCGAGGCCCCCCGGTTGCGGTCCATCAGGACGCCCAGCGGCAGCAGCGGATACTTGGCCTTGGTCTGCCACCAGGCGAAGGACGCCAGGAACACGACGCCCGCGACCAGGAAGCCCCAGGTCAGCGGCGAACCCCAGTCGTGCGACTCGGCGTTGGAGAAGCCGTAGACCAGCGAGAACAGACCGGCCGCGACCAGGACCGTACCGGGCACGTCCAGCTTGGCGTTCCCGGCGTCGCGGTGGTTGTGCAGCAGCGCCATACCGCCGGCGAAGGCGACGACGGCGATCGCGACGTTCACGTACAGGGTCGAGCGCCAGTCGAACGTGTCGGTGAGGACGCCGCCGAGCAGCAGGCCCACCGCGCCGCCGGCGCCGGCGATGGCACCGTAGACACTGAACGCCCGGGCCCGTTCACGGGCATCGGTGAAGGTGGTGTTCAGCAGCGAGAGCGCGGTCGGGGCGAGCAGCGCGCCGAAGGCACCCTGCAGGGCGCGCGCGGTGACCAGCATCCCGAAGCCGTTCGCGGCACCGCCCAGCGCCGACACGGCGGCGAAGCCGACGACGCCTATGAGGAAGGCGGTCTTGCGGCCGAACAGGTCGGCGATCCGGCCGCCGAGCAGCAGCAGGGAGGCGAAGCTGAGGGCGTACGCGGTGACGATCCACTGCCGGTTGCCGTCGGAGAACCCGAGGTCGGCCTGGGCGGACGGGAGGGCGATGTTCACGATGGTGGCGTCGAGCACCACCATCAGCTGGGCGACGGCGATGACCGCGAGGATCCACCACCGCTTGGCGGAGGCGACCGGCGGTGCCTCCTCCGTACCGACGCGGACGTCGTCGGTCAAAGTCTTCTCAGACATGCGAGAACCACTCCAGGGAAGTCGTTCGGGATTTACCGATAAGCCGCTTCATCGACACGGCAGCTCCAGCACCGCGAACGAAACGGTTTCGTACACATGAGCCTAGACCACTTTCAGCGAAACGGCAACGTTTCGCTGGGGGTGGAGATCCCCGCCGGCCTCAGGTGTTCGTGCGGCCGTCACGCCCCCGCTGTATTCCTTGACGGGAATATAACTGCACAGGCATATTGGGCCCATGTCCGTCGACACCCTCTGGACCGCCCTCGCCGACCCCCACCGAAGAGCCATCGTCGGCCTCCTCCTCACCCGTCCGTGCCCCGTCGGCGAGATCGTGGACGCATGCGGCCTCAGTCAGCCGAGCACCTCCAAGCACCTCAAGGTGCTGCGCGAGGCCGGACTGGTCCGGGTACGGCAGGACGCGCAGCGTCGGGTCTACGCCCTCGACCCGGCGCCGATCGCCGAGCTCGACGCCTGGCTGGCTCCCTATCGCCGGCTGTGGAACCGCAGCCTGGACACCCTGGGGCGCCGCCTCGACGAGACGACGGACGACCCGAGAGAACCCTCCGCGAAGGACTGATCCACCATGCCCGCCGAACTCACCGGCACCTACGTCACCCTCGACGACGGCCGCCCCGCCGTCCGCTTCAGCCGCGTCTACGGCCACCCCGTCGACCGCGTCTGGCACTTCGTCACCGACCCCGACGAACTCGCCGGGTGGTTCCCCTCCCGCGCCGAGTTCGACCTGCGCCCCGGCGGCGCCGTCAGGTTCACCGGGGACCCGAACATGCCCGAGTCGCACGGCACCGTGCTCGCCGTCGACCCGCCCCGGAACCTGACCTTCGACTGGGGCGGCGACGAGATCCGCTTCGACCTGGAGGACGCCGGACCCGACGGGACCCGTTTCACCCTCACGCACGTCCTGGGCGAGGAGAACACCGCCGCCCGCAACAGCGCCGGCTGGGAGGTCTGCCTCGCCGCCCTCGACGCCAAGGCCCGGGGCGAGCGGTTCCAGGGCCCGCACGCCGGCGTCACCCCGCCCTGGAAGGAGTACTACCAGGGCTGTCTCGACGCCGGCCTGCCCTCCGGCGCCCCCGTCCCCGGCCTGGACGCCTGACCGGTCAGGTCAGCTGCCGCCGCACCAGCTCGTGCAGCCGACCGCCGGTGTCGGCGAGCAGCTGGGCCGGCGGGCCCTGCTGGGCGACCTTGCCGTCCTCCATCACGATCACCCGGTCGGCGTCCAGGACCGTGGAGAGCCGGTGGGCGATGACGATCCGGGTGGCGTTCAGCTTGCGGGTGCTCTCGATGACCGTGCGCTGGGTGTCGTTGTCCAGGGCGCTGGTCGCCTCGTCGAAGAAGAGGATGCGGGGGCGCCGGATCAGCGCCTGGGCGATCATCAGCCGCTGCCGCTGGCCGCCGGAGATCGCGCCGCTCCCGGCGACGATCGTGTGCAGCCCCATCGGCATCCGCTTGATGTCCTCCGCCAGGCCCGCCATCTCGGCCGCCGCCATCGCCTCCTCGGGGGTGTACGGCTCGGTCCCGCAGATGACGTCCAGGATCGAACCGGTGAAGGGCTGCGCGTGCTGGAGCACCACCCCGCACTGGCGGCGGACCGCCGACTGGTCGAGGGCGCCCAGGTCCTGGCCGTCGTACAGCACGCTCCCCGAGACCGGCTTGTCGAAGCCGATCAGCAGCCGCAGCAGCGTCGACTTGCCGCAGCCGCTGGGGCCGACGACCGCGACGAACTCGCCCGGGCGGGCGGCGAAGGAGACGTCGTCCAGGACCAGCGGACCGTCGTCGGTGTACCGGAAGGAGAGGCGGCGGGCCTCGACGGCGCCGGACAGCGGGCCGGGGCGGGTGCTGGCGGTGCGGACCTCGGGGGCGGCCTCGAGGACCGGCTTGATCTCCTCGAAGAGCGGGAGCGCGGCCACCGCCGACACGAAGGAGCCGGTCAGCTGGGTGACCGAGGTGAGCAGCATCGTCACCGACGTGTTGAAGGTGAGGAAGGCCGCCGCGTCCATCGCTCCCCGCGCCGGACCCGCGAGCAGCATGAACATCAGCAGGGTGCAGACCGGGAGGTAGACCGAGCCGAGGACCGTGGTGAGGTTCTTGATCCGGCCCACCTTCTGCTGGAGCTCCCGGCTGCGCGCGAACTCGCCCGCCCAGGCCGCGTACGCGTAGTTCTCGGCCGCCGCCACCCGCAGCTTCGGCAGGCCGCGCAGGGTCTGGAAGGCCTGGTTGTTCAGCTTGTTGCCGAGCACCACGAGCCGGCGCTGCCAGCGCACCTGCCACAGGCCGAGTCCCAGGAACAGACCGGCGATGACGACGAGCATGGCAAGGGCCGCCAGCGCCATCGGCACGCTGTACCAGAACAGCAGGCCCAGGTTCATCGCCCCGACGGTCACCGACTGGGCGACCACCGGGCCGACCCCCGCGAGCAGCCGGCGCATCGCGCTGACGCCCATCGCCGCGCTGGCCAGCTCACCGGTCGAGCGCTGGGTGAAGAACTTCGTCGGCAGCCTCAGCAGCCGGTCCCAGACGGCCGGTTGCAGGGTCGCCTCGATCCGGCCCTCCAGGCGGAGGATGGTCATGTTCTCCAGGAGCGTGAACGCGGCCGACACGACGGCGCTGACGATCACCGCCAGGCAGACCTGGACGATCAGGTTCGTCTGGGCCTTGGGCACGTAGTCGCCGAGCACCTTGCCGGTCGCGATCGGCACGAGGGCGCCGATCGCCACCGTGACCAGCCCGGCGAGCAGCAGACTGCCGAGGTCGCCGCGGGTGCCGCGCAGGCTGAACCGGAGCAGGCCGAGCGGGGTGAGCGCCTTGTCGGGCAGCGGCCGGTAGAACATCACCGCGCGCGGCTCGAACTCCGCCGCGTTCGCCTTCTCGATCGGGGTCTCCCGGCCGGTCGCCGGATGGACGGCCACATAGCCGCCGCGCCGCCACAGCAGCGCGACCGGTGCCCCGGACAGGGCGCGGTGCCCGACCAGCGGGCCGACGTTCTCCCGCCACCAGCGGCCGTCGAGGCGTACCGCCCGGGTACGGACCCGGGCGGCGAGGGCCACCTGTTCGACCGGGTCGATGCGGTCACTCCCGGCTGGTCCCGTGCCGCTCTGCGCGGGCTCCGCGAGGGTGATGCCGGCGGCCTCGGCGACCAGTCTGCACGCCGCGTAGGAGGCGTCCGCGTCGGCGGTCGTGGTGCGCTTGGCCGCCTTGCCGATCGAGGCGAGGAGCGTGCGGTCGGCCTGGGCGCGGACCGCCTCGCCGGCCTTGATACCGGCCGCCGTACGCGTCTCGTGGGTGCGTTCCAGCTGCTCGATCCACCGGTCCAGCGTGGTCAGCAGCCGGTACTGCTGGTCGACCATGCTCTGCCACAGCGCGGGGTCCATCAGCAGGTCGGCCGCCGCCTCCGCGCCGTACAGCGAGCCGTACTGCACGCTGCCCGGCGGCACCTGCATCCAGAAGACGTCGTCGTCGGTGGGGGCCGCGGCCCGCTCGCTGGCGGTCATCGGCGCCTGGAAGAGGATCGACAGACCGCGGCCGACGCCGAGGGCGAGGGCGTACTCCAGGGGGCTGGTGGCCGGCGGTACGAACTGGGGGTTGCCGTACTCGTCGTAGGACCAGGTCTGGGAGTGGGAGGGCTGGTAGAGCTCGCGCAGGCCGATGCGGTGCACGACGGAGTCGCGCAACGGGCGGGCCACCAGGGTGTGCTGGGGACCCGTGACCGGACCGAGCAGCAGGGAACCGGCCTCCAGGCGGCCCAGGTGGTGCCAGTGGCCCTGCTGTTCGGCGTCCACCGCGAACAGGTCCAGCGCGCCGGACGCCACCAGCCACAGCGTCTGCGGGCCTTCGAGGTCGAGGCGGGTGTGGCCGGTGCAGTCGATCCGGGCGCCCAGCGAGCCGAACGCGCCGAGTACGAGGTCGCCTTGGTCCACGGTCGTCATCTCATCGCTCCCTGACCAGCGCGGCGTACGCCCCGCCGTGTGCCACCAGCTCGTCGTGCCGCCCGCGCTCCACGACCGTGCCGTGTTCGAGCACGACGATCTCGTCGCTGTCGCGGACCGTGCTGAGCCGGTGCGCGATCACGACGCAGGCGCAGCCGCGGCGGCGCAGGTTGTCCATGACGATCAGTTCGGTCTCGGCGTCCAGGGCGCTGGTCACCTCGTCGAGCACGAGGATGCTGGGACGGCGCACCAACGCCCGTGCGATCTCCAGGCGTTGGCGCTGGCCGCCGGAGAAGTTGCGGCCGTCCTGCTCGACCCTGCTGTGGATGCCGCCGGGCCGGCGCGCCACCACGTCGTACAGCGCCGCGTCGCGCAGCGCCTCCGCCACGGCCTCGTCCGGGACGGACGGGTCCCAGAGCGCGACGTTGTCGCGGACCGACCCCTCGAAGAGAAAGACGTCCTGGTCGACGAAGGAGACGGAGGCGGCGAGCGCGCCGCGCGGGATGTCCTCCAGGCGCTGCCCGTCGATGCGGATCACGCCCTCCCAGGGGGCGTACAGGCCCGAGATCAGCCGGGAGACGGTGGACTTGCCGCTGCCCGAGCCGCCCACCAGGGCGACCTGGCGGCCGGGGCCGACGGTCAGGTCGAAGCCGGTGAGCAGGGGCTTGTCCAGCGGGCTGTAGCCGAAGCTGATGTTCTCCAGCTCGACATGGCCCTGCAGCCGCCGGGTGGAGTCGCCGGTGCCGGGGCGGGCGTAGACCGGGTCCGCCTGGAAGTTCTCCACGTCCTTGAGGCGGGCCACGTCGGCCGCGAAGTCCTGGATGCGGCCCGCGACGCCGTTGAGCCGGGTCAGCGGCGCGGTGAAGCGGGTGACCAGGGACTGGAAGGCGACCAGGAGGCCGACGGAGATACCGCCCTCGACCGCCCGCATCCCGCCGATCCACAGGATCAGCGCGCTGTTGACGGTGGCCAGGGTCGGGGCCACCACGCCGAGCCAGGCGCTCGGCACCCCGAGGCGCTGCTGCTCCTCAAGGGTGCTCGCGTGCTGCCCGGCCCACCTGCGGAAGTAGCCGTCCTCGCCGCCGGTCGCCTTCATCGTCTCGATCAGCTGGAGGCCGGTGTAGGAGGTGTTGGTGAGCCGGGCGGTGTCCGCGCGCAGCTTCGCGGTCCGGGTCGCGCGCAGCCGTACGACGAGCCGCATCGCCACGATGTTCAGCAGGGCGACGCCGATGCCTAGGAAGGTGAGCTGGACGTCGTAGGTGTAGAGCAGCACGGCGTACAGGACGACGACCACGGCGTCCACGCCGGCCGCGGCCAGGTCGCGGGCCAGGGTCTCGGCGACCTGGTCGTTGGACTGCAGGCGCTGCACCAGGTCGGCGGGGCTGCGCTGGGAGAAGAAGGTGACCGGCAGGCGCAGCAGGTGGCGCAGGAAGCGGGCGCTGGTCAGGGTGGAGGAGACGATCCGGCCGTGCAGCAGGTTCGCCTGCTGCAGCCAGGTCAGCACCAGGGTGAGCAGGACGCAGGTGCCCATCGCGGCGAACAGCACGGTGAGCAGCGAGGTCTGGCCGCCGATGAGGAACAGGTCGATGTACTGGCGGCTGAGCGCGGGCACCGCCGCGCCCACGACCACCAGCAGCAGGCTGGCCAGGACGGCGGCCGGCATGGTGCCGGCGGTGCCGCGCAGCCGGGCCGGCATCGCGCCCAGGACGCCCGGCCGGCGTCCGCCCCGCTCGAAGCCGTCGCCCGGCTCCAGGACCAGCACGACACCGGTGAAGCTGCCGTCGAACTCCTCCATGGGCACGAACCGGCGGCCCTTGGCGGGGTCGTTGATGTAGATGCCCCGGCGGCCGAAGCGGCGGCCCATGCCGTCGTAGACGACGTAGTGGTTGAACTCCCAGAACAGGATCGCCGGTCCCTGCACGTCGGCGAGGGCGGCCAGGTCCATCTGCATGCCCTTGGCGGTGAGGCCGTAACTGCGGGCCGCCTTCAGCAGGTTGCTGGCGCGCGAACCGTCGCGGGAGACACCGCAGGCGATGCGCAGCTCCTCCAGCGGGACATGGCGGCCGTAGTGGCCGAGGACCATGGAGAGGGAGGCGGCGCCGCACTCGACGGCCTCCATCTGGAGCACGGTGGGGGTGCGGACCATCCGGCCGCGGCCCTTGGGGACCGGTCGTTTGGGCGGCGCGGCGCGGCGGCGGGCGCGGGTCTCCTGGGCGGTGGTCACGGGAGCAGCCAATCGACGGGGCGCTGGTCGGCCAGCCGGATCGAGCCCGAGGCCAGGGTCATGGAGTCGAGCCGGAACGGCGGACCGTCGGCCGAGGACCACCTGTAGCCGCTCTTCGTCTTCCGCGACGGGTCCAGCCGGACCAGTACGGCCACCGGGCGGCCCTTCTTCGTGAACTGGTCGCCCAGCTGGCTGTCGCCGAGGAACGCCGCGATCGACTGTGCCGACTGGGCGGCGCGGTCCACCGACTTCACGTGGCCGCGCAGCACGCCGTACTCCTGCGTCGACACCGACGACACGGTCAGGTCGACCGGGGCGTCGGCGGGGATCGACGAGGCGTTCTCGGCGGGGACGTAGACCGTGGCGTACAGCGGGTCCGAGGCGTGGGCGACCTTCTCCACGGCGGCGACGTTCGTGCCGGTCTGGATGATCTGCCCGATGGTCGCGGCGAGCGCGCTGATCCGGCCCGCGGCGACCGTGCGCACGACCGAGTCGCCCTGACTCGTGCGCACCTTCAGCACGGGGGAGTCCGCAGGCAGCCGTTCGCCCTGCTCGGCGAGGACGGCGGTGACCTGCCCGGCGACCGGGCTCTGCAGGATGTAGCTGCCCTGGCCGTGGGTGAGGATGGCCTGCGCGCTCACCGTCGAGGCGACCGAACCGGTCACCGCCCACACCGAGGCCGCGGCCATCACGACGACCGAGACGGACAGCGCGAGCCAGCCCTGCGGACGGGCGAAACGCACCGGGAGATCGAGCTCCTCCGGTGACTGGAGCTTGGCGAGGGCCTGTTGGCGGAACTGCACGGAACTTCCCTCACCTAGGGGAGAGACACGGGTGTTTCAGAACGCCCGAGAGCCCCGGGGCCGGGAACCGGCTCCGGGACTCAGCGGCAACGAGGTGCGGTCAGATACCGGCGACCAGGTTGGTGACCGGCTGCGTGTTCAGGCCGGTGACACCCTCGACGGTGCCGACAACGGTGTTGACCAGACCGGAAACCGGGGCGATGCCGTCCACCAGGCCGGTGACGGTGCCGAGGGCGTTCACGGAGAGGCCACCGGAGACGTTGTCGAGCTCGGCGTCGGAGATCTCGACGGTCTCGACCTGGGGGGTGGAGTTCATGATGGAACTTCCCTTCATATGGATATTCACAAGGGGGAGAGCGGCCCCCCGACGCCCTTCAGGGACGAATCACGGCCCTAGGGGGGACGAGCGGACGGCCGCGACCGCGGGCGCCGGACGCCCGTTTCCGGAAGCCCTTGGCGGCTCCCGCGGTGCGATGGATCAAAGCACGCCCACGGTCCGCGCTTCCAATCAACCATGCGCCTCACCTGGGCACTTGAGTCCCACAAGGGTTCAACCGTGCAGGCGCGCGCACCGCTTGTCGGCGACTCCTTCACAAGCCGCACGACTTCGCCCCGGCCGCACGGCTTGCCCGCCCGGCGGCGAATCCGGCACTCCGGGCCAAGGGCGCGGCAGGGGGCGTGCGGATGTGCAGATCCGCCGCTTCCCGTGACCCGCTTGGGTATTGGATGTGCAGATTCCCTGAAGCAAGGATTCCGGTCCGTGATCGCAACAGACCGTCATTGGCCGGTTGCCGACCGTGTCGGTCCGGTGTCACCCCAGGAGCGCATACACCGTGCTCGCCCGGGCCGCGAGCGCGCCCGACCCCTCATCGCTCAAGGTGATGTCGGCGAACGCCATCCGGCGGCCCAGTTTGGTCAGCACCGCTTCGATCAGGACATCCGAACCGGTCACCGCGCGCTGGAACGAGGTCGACTGCTGCACCGTCGTCATCGGCACGAAGCCGCCCCGGGCCGCCGAGACCGCGATCACCGTCGCCGTGTCGGCCGCCGCCATCAGCGCCTGCCCCGACAGCCCGCCGCCCTCCCGGGAGAGCCGGTCCGACCAGGGCAGACGCAGCACCGCCCGGTCCTCGCCCAGCGCCTCCACGGTCAGCCCCAGGTCGAGCACCCAGGGGGCGAAGTTGGCGGAGAGGATCTTGTCGGCTTCGGCGGTGGTCATCGTCATATGGGGGATTGTTCCCGGGCCGGCGGCCCGGCACGCGGACCTCTTCCCCCACGGGCGCGCCATGGCCGATTCACCACCGGGTCAAGGAACTTGGCAAACGGAATTGAACGCACCACGTGACCCGCCCGTACCTAAGGCCATCCAGGCGCCGCTCACGAACGACTGCCCCGCAACGGCAGACACTCCGTCCCTTGGAGGTCGAGAAGTTTGAGTCACAAGCGAATTCCGAAGCGCAAGGCCGCTATCGCGGTGGGCGGTGTCGCGGCGCTCGGAGCCGCGGCGTTCCTGCTGCCCATGGCCAACGCGTCTCAGGACAACGCCTCCGGCGCCACGGCCACCGCTCCCAAGACGCTCAAGTCGGCGAACGACGCCTCCGACCTCGCCGCGCAGCTCCAGCAGCTGCTCGGCCAGGCCTTCGCCGGTTCGTACTACGACAGCGGCAAGCAGCAGCTCGTCGTCAACGTCATCAGCGGCGACAACAACATAGTCGTCCAGGCGGAGAAGGCCGGCGCGGTCGTCCGTCAGGTGCAGAACAGCAACTCCGAACTGGCGGCCGTCGCCCAGACCCTGAAGACCAAGGCGACCATCCCCGGCACCGCCTGGGCCGTCGACCCGAAGACCAACAAGGTCGTGGTCACCGCCGACTCCACCGTCACCGGCACCAAGTGGGACACGCTGCAGTCGACGGTGCAGAGCCTCGGCTCGAACATGGCGACCCTCAAGAAGTCGTCGGGCACCTTCAAGACCCTCGTCTCCGGCGGCGACGCGATCTTCTCCCAGGTGCAGGACGGCACCGTCCGCTGCTCCCTCGGCTTCAACGTGACCGCCTCGGACGGCAGCCCCGCCTTCCTGACGGCCGGTCACTGCGGTGTCGCCGCCAAGGACTGGTCCGACTCCGAGACCGGCCAGCCCATCGCCACGGTCGACCAGGCGCAGTTCCCCGGCGCCGGCGACTTCTCGCTCGTCAAGTACAACGACGCCACCACCCAGGCGCCCAGCGAGGTCAACATAGGCAACGGCCAGACCGTCGCCATCAACCAGGCCGTCGACGCCACCGTCGGCGAGACCGTGTTCCGGATGGGCTCCACCACCGGCCTGCACGACGGCCAGGTCACCGGCCTCGACGCCACCGTGAACTTCCAGAGCGAGACCGACCCCAACGGCGTCGACACCGTCACCGGTCTCATCCAGACCAACGTCTGCGCCGAGGCCGGCGACAGCGGCGGCTCGCTGTTCACCCAGGACGGCGGCGCGGTCGGCATGACCTCCGGCGGCAGCGGTGACTGCACCTCCGGCGGCGAGACCTTCTTCCAGCCGGTGACCGCCGCCCTGCAGGCGACCGGCGCCACCCTCGGCGACGGCGGCGCGGGCGCCGGTGACGGCGGTGCCGCCACCGCGGACCCGTCGGCCTCCGCCTCCGCCGGTGACGAGACCGGCACCGGCGACCAGGCCGGCGGCGACCAGATCGGCGGCAGCGCCGACCCGTCCGCGTCGGCCGGCGACCAGACCGGCACCGGTGACCAGTCGGGTACCGGCGACCAGTCCGGCACGGGCGACGGCACGGGCACCGGCGACCAGTCCGGGACCGGCACGGACACCTCGTCGTCCCACTGACCGACGCGTCGCACAGCCTGCCGGCGGCTTCCCGCCGCCGGCGGACGGTCCGGCCCTCCGGCGGGAGGGCCGGACCGCGGCGTTTTCGGCGAAGGTCAGCCGTCGGTCTCGGCCCGCAGCAACAGCACCGCGACGTCGTCGACACGCTCCTGCGCCGCCGCACTGTGCCGCACGAGCGTGTCCGCGAGCTTGTCCAGAGGCTGGTCGCCGTTCTCCGACAGCAGTTCCCCGAGGCCGACCAGCGCGTCCTCGATGTCCACCCCGGGGGATTCGACCAGCCCGTCGGTGTAGAGGGCGAGCACCGAGCCCGGCGCGAGGGACACCTCGGTCGTCGGGTACGTCGCCTCCGAGTCGATGCCCAGCAACGGCCCCCCGGCCAGGTCCAGGACCCGGACCCGCCCGTCGGGACGTCTCAGCAGGGGCGGCGGATGCCCCGCCCGGGCCATCACGGCACGCCCGCGCTTCGGGTCCAGCCGCAGGTACAGACAGCTCGCGAACAGATCGGCCCCGGAGTCGATCAGCAGCCGGTTGGTGCTGCACATCACCTCCTCCGGCGCCTGCCCGACGCTCGTGAAGGCCCGTACGCCGGTACGGATCTGGCCCATCAGCCCGGCCGCCGTCACGTTGTGCCCCTGCACGTCCCCGATCACCGCCGCCGCCAGCGGCCGGGTGGGCACCAGGTCGTAGAAGTCGCCGCCGATCTCCATGCCGTGCATCGCCGGCAGATAGCGTGCGGCGGCCTCGATACCGGACGGCGGGGCCAGCGAGCGCGGCAGCAGGGCCGCCTGCAGACCGTGCGCCAGCTGGTTCTTTGCGTCGTAGAGCAGGGCCCGCTCCAGCGCCTGCGCGATCAGGCCGCCGAGGCTGGTGAGCACGGCACGCTCGTCGGTGGGGAAGGCGTGCGGCTCGGCGTAGGCGAGGACACAGGTGCCCACCGGCCGGCCCGACGCGATCAGCGGCAGGTACGCCCACGCGGCGAACCCGTCGGGGGTCTCGTTCCGGTCCGGGTACAGCCGCTCCAGCTGCTGCCTCGACTCGAAGAACGCCGGCACACCCGTGTTCAGGACATGCGTGCCGGGCGTGCGTTCGGCCAGCGGAAGGCCGTCGAAGCGCTCCACGAGCCGCGGATCCTCGTACCCGTGCTGCCCCAGCACGTGCAGCCGGCCGCCCCGCGAGCCGAGGAGCACCACGGCCTGGCTGCCGACGGAAGGGGCGACCTCGTCCGCCACCAGCTGCACCACGTCCTGCACCCCGACGGCCTCCGTCAGCGCCCCGGCCAGGCTCAGCACCTGTGAGATGGTGACCAGCCGGTGCGCGGGCGCCGCGTCCGCGCGCGGTGCCGCCCCCACCATCTCGGCGACCGCCCGCGCCCGGCTGATCCGGGTGGTCAGCCCGGTCGTGCTCGGATACATCCGGAACGACAGCCAGTCACCCGGCGGCTTCAGCGCCACGAACGACGTCACATGCTGGCTGAGCAGCGCCGCCCGGTAGCGGTCCTCGTACATCGGGTCGTTCAGCCACGGCACCGAGACCCACGGCTGGGTGCCGAGCAGATCGTCGACGTGCACACCGAGCAGCTCGGTCGCCGCCACGTTGGCGAAGGAGACCCGGCCGTGCAGATCGAGCGAGGCGAGTCCGTACGGCAGCCGCCCCACCATCCGCGCCGCCTCCACCGTGCCCAGCGTGCCCGCCACCCCGGACGGCGGCGCCGCCAGCAGATCCGGCTCGGCGCGCAGCACGCGGTTCTCCCGGGCGACCCGCGCCAGCCGCACCGCCAGCCGGTCGCACGCCGAGGTCAGCGACTCCCGCTCCCGGTCGGACAGCACCGTCGGATGGGCACCGGGCCAGGTCACGTACACCGCCCCGTACAGGGTGTCCGCCGTCGCCACGGGCAGCGCGGCCAGCGCGAACGCGTACGGCAGCACCACCGCGATGCGCGGGTACCGGCGGGCCATGGCCTCCTCGCCGCCCACCCACACCAGCCGCCGTTCGCGCGCCGCCTCCGCGACCGGGATCGGCGCGCTCAGCCCGACCCGCTCCCAGGGCGCCGCGAAGGCCCGGGGCAGCCCCGCCGTCACCGCCATCTCCAGGACCGGCTCGTCGGACGCGAGCAGATAGACCGCGCCGGAGTGCGCCTGGACCTCCTCCATCATCGAGGCCAGTGCCAGCGACAACAGCGGCCGGCCGGACGTCGGGGTGCTCCCGGCCGCCGGCACCTCGGTGTCCGGCTCCGCTCCCGCCGGAGGCGCCCCCATCCCGTCGGACACGCCCGACCACCTCCTCGTCCGGCCGCGCGTCGCGTCCTCGGGATCAAGGCTCCCCCCTGGCGGCGACCGGCGCACGGCGAGAGCGGCGCGGGCCCCGCACCCGGGCGGCCCCGCATACCCCGTTCGCCCCGGCACATTCCCCCGGAGTCGAAGCGCGCGGCGGGGTACGAGCGCCGGGCGCGCGCCCCCGCGCACCCCGATGGCCGGATCTTCGCGCCCATGAAGGGTGGACGGTGCCAACAACGGGGCACGCGTTCCACACCTCGAACGGAAGAACCGACGTATGTCTGGCTGAGGGGGCGGCGGTGATCCGGGTACTTCTGGTGCACGACGTGTCTCTGGTGAGATCGGTCCTGGCGGAGTGGTTACGCAGGGAACCCGGGCTGCGCGTGGACGACACGCCGTGGCACAGCGCGCGGGGGCGGGTCCGGGCGGTGCGGCCGGACGTGTGCGCGGCGGACCTCGACGGCTCCGGCACCCACGGCGTGCCGCCGCTGGCCGACCTGCGCCCGGCGGAGCCCGGTGCGGTCGCGCCGAGGCTGGTCGTGCTTGCCGGTGCGAACAGGCCGGGGCTGCTGAAACGGGCGGCCGAGGTGGGGGCGCTCGGTTATGTCGACAAGGCGGGTGCGCCGGAACGGCTCGTGCGCGCGATCCGGAGCGCCGCCGAGGGGGAACGTTTCGTCGACGACTCGCTGGGCTTCGGCTTCCTGCGGGCCGCCGAGATCCCGCTCACCAGACGGGAGCTGAGCGTGCTGGAGCTGGCGGCCGGCGGCGCCTCCATCGCGGAGATCGCCGGCAGCCTGCACCTGTCGCACGGGACCGTGCGCAACTACATGGCGGCGATCACCCGCAAGACCGGAGCCCGCAACCGCGTCGACGCGATCCGGATCTCGCAGGGCGAGGGATGGCTGTGACGGGGCCGGCCGGTCCCACCGGGCTCGGCCGGTGACGGAGCCGGTCTCACCGGGTGACGGACGGGCGTGACGAGGCCGTCAGGTCCTGGTACAGCGGGCAGGAGCGCAGCAGGTCCCCGTGGGTGCCGCAGGCCGTGCGGGGGCCGTCCAGCACCAGGATCCGCCCGGCGCGGCGGGCCGAGTCGACGCGGTGGGCGACGACCACCAGGGTGCCGCCGGGCCGCGTCGCGAACGCGTGCTCGGCGCGGGCCTCGGCCTCCGCGTCGAGATGGCAGGTCGCCTCGTCGAGGAGGGCGAGCGGCGCGGGGGAGAGGTAGGCGCGGGTCAGCGCGACCAGCTGACGCTCGCCCGCGGACAGCTCCGCAGGACGCACCGGGGCGTCCGGACCGCCCAGCCGGTCGAGGAGCGGGGTGAGTCCGACCGCCTCGGCGGCGGCCAGCAGTTCCGCTTCCGGGACGGGGTCCGGGCGCAGCAGCCCGAGGTTCTCGGCGAGGGTGCCCTCCCAGACGTACGCCTCCTGCGGGATCAGCACCCGCAGCGCCGCCGCCCGCGCCCCCGGCACGGGGTGGCCGCACACCCGGACCGTGCCGTGCACCGGGTCCAGCAGCCCGGCGGCCACCGCGGTCAGCGTCGACTTGCCGATCCCGCTCGGACCCACGACGGCCAGGTGCCCGCCGTGCGGGACCACGAGGTCGAGCGCGTCGAGGACGGGGGTGCTCGCCGGGCCGTACGCGAAGGTGACGGCAGAGAGGGCGAGAGCGGGGGCGTCGGTGTCCGGCTCTCCCGCCGGCCGCGGGGGCGTACCGGTGTCCGCGGGCGGGCGCAGTCTGCGCAGGACGACGGTGAGGCGCGCCCCGCCGGTGCCCAGGCCGTGCACGAGGTTGTTCAGGGCGGGCAGCAGGGACTGGGTGACGTAGGCGAGCGCGCCGACCAGGGCACCCGCGGTCACGCCGCGGGCGAGCAGCCAGGGCGCGGCGGCGAGCAGCAGCACCAGGGGCAGCCGGCCGCCGACCGCCAGCGCCGCCACCCGTACGGCGCTCCAGCGGGCCAGCGCCCGGGCGGCCCGGAACTCCGCGTCCACCCGCTCCCCGACCCCCGCGGCGACCTGCTCCTCGGCCCCCGCCGCCGTGATGTCCCGCAACCCCGGGCCCACCTCGCCCAGTTCCGCCGCGAGCGCCTCGTCGGCGACCAGGAAGGCCTCCTGACGGCGGGCCAACGGCCGCAGGGTCGCCGCGAACAGCCCCAGCCCGGCCAGCAGCGGGGGCAGCACGACCAGCAGCAGCGGCGGCGCGAGCGCGCACAGCCCGGCGAGCGCGCCGACGACCGTGAACACGAACGACCGGGACACCAGCACCAGCCCGGCCAGGGTGTCCCGGGCGATCTCCACCTGCTGGGTCAGCCGGGACAGCGCCCCCCGGTCCGCCTCCCGCACCCCGCGCGCGACCACCCCCGCCACCAGCCGGTCCCGCACCGGCTCGACGAGGTCGGCGACCACCCCGTACACCCGCCGGGTCCCGTACGCCCCGGCCGCCACCCCGGCGGCGGCCACGGCGAGCCACCACAGCCCGGTCCGCGCGTCCCCGGCCAGGAACCCGGCGTCGAGCGCGCGGGCCGGGGCGTACCCGAGGAGAAAGGTCTGCCCGGCCTCCAGCAGCGACCAGCACACCAGGCGCACCAGCGCCGTCCGGCGCACCCGCAGCGGCGAGGCGGTCACCGGGTCGTACCCTCGGCCGCCCGCGCCCCGAACACCGCCCGGTACGCCGGATCACGCCACAGCCGCGCATGGGGCCCCACCGCCCGGACCCGGCCGCCGTCCAGCCAGGCCACCGCGTCCGCACGGGCCGCGGTCGAGACCCGGTGCGCCACGATCAGCCGGGTCGGTCCCCGGCCCGGCGCGAGCAGGGCCGCGGTGACGCGGTGTTCGGTGACGGTGTCCAGGCCGGAGAGGGCGTCGTCGAGGATCAGCAGCCGCCCGGGGTGCGCGAACGCCCGGGCGAGGCCGAGGCGCTGGGCCTCGCCGCCGGAGCGCGGGGCCTCGCCGAGCGGAGTGGCGAAGCCGTCGGGAAGGCGGCGGATGTAGGCGTCCGCCTGGGCCTTGCGGGCGGCGGCGCGGAGGCCGGCGGGGGAGGGGGTGGTGAGGCCGAAGGCGATGGTGTCCGCGACGGTCGTACCGAGAAGGGCCGGGCGGGCGAAGGCGTAGGTGACGGCCCGGCGCAGCTCGTCGTGGCGGAGGGCGGCAAGCGGGACCCCGTCCAGCAGGACCTCCCCGGCATCCGGGTCGGCCAGCCGCCCGGCCAGCGCGGCCAGCAGGGACTTGCCGGTGCCGGAGCGGCCGACGACGGCGAGGACGGTACCGCCCGGCACGGTCAGGTCCACGCCGTCCAGCACCGTGCGACCGCCCCGGTGGACGGTGGCTCCGCGCAGTTCCAGGCGGCCGGGGCCGGACGGGAGCGGCCGGCTGCCGTGGGCCGGTGCGGGGTGGGCCAGCACCTCGGCGAGGCGCCGGCCGGACGCGTGCGCCCGGGTGGCGGCGGCGAGCTGTCCGACCAGCACGCCGACGCCGGTCGCGAGGACCGCGTAGCGGGAGGCGGCGAGCAGATCACCGACCGAGATCCGGTGGCGGAAGAGCAGGAGGCCCGCCACCGCCACGACGGCGAGCTGGAGGAGGGGGCCCACGGTGACCGCCTGGGCGGCGGCCCGGCCCTGCACCCGCCACATGCGGTGCCCGGCACGGGCGAGATCCGGGAGCGGGCGCAGCACCCGCTCCGCCTCCCGGGCCTGGAGACCGGCCGCCGCGATCGTCCGGTGGCCGTCGACCGCCTCCGCCAGCGCGGTCGCGATCCGGCCCTGCTCGTGCTGGTAGTCGGCGACGCACGCCGAGGTGTCCCGGGTGAACGCCCGCAGCAGCAGGGCGAGTACGGGTGCCCCGGCCAGGAACACGGCCGCGAGCCACGGGTCGAGGAGACCGAGCGCGACCACTCCGCCGACCGGACCGGCCGGCGCGGCGAGGAGCGCGGCGAGGGCGGCGGGACCGGTCCCGGCCTGCGCGGCGTTCCCGACCAGCCGGCCGACCAGGTCCCCGGCGCCGAACCGGGCCGACGCGCGGGGCCCCAGCGCCAGCACCTGTCTGGTGACCCGCTTGCGCAGCCCGGCCGTGGCCCGTGCGTCGACGGTCCCGGCGAGCACGCCGGCGCAGCCGTCCAGCAGCGCCGCCAGCAGCACGAGTCCGGCGGCCCGGGCCACCCACGCGGTCGCCGGGGCGCCCGCCAGCAGCAGGTCCAGGGTGTGGCCCAGCACCGCGGGCAGCACCAGCCCCGCCGCCGTGGCCGCCGTGCTCGCCACGGCCAGGGCCGCGCAGCGCGCCCCGGCGTCGCGCAGCGCGGTGCGCATCGGATCGCGGTGCGGGGATCGGGTCATCGCGGCAGCCCTCGTATCGGCGAAGGCCCCGGACGGGCCCCCTCCTGAAGGAGAGGGCCGCCCGGAGCCGGTGGCGTCGTGCCGGTCAGAGACAGAGCAGGACGCTCGCCGCCGAGACGCACGACAGCAGGCTCACCGTGCTGGCGCCGCCGCCGTCGTGACCTTCCTCGGACTCCATCGTCTGCAGGTCGAGCAGTGCCATAGCGTGTCCTTTCCGGGGACCGAGCGGCCCCCCGGGTGTGATCGGGGACGGGGTTGTGCCACGACTCCGCCGAAGCGCGGAGCCGTGTTCAGGGGGCCGCCGGTGGCGGCGGGAGGAACGGCAGGTGGGCGGCGCGGTCGCCGTCGAGGGCGGCGGTCAGCGCCAGCAGGCACCCGGCGGTTCCGGTGGCGAGGTCCATGGAGAGCCGCATCATCTGGTGGCCGGGGAAGGCGAGCCGGCCCTGGTAGGCCATCGCGAGCCAGCCGAGCCCGTCGATCTGCGCGGCGAGCCGCTCCGGGTCGGCGCCGGTGCGGGCGAGGTGCAGGATCATGCCCGCGCGGCCCTGGAAGAGGCCCGGCTGGGCGTAGAAGCGCGAGGTGGCGGCGGTGCGGATGGCGGCCCGGGCGCGCTCGAAGTCGCCGGTCGGGTCCGTCCCGTGGGCGAGCCAGTCGTCGAGCACCATGCCGATCCCCACGCTGCCGTCGCCGAGGTAGGGCAGCGTGCGCCACCCCTCGTCGACCTCCAGGCCCCCGCCCCGCTGTACCACACAGCGGTCCAGGTCCCGGCGCAGCGCCCGGCCGGCCGTCGCCAACAAGGCGGCATCGCCGCTGCGTTCGTAGCGCCGCAGCAGGAACAGCGCGGGTCCTGACGCGCCCCGCAGCAGTCCGGCACGCCGCCGGGGCGTCTCCGGGAGCGGTTCGGCGAGCCGCCGTACGACGATCTCCGCGGCCTCGGCGGCACGGGCGCGCAGCTCCGGCTCGCCGGTCGCGTCGGCGAGGGAGTCCAGGACCAGGCCCAGACCGGCCAGGCCGGCGTGCAGGTCCAAGGAGAGGCTGCGCCAGTTCTCCCGGAGGACGCCGTCGACGAGGTCCAGGGCGCGCTGGCGGTGGCCGAGCAGGTCCAGGACGTGGGCGACGCCCGCGAGACCGTCGTACAGGCCGAGCGGGGTGCCGGGCGGCGGGGGCGCGGTGTGGTCGAGCAGCCAGCGCTCGCCCTCCTCGTACCGTCCGGCGCCGGACCGGTCCAGGGCGTACAGCACCCCGGCCGCGCCGTGCGCGAGGCCGAGGCCGCCGCCGTCCCCGAACTGGGCGATGTCACCGGGGAAGAGCCGGTCGTCGCGCCCGGGGGTGGCGGAGGCGAGGATCGCCTCGGCCATCGAGTCCCGGCTGTGCGGCCACTGCGCAGGTACGGCCGGACGCGCCGCCGGGGCGTCCCGGGTGATCTCCGCGACCGCCTCGTCCAGGAACGCGCGCGGCACGTCGGGGAACTGACCGGCGATCACGTCCGCGAGATGCGCCGCCTTGCCGCGGTCCACGACGAACAGCGTGGTCACGGGCAGGAAGAGAGCCAGGCGCAGGCACGCCAGCGCGTACCGGTCCACCTGGGCGCCCCGGCGGTCCGGCGGGGCGAAGAAGCCGGGATGGGCGACGACCTGACGGCCGTTCTCCCCGGCCGGGGCCGCCGCCTCGAAGTCGACGAGGAACACCGACTCCTCGTCGGGCCCGACCATGATGTTGAAGACGTGCAGGTCGTTGAAGACGATCCCGCGCGTGTGCACCGCCGCCACGGCCTCCTCCACCCTCCGGTGGATGCGCAGCGCCCAGGCCGTGTAGTCCCGTACCGCCCCGGGATCCGGGTCCGCGGTGAGCAGCGGGTGCCGTTCGGCGAAGAAGGCGTTGAGCGGGCGGCCTTCGAGGAGGTCCATCACCAGGAACCGGTGCTCGCCCAGCGTGAACCAGTCCCGGACCTCGGGCACCACCCCGGTGCCGGCCACCGCCTCCAGGGCGGCCTTCTCCCTGCCCAGCCGGGCGACGGCGTCGGCGCCGTCGGCCGCCAGCCCCGCGTGCGGCCGTCCCTCCTTCAGGACCACCCGCCGCCCGTCCCGGGTGTCGGTGCCGGCGTACACCCCGCCGCCGTTGGAGAAGTGCAGCGCCTTCTCGATCCGGTACGGCAGGTCGCCCACCGACGTGGCCTCCCGTGCCGCCAGCTGCGGACGCAGGAACTCCGGCAGGGTCACCCACTCCGGCACCTGGAACGCGGGCGTCCGCCGGTCCGGCACCGGCCTGCCGGAACCGTCCCGCACCGCCGTCACCAGCGCACCGCGCTCGTCGACGACGTACGTACGCGCGAACGCGCCGTAGCGGACGTACAGCGGTCCGTCTTTCCAGCGCAGGTCGGTCAGGATGTACGGCCCCTCGAAACCCTCCAGGAGCGCGCCCAGTTCCCGCAACACCTCCTGAAGACGGCCCTCGTCGGGCGGGTACACCGTGACGAACTTCCCACTGGTGTCGCGGGCCGCGTACTTCGCGTTGCGCAGGTGCAGCAGCTGCGGTCCCGGGACGAACTTGAACGGGACGCGGCGCGGTACGCAGTAGTCCCACACGATCGCCGCGATCCGCTCCGCGTCGGCCGCGGTGGCCGAGGAGTGGATCTTCCAGCCCTGGGCCGGCGAGGGCAGCGGCGCGCCGTCCGCGCCGAGCGGGGTCATGGTCAGCCAGTCACCGGAGCGCGCCGCACGCCAGCCCTCGGGCACCGCACGACGCGCCGCGGCGAACAGCCGCTCCGCCCGCGACCCGGCGGTCCCGAGCCGGTCCGGCGTGTCGTAGAAGTACCTGTCGGCCAGCGCGTACACCTCGTACCGTCCGTCCATCTGCGCCCCCTCCGTGGGTCGCCCCCGACACTTTCAGGGGCCGGACGGTCGCGGACAGTCACGTCTGTCACGAGGTCACCGTGCGGAACGCACGGGTCAAGACATGTTCGGTGGGTTTCGAGCAGGCCGGCTCCCACCCTCCACGGAACGGTCACAGGGGCTGCGCAGACGCCTCATAAGCGCTGTAATGGCGGCGTGGTCAGTGAGGGTGCTGCGATACGCGGAACGAGAACGGATCGCGCCGAAATCGCCCTCGAAACGCTCACTGGCGATCCCGGCGCGCCCGATCGGCTCCGCCGCGTCCTCGAACAGGCGCTGGTCTTCGCGGGCGCGGCCTTCGCCGGCGTGTACACACCCGGCGACGACGGGACCGTGCTGCGCCTCGCCGAGTCGGCGGGCCTGCCCCGCACCCTGTACGGGCTGCGCGACGCCTACCCGGCGATCGGGCGGTCCCCGGCGGCGGAGGCGTACGGCACCGGGCGGCCCGTCTGGCTCGGCCCCGACGAACTGGCCGACTGCCCGGAGGCACGGCGGACCCCGTCCCGGGAGTTCTGGCTCGCGGCCCTGCCCCTGCCCGGCGGCGCCGGGCTGCTCGTCGCCGTCGGCGAGCGCGACGACGGGTTCGGCCCCGAGGACCGCGCCTGCCTGGACCTGGTGGCCGACGCGATCGTCCTGCCCGCCCCGCTGCCGCCCGCCGCGGAGAGCGGCGAACTGCCCGCCGACGCCTTCAGCCTCGCCATGGACACCGGCCGGATCGCGGTCGGCGACGGCATCCTCGGACTCTTCCGGATGAGCCGCGACGAGTTCGACGGCAAGGTCGAGACGCTGCTGGGCCGCACCCTGCCGGAGGACCTGCCCGCCCTGATGTCCGTCGTCGAGGCCGACCACATGTCCATCGGCGACCGCGAGCTGGAGTTCCGCATCCTGCAGCCCTCCGGCCCGCCCAAGTGGCTGCGGCTGCGCGGCCGGCTGGTGCCCGGCGGCGAAGGACGCCCGGCCCGGCTGGCCGGCACCGTCGCCGACGCCTCCACGCTCCGCTCGGACGTCACCGACGTGACCCGCGTGCAGCAGCTCGCCGCCGCCCTGGCCACCGCCCGCACGGTCAAGGACGTCGGCCAGGCCGTCGTGACCGCCCTGCGCGAACCGCTCAAGGCCGACCGGATCGCCCTGGCCGAACTGGAGAACGACCGCCTGGTCGTCACCGTCCTCGACCCGCCCGAGGCCGAGTCGTGGCCCGAGCTGTGGCGCAGCGAGTGGCGCAGCGAGTGGCCCGACGCCCCCGTACGGTCCATGCCCACCCTCGCCGCCGCCCTGCGCGAGGGCCGCGCCCAGATCTGGCCCGCCCGGGCCGCCCTGGAGCCCGCCCTCGCCGAGGTCGGTCCCGGCGGCCTCGCCATCCTTCCGCTGCCCGCGGCCGGCCGGCTGGCCGGCGCCTGCCTGATCGGCTGGGACGCCCCGCACGACTTCGGCCCCGACGAACGCGCCCTGCTCACCGCCTCCGCCGGCCTGGCCGGCGAGGCCCTGATGCGCGCCCACGCCTTCGACGCCGAGCACGAACTCGTCGGGATGCTCCAGCGCGCCCTGCTGCCGCGCCGGCTGCCCGGGCTGCCCGGCGCCGAGGCCGTCGCCCGCTACCTGCCCACCACCGAGGGCGGCCTGGAGGTCGGCGGCGACTGGTACGACGTGATCCCGCTGACCGACAACCACGTCGCCCTCGTCATCGGCGACGTCCAGGGCCACAACGCGAGCGCCGCCGCCCTCATGGGCCAGATGCGCACCGCGCTGCGCGCCTACGCCGCCGAGGGGCACACCCCCGACGTGGTCGTCTCGCACGCCAACCGGCTGCTCCTGGACATGGAGAGCGACCTCTTCGCCACCTGCTGCTACGTCGACGTCGACATGGAGGACGGCACCGCCTGGTGCGTGCGCGCCGGACACCTGCCGCCCGTGCTGCGGCAGCCGGACGGCACCGCGCGGATCGCCGAGACCGAGGGCGGCCCGCCGCTCGGCGTGCTCGGCCGTGCCGAGTTCCCGATGACCCAGCTCAGCCTGCGCCCCGGCACCCTGCTCGCGCTCACCACCGACGGCCTGGTCGAGTCACCCGACGCCGACATCGACGAGGGCATGGAGCGCTTCGCCCGTGACCTCGCCGGCTGCGACCCGGCCGACCTCGGCCTGGTCGCCGACGCCCTGCTCGGCACCGCCCCCCGCGCCGACGACGTCGCCCTGCTGCTGATGCGCTACGACGGCATGGCCGTCCGCCCGCTGCGGGAGAGCTGGACGGTGTGGCGGGTCCCCGAGGCGGCCCGGCACGCCCGCCGCTTCAGCAGGCGCACCCTGCGCTCGTGGGGCGTGACCGACCAGGCCATGGACGCGGCCCTGCTGGTCGTCTCCGAACTCGTCACCAACGCCCTCATCCACACCGACGGACCCGTCCGGCTCGACCTGACCCTGGTCGACCAGCGGCTGCGGATCGCCGTCGCGGACGCCTCGCCGCGCAGCCCGGTGAAACCCACCAACATCGGCTGGGAGGCCACCGGCGGGCGCGGCATCCTCCTGGTGGAGGCGGTGTCCACCGCCTGGGGGACCGTGCCGGCCAGCGGCGGCAAGCAGGTGTGGGCGGATCTCGTCCTGGCGGACTGACCCGGGCTCTCGACAGGCGGCGCGGCCCGACCGTCCTTAGTGTCCATGACGTGGCACACACCTTCGAAGAACTCGTGGCGAAGCACCGCGCGGCCGACGCGGCCCACGAGAAGGTCCTGGAACTGCGGGACACCTACGGGCCACCGGCCCGGCAGCAGCCGGGCGGCGCCCAGTCGGAGACCTACGAGACCGCCCTGCGGGCCTGGCGGGACCTGGCCCGGGACGAAGTGAGCGCGGTGAACGAGTACGCCCGCGACGAGGGCCGCTCCCGGGCCGAGATCGAGGCGGCCGTGGAACGCGCGGCGGCCCGGCCGGAGGGTTCCTGACCAGCGGACAAACCAGGCGGGATGCCGTTACGGGGCACCTCGTGGTCACATGACGTCCGCACCGAGGCCATACTGTCGTAACCAGTCAGGAAAACAGAAGAACGTCTCAATCAGATGTTCACCTATAAGGTGTAGCGAATGAAGGCTTTGGTGCTCTCCGGCGGTGCCGGAACCCGGCTGCGGCCGATCACCCACACATCGGCGAAACAGCTCGTACCGGTGGCGAACAAACCCGTGCTGTTCTACGGGCTCGAATCCCTTGCCGCCGCGGGCGTCACCGAGGTCGGGATGATCGTCGGCGACACCGCCGCCGAGATCGAGGAGGCGGTCGGCGACGGGTCGAAGTTCGGCCTGGACGTCACCTACATCCCCCAGGACCAGCCGCTGGGCCTGGCCCACGCGGTGCTGATCGCCCGTGAGTTCCTCGGCGACGACGACTTCGTCATGTACCTGGGCGACAACTTCATCGTCGGCGGCATCAGCGGACTCGTCGACGAGTTCCGCGAGACCCGCCCCGACGCCCAGATCCTCCTCACCCACGTGCCCAACCCGCGCGCCTTCGGCGTCGCCGAGCTGGACGCCGACGGCCAGGTGGTCGGCCTGGAGGAGAAGCCGCAGGAGCCCAAGAGCGACCTCGCCCTGGTCGGCGTGTACCTGTTCACGCCCGCCATCCACGACGCCGTGCGCGCCATCAAGCCGTCCTGGCGCGGCGAGCTGGAGATCACCCACGCCATCCAGTACCTCATCGACCAGCGCGCCGACGTGCGCTCCACGGTCATCAAGGGCTACTGGAAGGACACCGGCAACGTCGTCGACATGCTGGAGGTCAACCGGACCGTCCTGGAAGCCCAGGAGCCGCGCATCGACGGCGAGGTCGACGAGGCCAGCCAGATCGTGGGCCGCGTGGTCGTCGAGGCCGGCGCGCGCGTCACCAACTCCCGGATCGTCGGCCCCGCCGTGATCGGCGCCGGGACCGTCGTCGGCGACTCCTACGTGGGTCCCTTCACGTCGGTCGCCGAGAACTGCCGGATCACCGAGAGTGAGCTGGAGTTCTCCATAGTGCTGCGGGACTCCTCCATCGACGGGGTGGGCAGGATCGAGTCCTCGCTGATCGGCCGGCACGTCGAGGTCACCCCGGCATCCGGCACCCCCAGCGCCCACCGCCTCGTTCTCGGAGACCACAGCAAGGTGCAGATCCGTTCATGAATCTCCTCGTCACCGGCGCGGCCGGCTTCATCGGCTCCACGTACGTCCGCGGCCTCCTCGCCGACAGCGCCCCCGACGCGCCGCACATCACCGTGCTGGACAAGCTCACCTACGCGGGCACCCTGACGAACCTGCCCGCGTCGCACCCCCGGCTGACCTTCGTCCAGGGCGACATCTGCGACGCCGAGCTGGTCGACAGGCTCATGGCCGACGCCGACCAGGTCGTGCACTTCGCGGCCGAGTCGCACGTCGACCGCTCCATCGACGGGGCCGGCGCGTTCGTCCACACCAACGTGGTCGGCACCCAGACGCTGCTCGACGCGGCCCTGCGGCACAACGTCGGCCCGTTCGTGCACGTCTCCACCGACGAGGTCTACGGCTCCATCGAGACCGGCTCCTGGCCCGAGAGCCACCCGCTCCAGCCGAACTCGCCGTACTCCGCCTCCAAGGCGTCCTCGGACCTGCTCGCGCTGGCCTTCCACCGCACCCACGGCATGGACGTCCGCGTCACCCGCTGCTCCAACAACTACGGGCCGCACCAGTTCCCCGAGAAGGTCGTCCCGCTCTTCGTGAGCAACCTCCTCGACGGCAGGAACGTGCCCCTGTACGGCGACGGCAGCAACGTCCGCGACTGGCTGCACGTCGAGGACCACTGCCAGGGCATCGACCTGGTCCGCACCGGCGGCCGGGCCGGCGAGGTCTACAACATCGGCGGCGGCACCGAGCTCAGCAACAAGGAGCTCACCGGGCTGCTCCTCGAAGCCTGCGGCGCCGGCTGGGAGCGCGTCGACCGCGTCGCCGACCGCAAGGGCCACGACCAGCGCTACTCCGTCGACTGGAGCAAGATCCACGACGAGCTGGGCTACACCCCCAAGCACGACTTCACCTCCGGCCTCGCCGACACCGTCGCCTGGTACCGCGACAACCGGGACTGGTGGGAGCCGCTCAAGGAGCGCGCCGCCCTGGAGTCCCGCAAGGAGCAGGAGAAGCACTGATGAAGTGGCTCGTCGCCGGAGCGGGCGGCATGCTCGGCCACGACGTGACCGAGGAGCTCGCCCGCCGGGGTGAGGAGGCCGTGGCCCTCGGCCGCGCCGACCTCGACATCACCAGCGCCGACTCGGTGGACTCGGCGCTCGCCGCGCACCGGCCCGACCTGGTGGTCAACTGCGCCGCGTACACGGCCGTCGACGACGCCGAGACCGACGAGGAGCGCGCCCTGCTGATCAACGGCGAGGGCCCGCGCCTGCTGGCCCGCGCCGCCGCCCGGCACGGCGCCCGCCTCGTGCACGTCTCGACGGACTACGTCTTCGACGGCGAGGCCCGTACCGCCCCGTACCCCGAGGACCACCCGACGGCCCCGCGCACCGGCTACGGGCGGACCAAGCTCGCGGGCGAGCGGGCCGTCCTGGCCGAACTCCCGGGCGCGAGCGCGGTGGTCCGCACGGCCTGGCTCTACGGCACGCACGGGAAGAACTTCGTGCGCACGATGATCGAACTGGAGTCCCGCCGGGACACCCTCGACGTCGTCGACGACCAGCGCGGCCAGCCCACCTGGAGCGCCGACCTGGCCGCCCGGATCGCCGACCTCGGCCCCCGGCTCGGCCGGGACGAGAAGGCGCACGGCGTCTTCCACGGCACCAACTCCGGCACGGCCACCTGGTGCGAGCTGGCCCGGGAGGTCTTCCGCCTGCTCGGCGCCGACCCCGAGCGGGTCCGCCCCACCACCAGCGAGGCGTTCGTCCGCCCGGCACCCCGCCCCGCCTACAGCGCGCTCGGGCACGACCGGTGGGCCGAGGTCGGTCTGGAACCGCTGCGGGACTGGCGGCAGGCCCTCGCGGAGGGGCTCCCGCTCGTCCGCAAGGAGCTGTCGGCGTAAGGCGTAAGGCACTTCGCAGTGACGCACCGCAGGGCGGCCGACGGCTCTTCGAGCACGTCGGCCGCCCTGCGGCGTATCGGACGGGGAGGCGCACCCGGCGTCCCGCGACCCGGCCTCCCGGCGGTCGGCCCGGTTCAGCCGTGGGTCTTGGCGAGCAGCTCCAGGACCTCCGCCGTGCTGCCGGACTCGCCGAGCCGCGGGAAGATCCGCTCGACGCTGCCCCGGTGCGCCTCGCCGTCGCCGTCGGCCATGGCGTCCGTCGCGAGCGTCACGTGGTAGCCGTGCGCGTAGGCGTCACGGGCGGTGGACTCCACGCCGATGCTGGTGGCGATGCCGGTCAGCACGATCTGGGTGACGCCCCGGCGGCGCAGCTGGACGTCGAGGTCGGTGCCGTGGAAGGCGCTCCAGTTGTGCTTGGTGACACGGATGTCGCCGTCGTGGCCGGAGAGTTCGTCGACGACGGTGTCCCAGCCCGGCGGGAAGGCGAGGCCGCGCGCCTGACGCTCGGTGCGGCCCGGGACGGCGTCGGCGAAGTCGGCCGCGAAGGAGACCCGGACCAGGACGACGGGCAGGTTCTGGGCGCGGAAGGCGTCCGCGAGCTCCACCGAGCGGGCCACCACCTCGGGGCCGGTGTACGGCTGGGTGGGCATGCCCACGATGCCCTGCTGGAGGTCGATGACGACGAGGGCGGTGCGCGGGTCGAGCGTGCTCAGAGACATGGGGTGGATCAGGCCTTTCGAGGGGCTTGACGGGGTTCGGGGGTGAGCCGAGCCAGCGAGCGGTCCGGCAGGGTGATCGCCAGCAGCAGTGCCGAGCCGGCGAGCATGAACAGGGCCAGGCCGTGCAGCCCGCCCGTGTCGGCGCGGTGCGGGTAGAACGCCGCGGTGGCGGCGGAGGCACCCAGCGCGCCGAGGTACATGAAGGTGCGCAGCAGCCCGGCCGCGGAACCGATCCGTTCCGGATCGGCCTGCCGGTACAGCGCGGTCTGCGCGGCGAGGCCGAGCAGGCCCTGCGGGACGCCGAGCAGCGCGCCGACCGCGAGCAGCAGCCAGACCGGGCTGCCGGCGCCGACCAGCAGCAGGGCCGCGCAGCCCGCGATCTGCAGCACGGACCCGATCACCAGCTTCGAACGGACGGCCTCCCGGCGGCCGGTGAGCGTGGCGGTGACGAGCGCGGCGGCCGACAGCGGGAGCAGCGCGAGCCCGGCCGCGGAGGCCCCGAGCCCGCGGCCCTGCTCCAGCCACTGCGTGTAGCCGTACAGGAATGCGTACGAGGTGGTGTACGCGAGCAGTTGGCGCAGATACGTGACGACGAGCGGGACGTTGCCGCCGAGGACGCGCAGGTCGACGAACGGATCGGGCACCCGCAGCTCCCGGGCCGCGAAGACGGCGGCCGTGACCACGGTCAGCGCCGGCAGGTACCAGCGGTCGGGCCGCGGGCTCATCAGGAACAGCATCAGCGAGACCAGCAGGACGGCGAACAGCGCCATGCCGGGCAGGTCCATGCGCTGCCCGCGCCCGGCGGTCGCGGTCCTCGGCAGCCACTTCACGCCGAGCACCAGACAGGCCGCGGAGAGCGGCACGTTGACGGTGAACACCAGGTGCCAGCCGCCCGCGCCGATCAGGATCCCGCCCAGCGTCGGACCGATCACGGCCACGGTCTGCGCGGACACGGCGAGCGCCGTCAGCACTCCGGCCGGGCTGTCCTGCCCGGTGCGCTCGGCCTCGCTGCGGGTCAGCCGCATCGCCGCCGGGTACGCCGCCGAGGTACCGAAGCCGAGCAGTACCCGCGCCGCGATCAGCACGCCCAGCGAGGGGGCCAGCGCACCCATCAGCCCGGCGACGCCCACCAGGCCGGTGCCGGCGAGGTAGAGCCTGCGCGGCCCGTACATGTCCACGAGCCGCCCGATCACCGGCTGGCCCACGGCGGTCGCCAGGTACAGCGCGGTGACCAGCCATGCCGTCTCGGCGGGCGGGGCCCCGAAGGCGATGCCGATCGGCACCAGGGCCACGGCGATCATCGAGGAGTTGATCGGGTTCAGTACGGATCCCAGGACCATCGGCGCGATCAGCCGCCGGTCGAATCCGGCGGGGGCCGGGCGGGAGTCCTTGCGGGTGTCCGCGGTGAGCCTCGGTATCACGGGCGCGACAGCCGTTCGAGCAGCTCGATCGCGGTGAGCAGGGTCCGGCGCTCGTCCTCGGTGTACCGGTCCTGGAAGGCGCGGGACAGCCACTCGTCACGCGCCTGCCGGTTGCCCTCGACCCTGGCCTGGCCGGCCTCGGTCAGGGTGACCAGCTGGCGGCGGCCGTCGCTCGGGTCGGGGCTGCGGCGGATCAGGCCGTGCTGGTCGAGCGCGGCCAGGGTGGCCGCCATCGACTGCGGGCGCACCCCTTCGGCCGAGGCCAGCGCGCTGGCCGTGGCCGCGCCGTGCTTCGACACCAGGGTGAGGGCCGACTCCTGCGACGGGGTGAGGTCCGCGTCCTGGGCGACCTCGCGGATGCGGCGGCGCAGCCTGCTGAACATCACGCGCAGGTCGCGTGCCGCGCGGGTCGCGGAATCGGAGATCTCTGCCATGCGGCCCACCCTAGGACCGACAGCTGAAACTGTCCAGCTGGAACTGTTAAATTGAAACTGTTAAGTCTGGACTGAAGATCTCTGGGCGGGGACATTGGCTACGCTGGCCTGGTGCGCCTGCGTCTGCTCCTGACCTCCGACACCCACCTCCCGCTGCGCGCCAAGCGGCTCCCGGACCAGCTCCTCGCCGAACTCCCGCACGCCGACGTCGTGTTCCACGCCGGTGACTGGGTCGACGAGGCCACCCTCGACCTGCTGGAGAGCCGCAGCCGCCGCCTGATCGGGGTGTACGGCAACAACGACGGCCCCGGCCTGCGCGCCCGGCTCCCCGAGGTGGCCCACGCCGACCTGGGCGGCCTGCGGTTCGGGATGGTCCACGAGACGGGTCCCGCGCAGGGCCGCGAGGCCCGCTGCGCCGCCCGCTTCCCCGACCTGGACGTCCTGGTCTTCGGGCACAGCCACATCCCCTGGGACACCACGGCACCGGGCGGACTGCGGCTGCTCAACCCCGGCTCGCCCACCGACCGGCGCCGCCAGCCGCACTGCACCTACCTGACCGCGACCGTCGCCGACGGCGCGCTCACGGACGTCACCCTGCACCGGCTGCCGCCCCGCTGAGGGCAAGCGTCAGGGGGCGATCCCGACCGCGGCGATCCTGCTCCACCGCCTCTCCTGCGCCGCCGTCATGGCGGGCCAGTGCAGCCCGCCCGGCCGTGGCCGGACCCGGGAGGCGTAGGAGGCGGGGCGGTAGTCCGGGTCGTAGAAGCAGCCCGTGGCGTAGGTCCGGTCGAAGGCCGCGCACGAGTCCGCGATCGTCCGGGGCGTCGGCTTCCGGCCGGTGCGGACCCAACCGTCCAGCGCCGCGATCGAGTTGGCGTACTCCGCGTCGCTCAGCGCACTGTGCTCGGACTCGTGGGTGAACGTCTGCACGAGGTGGCGGTCCCGGTGGGCGCCGCGCAGGGTGGCCCGGTAGGCCGCCTCGTGCTCCGCGAACGCCGTCGGGTCGTCGATCGCGTGCATCGTGAGCACCGGGATCGACACCCTGCCGGTGAGATCGCTGTCGTAGGACAGGTCGCGTACCGCCGTCGGATCCGCGCCGAACCGCTCGACCCCGGCGTTCAGCGCCTCGTCGTCGTGCGAGCCCGAGTAGCGAACGCCCGTGTCGGAGAAGGGATTACGGCCGCCGAGCCGGTCGCGCACGATGTCCCGGAACGTGAAGACCGCGAACCGCAGATGCGACTCCAGGGTGCGCTCGGGGACGCCGGTCACCGCGAGGATGTCGTCGAGGTTGCGCTGCTGCAGGGCGGTGCGCTCCCCGGGGGCCGAGGCGTAGCCCGTGCACTCCTGGAGCCGGGCGCGCAGTCCGGCCGCCGTCAGCGTCGAGTCCGCGCGCAGCCCCTGCCAGAGCGGGTACTGCGGTTCGGTCGGCCGGGGCATGTTCCGGCAGTAGTACTGGTAGACGACGCGGAGGTCGACCCGGTAGTCGTAGCCCCGCGAGCCGCCGCCGAGGACACCGCTGGTCAGCAGCGCCCCGTCGTACGGGCCGCCCCGCCCGCCGTACACCTCGACGACCTTGGCGGCGACGTCCCCGCCCCAGGACTGGCCGTGCACGTACGTCCGCCGCGGCTTCCCGAAGTCCGCGACGAACAGCCGGCGCACGTTCTCGGTGTCCTCGGCGGCCATGCGCGTGCCGTAACCGCCCCTGCGGTACGACGAACCGGCCCAGGCATAGCCCTCCTTGACCAGCACCGACCAGCGGGCCAGGTCGTCGACGCTGCGCGCCGGGTCCGAACCGGTGCCGAGGTCGGGGCCGCCGTGGGCGTGCACGACCAGGGAGCCGTTCCAGTGCTCGGGTACGGCGATGGCGTAGTAGGCGCCGTCGGCGTCCCGGCCGGTGTAGCAGGTGGCCCTGCCGTCGAGTTCGGCCGGGCAGGAGGCGGCGGGCGGTGGTGCGGCGGCCTGCGCGGGAGGGGCGGCGGCGAAGGCGGCGGTGAGGGCCGCCGCCAGGGAGGTGAGCAGTGCGGTGCGTCGGCGGCGGCCGGTCCGGTGGACCCGTACGGGGGTTCTCGACCTGATCAAGGCGCGGCTCCCTGTCGTCGTCGGCGCTTCGTCGCGCCGTCCGCCGCGATGCTAGGGAGCGGGCCGGGACCGGAACCATGGTCCGGACGTTGTGTTCATAGTGTTCGACGGGCGGAACACGCCGTCGCGGCCAGGTGTGTTGCCGCCGGCACGGCTCACTCCTCCCGGCGGCGGGCCCGGTCAGCGGACGGCGGATGCGTGGATGGCTCCGGTGGTCGTGGTCAGGGGCGCCCCGCTGCCGCCCCAGCGCAGGGCCACGATCTCGGCGGCGACGGAGACCGCGACCTCCTCCGGGGTACGGGCGCCGAGGTCGAGGCCGAGCGGTGAGCGCAGCCGGGACAGCTCGGCCTCGGTGAGACCGGCCTCGGCCAGCCGGGCGCGCCGCTCGTCGTGGGTCCGGCGGCTGCCCATCGCCCCGATGTAGGCGGCCGGCCGGCGCAGTGCCTCCTCCAGCAGCGGCACGTCGAACTTGGGGTCGTGGGTGAGGACGCAGATCACCGTGCGGTCGTCGGTCGCGGTGCGGCTCAGATAGCGGTGCGGCCAGTCGACGACGACCTCGACGGCCGCCGGGAAGCGCTTCGGGGTGGCGAAGACCGGGCGGGCGTCGCACACGGTGACCCGGTAGCCGAGGAAGTCGCCGATGCGGGCCACCGCCGCCGCGTAGTCGATCGCGCCGAAGACCAGCATCCGGGGCGGCGGCGCGAACGACTGAAGGAACACGGTGACCGCGTCCTCGCGGCGTTCGCCGTGCGGTCCGTAGTGCCGCAGGACGGAGGCGCCGAGGGCGAGTTCGCCGCGCGCGTCGGCGGTGACGGCCACGTCGAGGCCGGTCGTGCCGAGGGAACCGGCCGCCCGGCCCGGCCAGACGGCGAGCGAGGCGCCCCGCGGCGCGGGTCCTTCCACCACCGTGGCCACGGTCACCGGCTCGCCCTCCGAGACCGACGCGGCCACCGCGCCGAAGGCCGGGTCGGAGTCCGCGGTCACCGGCCGGACCAGCAGGGTGATCTCGCCCCCGCAGGTCAGCCCGACCGCGAACGCGTCCTCGTCGCTGTAGCCGAAGGTCCGCAGCGACGGCTCGCCGGTCGCGACGACCTCCTGCGCCAGTTCGAAGACGGCGCCCTCGACACAGCCGCCGGACACGCTGCCCACCACCTCGTCGGCCGGACCCACGGCCATGGCCGCACCGGGCCCGCGCGGCGCGCTGCGGCTGACCGCGACCACCGTGGCGAGACCGAACGGGATCCCGGCCGCGTGCCAGCCCGCCAACGTCGGCAGAATCTCACGCACCGTCCGCTCCGCGGTTCGAGGTGCCGCAGCCGATCGGGGTGCCGGTGGGGCCGAGACGCTCGCACCGGTAGTGGGCCGGCAGCAGGCGGGGTTGCGCCTCGTCCTCGCAGCGCGTGCGGTCCACCGTCACCTTGACGTGGGTCATGAGGCCTCCAGACCGTGCGGCGGGAGCGGGGGATGCCGGCCGGGCGGTGTGATGTAGATCACTCTAGAGCCGCGCCCGGGGGGCGGCGAGCGCTGCGGCGGGGCTCTTGTTGAGCGTTAATCCATTGCCGTCGCCGGGGCCGTCCTGCTGCACTGCTCCTCACCCGACGTCACCCAGAGAGGACCACCGATGCGCGCTGCGTGCATGTCCACCGAGGAAGGAACCCCACCCATGCCGAAGGACATCACGCCCCGTGCACATGCTCAATCTCGGAATTCTCGCCCATGTCGACGCAGGTAAGACCACGCTGACCGAACGGCTGCTGCACACGGCCGGCGTCACCGACGAGCTCGGCAGCGTCGACGACGGCAGCACCCGCACCGACACCCTCGCCCTGGAGCGGCAGCGCGGCATCACCATCAGGTCCGCCGTGGTGTCGTTCCCGCTGGACGGCGTCACCGTCAACCTCATCGACACCCCGGGCCACCCGGACTTCATCGCCGAGGTGGAGCGGGTCCTCGGTGTCCTGGACGGCGCGGTCCTCGTCGTCTCGGCCGTGGAGGGCGTCCAGGCGCAGACCCGCGTCCTGATGCGGACCCTGCGGCGGCTGCGCATCCCCACGCTGGTCTTCGTCAACAAGATCGACCGGCGCGGCGCCCGTGACGACGCCGTCCTCGCCCAGCTGGCCCGCAGGCTCGCCGTCCCGCTCGTCCCCATGGGCCGCCCCACCGCGCTCGGCACCCCCGCCGCGCGCTTCGTGCCCGGCCTCGACCCGGCCGCGCCGGACGCCCTGGCCGACCACGACGACGCGCTGCTCGCCGCCTGGCTCGACGGCGGCGTTCCCGAGCCCCGGCTGCGCGCCGCCCTGGCCGAACAGACCCGGCGCGCCCTGGTCCACCCGGTGTACTTCGGCTCGGCCGCCACCGGCGCGGGCGTACCCGACCTGATCGCCGGCATCGAGCGGCTGCTCCCGGCCGCCTGCGGTGACCCGGCCGGCCCGTTCTCCGGCACGGTCTTCAAGGTGGAGCGGGGCCCGGCGGGGGAGAAGATCGCGTACGCGCGCCTCTTCTCCGGCACGCTGGGGGTGCGCGACCGGATCCCGTTCGGCGGCGACCGCACCCCGGCCGGCGGCCGGCCGGAGGGCCGGGTCACCGGGCTCAGCGTCTTCGAGGACGGTACGGACCTCCGGCGGGACAGCGCCGGTGCCGGACGGATCGTCAAGGTGTGGGGGCTCGGCGGCATCCGGATCGGCGACGCCCTCGGGCTGCCGGGGCGGGCGTACGAGCACCATTTCGCGCCCCCGACCCTGGAGACCGTCGTGGTCCCCGGCCCGGGCACCGACCGGCGCGCCCTGCATGTCGCCCTCACCCAGCTCGCCGAGCAGGACCCCCTGATCGACGTCCGGCACGACGAGGTACGGCAGGAGACCTCTGTCTCCCTCTACGGCGAGGTCCAGAAGGAGGTCGTCCAGGCGACCCTCGCCGACGAGTACGGCCTGGACGTCGCGTTCCGGGAGACGACCGTCATCTGCGTCGAACGGCTCACCGGCACCGGAGCCGCCGTCGAGTTCAACAAGAAGGACGGCAACCCCTTCCTGGCCACGGTCGGCCTGCGGGTGGAGCCGGCCCCGCCGGGCGCGGGCGTCGGCTTCCGGCTCGAGGTGGAGCTGGGCGCCATGCCGTACGCCTTCTTCAAGGCCGTCGAGGACACCGTGCGCGAGTCGCTCGGCCAGGGGCTGCACGGCTGGCGGATCCCGGACTGCACGGTGACCATGACGCACTCCGGCTACTCGCCGCGGCAGAGCCATGCCCACCAGGGCTTCGACAAGAGCATGTCCAGCACCGGCTACGACTTCCGCGGGCTGACCCCGCTGGTGCTCACCGAGGCGCTGCGGCGGGCCGGCACCCTGGTGCACGAGCCCATGCACCGCTTCCGGCTGGAGGCCCCGGCGGACACGCTCGGCGCGCTGCTGCCGGTGCTCGCCGGGCACGGCGCGGTGCCCCAGGGGACCGGTACCGAGGGGACGCTCGCCGTCCTGGAGGGCGCCGTGCCCGCGGCCCGGGTGCACGGGCTCGAACAACGGCTGCCGGGGCTGACCCGAGGCGAGGGCGAGCTGGAGACCGCCTTCGACCATTACGCGCCGGTGGTGCGGGGGCCGGTCCCGGAGCGGTCGCGGACCGATCACAACCCGCTGAGTCGCAAGGAGTACCTGTTGAACGTGACGGGTCGCGTGGCCGGGTGAGTGAACCGGTACTCAACTTACTCGTGAGTCAGAAGTATTGACTGTGTCCGGAAATCACCGGACTGTAATGGGCATGACGAATATCCGGGCACGACTGATCGTTGTCCTGGTTGTCCTCTGTGGATTCCTCGCGGTGGCGGGCGCCCCGTCCGCCACCGCAGCCACCCCGTCCGACTCCCTCTCGTTCGACGGCACCGCGCTCACCGTGCAGAACGGCCGTTTCACCGACGGCCAGGGCCGTGAGGTCGTGCTGCGCGGCTACAACGTCTCCGGCGAGACCAAGCTGGAGGAGAACAGCGGCCTGCCCTTCGCCTCGGTCGCCGACGCGAAGAAGTCCGCCACCGCGGTGCGCGCCCTCGGCGGCGGCAACGCCGTGCGCTTCCTGCTCTCCTGGGCGCACGCCGAACCCGTCCAGGGCCAGGTCGACACCACCTACCTGGCCGCCGTGACCGCGCAGATGCAGGCGTTCCTCGACGCCGGCATCCGTGTCTTCCCCGACTTCCACCAGGACCTGTACTCCCGCTACCTGTTCAACTCGGGCAGCTGGTACACGGGCGACGGCGCCCCCGAGTGGGCGGTCGCGCTGGGCGGTTACCCGGCCGAGTCCTGCGGCATCTGCCTCTTCTGGGGCCAGAACATCACCCAGAACGCGGCCGTCCAGAAGGCCCAGTACGACTTCTGGCACAACAACTACGGTCTCCAGGACTACTTCCTGGCCACCGCCCAGACCACCATGGCCTACCTGGCCCAGCACCTGACGTCCGACGAGTTCGCGGGCGTCGTCGGCTTCGACCCGTACAACGAGCCGTACGCCGGCAGCTACGACTCCGGTGAGACCTCCCGCACCTGGGAGCAGAACCGGCTCTGGCCCTTCTACCAGAAGTTCCGGGCCCGGATGGACGCGGCCGGCTGGACCGCCAAGCCCGCCCTGGTCGAGCCGAACCTCTACTGGAACGGCAACGTCACCAACCAGGAGGGCGGACTGCTCGACGCGGGCACGCTCGGCTCGCGGTACGTCTTCAACACCCACTTCTACGACCAGAAGGCGATCTCCGGCATCCTGATGTGGGGCAACGCCTCCGACGGCCAGTACTCGACCGACTTCGGCACCATCCGCGACCGCGCCTCGGCCGCCGGAACGACGGCGATCGTCAGCGAGTTCGGGCATCCGCTCTCCGGCACCACCTCCGGCAAGGCGCCCACCGTCGACAAGGCGATGTACCAGGCCCTCGACTCCCGTCTCTCCGGCGCCAACTGGTGGTCCACTCCGGCCTCCTCCGGACCGGTCCTCTCCGGCACCCAGTGGCAGTGGGACATCTACAACGGCCGCCACCACGAGCTGATGAACGACAACCCGGACAAGGTCCTCACCTCCGGCGACGCCTGGAACGACGAGGACCTCTCGGCCGTGAACATGACCGACTCGGGCACCGTGACGCTCCGTCAGGACGCCCGGCTGCTCGACCGGATCTACCCGTCCGCCACCTCGGGCACCACCCTCGCGTTCACCTACGAGGACCGCTCCCGGGACGGCTCCACGACCCTGACCTGGAACCCGGTGCCCAGCTCGCTGCCGAACGTGGCCGCGCTGGTCGGCTCCGGCCAGTACGCACTCCAGGTGTGGCGTTCCAGCAGCGCCACCGCACCCACCGAACTCCACCTGCCGGCCTCCTTCGCGACCGCGTCCACCACCGTCGTCTCCGACCTGGGCACGTCCTACGCGCCCCCGGCGTACACGTCCTCGACCCCGGTCGGCGTGGCGGCGGAACCGGGTGGGACGGGCAGCCGCCGACTGCTGCTCACCGACTCGGACTCCGGCGTGCTGCACTACGCGCTGGTGACCAACGGGGCGACCTCGCCCGGCACCACCGTCCTCAACGCGGCCAAGGCGGAGCTGGCCGCCTGGGCGGCGGCGAAGTTCTGACCCGTGCTTCGGCCTCCGGGGTGCCGCGCACCCCGGAGGCCGAAGTTCTCCGACGTTCCGTCAGCTACCGCTCGCTCCGGTCCAGCCGGCCTGCACATGGCCGAGCCGGACGCGCTGCGGGTGGTCGCCGACCGGCACCGACGTCACCTTCTGGCCGGTGCCGAAGTCGATCGCGGTCACCTGGTCGGCGCCGCTCTCCGAGATGACGCAGTCCTTGCCGTCACCGCTGACCGTGGCCCAGTACGGGGTGGACGCCGTGACGAGCGGCCCCTCCTGCAGAGTCGCGCGGTCGACGATCGTGGCGTAGTTGTCCATGGTCCCGGCGACGCACAGCTTGGTGCCGTCCGGCTTCATCGAGATGCCGTGGTGGCGGGAGTCCAGCAGCCAGGTGGTGCGGTCGGTGCTGGTCGCGGGGTTCGCCGGCAGGGTCTTCACCCGGGTGATCTTGTCGGTGGCGATGTCGTACTCCAGGAAGCCGTTGAAGAACGACACCTGGAAGTACATCTTCGACCAGTCGGGCGTGAAGGCCGCGGGCCGGACCGCGTCCGAGAAGTCCGTCAGACCGATCGCGTCAAGACGGGCGCGCATGTCGATCGTCTTGACCTGCTGGTACGTCGTGGCATCAGCGACGGTGATGTGCCGGTCGCCCTTGGTCCAGTCCCAGATCGGGTCGTCGAGCGAGGTGGTGACCTCGCCGATCGACATGTTCCAGATGTACTTGCCGTCGGGGCTGAAGACGTTCTCGTGCGGCTTGTCACCGGTGGCGAACTCGCCCAGTTCCGTACCGGTGTTGATGTCCAGCACCTGCACTTTGTTCGCGGTGGACGCCGAGACCGCGACCTTGGTGCCGTCGGGGGAGACGGCCATGTGGTCGGCACGGTAACCGGCCACCGGGAAACGCCAGTTGATGGTGTCCGTGGCGAGGTCGATGGAGACGACGTCGGCGAAGCTGGGGCGGGAGACGACCACGGACTTCCCGTCCGGCGTGGAGTACATGTCGTCCACGTACTGGTCGTGGCCCTGGCCGACCTCGTTGCGGATCGACGTGTAGTAGATCCACTTGATCGGGTCGGCGTTGATCTCGGTTATCCGCGCGTCCTTGTCGGGGACGACGTTGATCTGGCCGACCTTGGCGAAGTCGCCGGACGAGTTCAGGACGGTCGCGGTGCCGTCCCAGTTGTTGCCGACGAACAGCACCTCGCGCAGCGAGGCGTCGGCCGCGGCGGTGGCGGCCGTCGCGGGCGCGACGGCGGTCAGGACGAGGGCGGCGGCCACGGAGCAAAGGTGCCTGGGTCTGAAAGCAGGCATGACTGCTCTCTCCTCTGAGGGGGGGGTGGGGGCACGCCCGCGCGGTCACGAGGTCACGGAATCTGAACACGGGCGCTTTCAAAGCGAACTTACTGAAAAGTAAGGAGGGGGTGGATGACTCCACAAGAGGCGTACGCGAGAAAATTGGCCATCGGGCGGTCGACGGAGGGGGCAGTCTTGGCGGGCAGACTCAAGGCACCGACAGGTCGCTACGGCGGCCGGTCCGCCGAGGAGCGCAAGGCCGACCGGCGTCGGCGCTTCCTGGACGCGGCGCTCCAACTCTTCGGCGAGGCACCGGGGTTCCGCGCCACGACCGTCGCCGCGCTGAGCCAGACGGCCGGTCTGTCGACCCGTCAGTTCTACGAGGAGTTCCACACGCTGGAGGACGTGCTCGCCGCGCTGCACCTGGAGGTGAACGGGTGGGCGGAGGAGGCGGTGCGGGACGCGTTCGCGGAGGCGGAGCCCTTGCCGCTGGTCGAGCGGGTGACGGTGCTGTTCCGGGCCTACGCCCGTGACGTGACCTCCGACTCCCGCCGTATCCGTATCGCCTTCGTCGAGATCATCGGGGTCAGCCCCCGGCTGGAGGAGCAGCGGCTGGCGCGGCGGGCGCGGTGGGTGGAGCTGATATGCACCGAGGCGGACGCGGCCGTCGCGCGTGGCGACGCGGCCCCGCGGGACTACCGGCTGGCCGCCACGGCCTTCATCGGCAGTGTGAACGGGTTGCTGCACGACTGGAGCGCGGGGTGGGTGGAGGCGAGCCTGGACGAGGTCGTGGAGGAGCTGGTGCGGCTGCTGGTGGGGATCCTGCGGCCGGAAGGGTGGACGCCCGGGGGATGAGCGGCGCCCGATGAGCTGCGCAACGGGGCTGGAGTCGGCCCCGTTGCGCGGCTCGGTCAGGGCTGGACGGGCAGGCTCCAGCAGTTGGAGCCGGCCGCCTTGCCCGCGAGCCGGTCGGTGAGCCAGCCGATGGCGTCGCCCTGGTCGGTGAGGAGCGGGGCGAAGTGGTTCAGGAGCGCGCTGCCGACGTCGGGCAGGACGACGGGCTTGTACGTGACGTTCGCGCCCTTCGCGCACCAGTCGACGGCGAGTCGGCGGGCCTGGGCGTGCGGGACGAGGTTGTCGCTGACGCCGGTGGCCAGCCGGACGGGTCCGGACGGTTCGAGGGTGCCGATGCGCTGGCTGTCCAGAAAGGACCGGAGCGCGGGCGTGGCGGCGATGATGTCGCTGATGGACCGGCCGTCGGTCGTCCACCGGGTGCTCTTCGCGTAGGCGTAGCCGAAGAGCGCGTCTCCGACGCACATGGTCGACAGATCGGTGAGGGCGGCCTTGCCCGCCGCGTTGAGATGCGCCTCGGCGATCGGCTTCAGGTCCGGGTCGGACTGGAGGAAGCCGTTGAGCGACCAGCCCAGGGCGCCGGCCAGTTCGCTGCCGTCGATGGCCTTGGTGACCGAGGTCAGATCGGCGGGCGGCGCGCCCGCGTAGGTCCCGGACAGGGTGACGTCGGGGGCGTACGACGCCTGGAGTTCGGCTGCGGCTGCGGTCGCGCCGCCGCCCTGGCTGTAGCCGAACAGGCCCACTCGGGACGCCTTGGTGACGGAGGCTCCGGTGACCTGACGGGCGGCGCGGACCGCGTCCAGGACCGCGTGTCCCTCGTCGACGCGGTTGACGTAGGTGTGCAGCCGGTCGGTGGCGCCGAGGCCGGCGTAGTCGGTGACGACGACCGCGACGCCCTTGGCGAGGAGGCGGTAGATCGCCAGGTCCTCGTAACCGACCGACACCGTCTGGCTGTTGACGGTCAGCGGGTGTTCCAGGCCGAGGGAGGCGGCGCACTGGTCGCCCTGCCCCATGGTGCCGGGCGCCACCGCGACCAGGGGGCGCGGCCCGGTGCCGGACCAGTCGGCGCTCGGTTCGATGTAGGCGCCGGTGACGGCGACGGGCTGCCCGTCGGAGTCGGTGGACTTGTACATCAGCCGCGTCGCGGTGCCGGGCAGGGTGCCGTCGAGGCCGGGCAGGCTGAGGGCGAGCGGGAGGGGCTCGCTGCGGATCAGGGTGCCGTCCGCCGTGGGCAGTTCGGCGGGCGGGTTGTAGAACGCGGGGATGGTGACGCCCCGGGAGACCACCTCGTCCGCCGCCGTGGCGGCGGTGCTGGTGAGGGCCTGGGTGCCGAGGCAGGCGGCAGCGGTGACCGCTGCCGCCAGAAGCATGCTGCGTGGGGGCATGGCGAACCTCCTGTGATGCGGCCGGCAGTGAGGTGCACAGGGAAAACGGCGGGAGAGCGGGCCGTCCCGGGCCCGCTCACACCGCGGTGAAGTAGTTCGCCAGGACATTACGCGCGAGTAAGTTACTCGTGGTAGCACCGCGTAGGTTACGGTTCGGTAATTTGACGGATTGTCTAACTGCGGTGACTGCGGCCACCGTTTCGTGTGCGTACCGCCCCGGATGTACCTGCCGGGCGCCGGCTATTCGGGAAGCGGGTTCTGACCCATGCGCCGGTGGCCGACCCGGGCCGCCGCTCGTACGACGGAGAAGCCGTAGGCGAGCATGTCGTGTTCGTAGGCGGCCAGGGCCTCGGGAAGGGTGAGTTGCCCGTCGGCGACCTTCCCGAGCGCGCGGCCGAGCAGGGCTCCGTCACGCATCGCGACGTTGGCACCGCGGCCCAGGGTGGGTGTCATCGCGTGGACGGCGTCTCCGAGGAGGGTGACGTCGGTGGGTGCGTCGAGCGAGGTCGGCACACTGGTGTACATCTTGACCAGGAAGAAGGAGGCCGGATCCGCACCGCGGACGAGGTCGGCGGCGCCGGTCGGCCAGTCACGGAGGGCCTCGGCGGCGAGGGCGCGAAGTTCCTCGCCCGAGCGGGCGCGCGGCGCGCCGTCCGTCTCCGGGAAGAACTCGTGGCGACCGCCCACGATGCAGACGACGTAGTCGTCCTGGTCGCGCATCGGGACGCCGGGGGCGAACCGTGCCACAGCCTCGGCGGGGGAGGTCGGGAAGCGGACGCAGCCCAGTCCGAGGAACACCTTCCGCTCGTCCGAGGCGATGGTGAAGATGTCCGTCATGGTCTCCGCGGGCACGACGGTCTCGGCCGCCGCCCTCGGCAGGCGGCCGTAGAACGCGGTGATCCCGGCGTCGACCGTCTCGCTGTGCGGGGCCCGCAGGCGGCGGACGGCCGAGCGGATGCCGTCGGCGCCGACGAGGACGTCGCCGCGCGCCTGGGAGCCGTCGGTGAAGTACGCGGTCACCCCGTCGGAGTCGCTCTCGTAGTGGTCGAGGGCCTTGCCGAAACGCACGGTGCCCTCCAGGCCGGCGAACAGGATCTGGCGCAGGGTCGCGCGGTCGACGTTGGCGTGGGATCCAGGGCCGACCTGGGCGGGCCGGACGGCTTCGCCGTGTTCGTCCTGCGCCGGCAGGCGCTTGAGGACCGACAGGTCGGTCCCGAGGATCGTGGTGAACGGCTCGGTGAACTGTGCGGTCGCCTCGAACACCGCGTGGAGGTCGGCGGGGAGGACCTCGCGAGCGGCGCGCAGCGCGTCGGTGTCCAGGTGGAGGCGGTAGCCCTGGGGCCGGTCCCACGGGCTTGCGTCGCGTTCGAAGACCGCGACGTCGATGTTGTGGCCGCGCAGCGACCGGGCGAGAGTGAGACCGCCGAGGCCGGCGCCGGCGACGAGAACCTTCAGGTCAGACATGACCGTCCCTTGTTCGAGTTCGACAAAGGACGCACAGGTGACCTGACCAGGCCGTTGCACGAACGCTGAGGCGTCACCCGGACTACCTACCGGGCCGTGGCTTTCGTACGTCGCCCGGACCGTAGCGCGCGCTCGCGGTGCTGTGCAAGCCGGTGCGGGAGCGCGGTCGGGCGCAGGGTGAACGACCCCGGGAACACCGGGAGTTCACCGCTGTCGCAGCCGTTGACTTACCTCTCCGGCGGCTCTACGGTCGGCGCGCGACACGTTCGGAACACCGATCCACGTTCGGAATCCCGAACGAATGTGAGTCGTACCCCCTCGTGCACCCCCGTGGAGGAGCCGCATGTATCCCCCGCCCAGAACGACCGACAGCGGTTTCGTACGGCACCTGTGGGCCGTCGCCGTCCGCGCCCTCGCCCTGATCCTGACGGCCGCCGCCGCGCTGCTCTTCGCCACGCCGGGACCGGCCCAGGCGGCGACGGTCCGGCAGATCTCGGTGCCCACCGCCCCGATGGGCTGGGCCTCCTGGAACAGTTTCGCGGCGAAGATCGACTACGACGTCATCAAGGCGCAGGTCGACGCGTTCGTCGCGGCCGGGCTTCCGGACGCAGGCTACAAGTACATCAACATCGACGAGGGCTGGTGGCAGGGCACCCGCGACAGCTCGGGCAACATCACCGTCGACACCGGTGAGTGGCCCGGCGGCATGAGCGCCATCGCCGACTACATCCACAGCAAGGGCCTGAAGGCCGGCATCTACACCGACGCGGGTGCCAACGGCTGCGGCTACTACTACCCGACCGGCCGGCCCGCCGCCGCCAACACCGGCAGCGAGGGGCACTACGCCCAGGACATGCTCCAGTTCTCCGAGTGGGGCTTCGACTTCGTGAAGGTCGACTGGTGCGGCGGCGACGCCGAGGGCCTGGACGCCGCCACCGCCTACAAGTCGATCAGCTCGGCGGTCGCCACGGCCGCCGCCACCACCGGCCGCCCGCTGACCCTGTCCATCTGCAACTGGGGCTACCAGAACACCTGGAACTGGGCGACGGGCCTCGCCCCCATGTGGCGGACCAGCACGGACATCTACTACTACGGCGGCACCGCGTCCCAGTCGGCCGTCCTGTCCAACTTCGACCAGACCCTGCACCCGGCCGCCCAGCACACCGGCTACTACAACGACCCCGACATGCTCACCGTCGGCATGTCCGGCCTCACGGCGGCCCAGAACCGCACCCACATGGCGCTGTGGGCGATCTCCGGTGCCCCGCTGCTCGCCGGCAACGACCTCACCACGATGACCGGCGAGACGGCCGCCATCCTCAAGAACTCCGACGTCATCGGCGTCGACCAGGACGCGCGCGGGCTGCAGGGCGTCAAGGTCGCGGAGGACAGCACCGGTCTGCAGGTCTACAGCAAGGTCCTCGCCGGCACCGGCAACCGTGCGGTCGTCCTCCTCAACCGCACCTCCTCCGCCGCGAACATCACCGCCCGCTGGTCCGACCTCGGCCTGACCGGCGCCTCGGCGACCGTGCGCGACCTGTGGGCGCAGTCGAACCTCGGCTCGTACGCGACGAGTTACACCGCAAGCGTCCCGGCCGGCGGCTCGGTCATGCTGAAGGTGAGCGGCGGTACGGAGGCGGCCGGCACGAGTTACAGCGCCTCCTCCACCGGCAAGTACACCGGCGTCAGCGCCGCGAGCACCGGCCTGGACGTCGTCGACGTCGCCTACACCAACACCGGCTCCACCGCCGTCACCGGCACCCTCCAGGTGAACGGCCAGACCGCCACCACCGTCTCCTTCCCGCCGACCGGGTCCTCGCAGGGCACCGTCTCGGTACAGGTCGACCTGAGCAAGGGGTCCGGCAACTCGCTCACCTTCACGGGAAGTTCGCTGCCGACGCTCGGCTCGGTCGCGGTCAGCCCGATCCCCGGCACCAACGGCACCCTCCTCGTGGGCGGACAGTCCAGCCGCTGCGCCGACATCTACAACAACACCATCACCAACGGCACCCAGGCCGAGATCTGGGACTGCAACGGCGGCCAGAACCAGGCCTGGACGTACACCTCGCGCAAGGAGTTCGTGGTGTACGGCAACAAGTGCCTGGACGCGTACAACCAGGGCACCACCAACGGCACCAAGGTCGTGATCTGGGACTGCAACGGGCAGAACAACCAGAAGTGGAACGTCAACTCGGACGGGACCATCACGAACGTCAACGCCGGGTTGTGCCTGGACGTGTACGGCGCGGCCACCGGGAACGGGTCCTCGCTGGTGCTGTGGACCTGCAACGGCGGGACCAACCAGCAGTGGAGCCAGAGCTGAGCCGGTAGGCCGCCGGGCGCGGGTGGACTGTGGCTGGTCGCGCACACGCGGCGGCAGCCGCATATCAGTCACAGCCCCGCGCCCCTGAAGGGGCGCTCAAGCAGCCAGCGTCACTAGAGCCGTTGCTGCCAGCAGGGCGCAGGTCAGCAGGAAGCAGGCCAGCAGGCGTTGGCGTAGAGACCGGTATCTGGTCTCGTACTCACGCCTCAGTTGCTCGCCGCGTTGCGACGTGCGCCGCCAGGACGTTCTGGCCAGGTTCAGGTATTCGGCCTCGAAATGCCCTTCGAGATCCACCCGTTGGGCGTCCGTGAGCCAGCCGACGCGGTCCGCCAGCCGAGCCGCCGCCCGGCGCCCCTCCTCGCGCGTCGCCGCCAGCAGCAGATGCCCTTCGACCTGGGCGACCAGTGCGCGCTCCTCCTCCCGTGCCGTCACCGGGCGCTCAACTCACGCTCCACGGCGGCATGGTGCAGGTCGAACGCCGGTGACTCGCTGCGGATCCGCGGGAGCGACGTGAAGTTGTGGCGCGGGGGCGGGCACGATGTCGCCCACTCCAGCGAACGGCCGTAGCCCCACGGGTCGTCGACGCCGACCCTCTTCCCGTACTTCGCCGTCTTCCAGACGTTGTAGAAGAACGGGAGCAGCGACGAGCCCAGCAGGAACGAGAAGATCGTCGAGACCGTGTTGAGGGTGGTGAACCCCTCGACCGCCAGGTAGTCGGGGATCCGGCGCTGCATGCCCTCGGCGCCCAGCCAGTGCTGGACGAGGAAGGTGCCGTGGAAGCCGATGAACAGGGTCCAGAAGGTGATCTTGCCGAGGCGTTCGTCGAGCATCTTGCCGGTGAACTTGGGCCACCAGAAGTGGAAGCCGGAGAACATCGCGAAGACGACCGTGCCGAAGACCACGTAGTGGAAGTGGGCGACGACGAAGTACGAGTCGGAGATGTGGAAGTCGATGGGTGGGGACGCCAGCATCACTCCGGTGAGGCCGCCGAAGAGGAATGTCACGAGGAAGCCGGTGGCCCAGAGCATGGGCGTCTCGAAGGACAGCGAGCCCTGCCACAGGGTGCCGATCCAGTTGAAGAACTTCACCCCGGTCGGTACCGCGATCAGGAAGGTCATGAAGGAGAAGAACGGGAGGAGGACGCCGCCGGTGACGTACATGTGGTGCGCCCACACGGTCACGGACAGACCGGCGATCGAGATGGTCGCGGCCACCAGGCCCATGTAGCCGAACATCGGCTTGCGGGAGAAGACCGGGATGACCTCGGAGATGATGCCGAAGAACGGCAGCGCGATGATGTACACCTCCGGGTGGCCGAAGAACCAGAAGAGGTGTTGCCAGAGCAGTGCTCCGCCGTTCGCCGCGTCGAAGACGTGGGCGCCGAACTTGCGGTCCGCCTCCAGGGCGAACAGGGCGGCGGCGAGGACGGGGAAGGCGAGCAGGACCAGGACGGCGGTCAGCAGCACGTTCCACACGAAGATCGGCATGCGGAACATCGTCATGCCGGGCGCGCGCATGCAGATGATCGTGGTGATGAAGTTGACCGCGCCGAGGATCGTGCCGAAGCCGGAGAGCGCCAGACCCATGATCCACATGTCGGCGCCGATCCCCGGGGTGCGCACCGCGTCCGAGAGCGGGGCGTAGGCGAACCAGCCGAAGTCGGCGGCGCCCTGCGGGGTGAGGAAGCCGCCCACCGCGATCAGTGACCCGAGCAGGTAGAGCCAGTAGGCCAGCATGTTCAGCCGCGGGAAGGCGACGTCGGGGGCGCCGATCTGGAGCGGCATGATCCAGTTCGCGAAACCGGCGAAGAGCGGGGTCGCAAACATCAGCAGCATGATCGTGCCGTGCATCGTGAACGCCTGGTTGAACTGCTCGTTCGACATGATCTGCAGACCGGGGCGGGCCAGTTCGGCGCGCATCAGCAGGGCCATCACACCGCCCACGCAGAAGAACGAGAACGCCGTGACCAGGTACAGCGTCCCGATCGTCTTGTGATCCGTGGTCGTCAGCCACTTGAGGTTCCTCATGCCCCGCCTGTGTCCTGGCCGTGCCCGCCGGTCACACTCGACGGATGCGACGAGCGTCACGGAGACGGGTGTGACGATCGGGAAGGTGCCGGACAAGAACGGGACATGAGCAACGACGAGATCTTCGCCGCTGCCTATCGCGAGCACTACTGGGCGGTCAGCCGCTATGTCGCGCGGCGACTGGACGGGCGGACCGGCGAGGTGGAGGAAGTGGTGGCGGAGGTGTTCACGGTGGCCTGGCGCCGCCGCACCGACCTGCCGGCTACCCCGCTGCCCTGGCTGTACGGCGTGGCACGCAACTGCCTCGCCAACGCGGTACGCGGACACGGGCGCCGGCGCCGGCTGCTGGACCGGCTGGGCAACGACCAGACCGCGCACGGACGGCACATCGTGGCCGCCCCGGACAGCGAGCGGCCGGGCGCGTGGGTGCACGACGCGCTGGCCCGGCTGTCCCCGGCCGACCAGGAGGTGCTGCGGCTGGCCGCGTGGGAGGAGCTCGGGGCCGACGAGATCGCCGTCGTCCTGGGCTGCGGCGGCCGGGCGGCGGCGATGCGGCTGCACCGCGCCCGCCACCGGCTCAGAGCCGAGATCGACCGACTGCGCCCGCCCGCCGCCGAGGCCCTTCCCGAGGAACACCGCCATGGCTGACGAACTCCACCTGCTGCGCGCCGCCGACCCGGCGCCCGCCGACGGCCCCCACTTCGGCGACGGCCCCCTCGACCACGCCGCCGAACGCCACCTCGACCACCTGCTGCACGGCCCCCGCCCCGGCCGCCGGACCGGGTCCCGGCCGCGGCTGGTGTGGGGGCTGACCGCCGTCGCCGTCGTGGTGGCCACCACGCTCGCCGTACTGCTCGGCGGCTCCTCGGGCGCCCCGGCCGTCGCCGCACCCCGGCCGCTGGCCGTCCGCGCCCACTCCACCGCCGTACCGCTCGCCCAGGTCGCGGAACTCGCCGCGGTGGCCGCTACGGACGGCTCCCCGGCGCTGCGCCGGGGCACCCATGTGCAGTCCTGGAGCCTGGCCATGAGCGACGACCGGCCGCCGGTCACCCTGCCCGAGGAGCGTGTGGTGCGCTGGCGGGCCGACGGCACGCACACCGAGGTGGTCGTGGCGACCGACCCGGACCACGCGGGCCGGCCCGTGCTGACCGACACGGGCCGGGTCGAGGACGGCCACGTGCTCAGCCGGCGGACGTTCCCGCCGATGTGGGGCGACGCCCCGCCCCTGTCCACACCCCCGCACGACCCCGCGAAGCTGCGCGCCTACCTCACCGAACTGATCCACGGCGACACCCTCACCACGTCCGAACTCCTCGACGCCACCGCCGAGGTGCTGGACAACTGGACCCTCGGGGCACGTGAGTCGGCAGCCCTGGCCGAGCTGCTCGCCGACGCGAAGGGGCTGCGGCCCGCCGGACAGGTCACCGACCGGCTGGGCCGCACCGGTCAGGCGTACGTCCTCGACGCGGGCACCGGCGGACGGCGGATGCTGGTCCTGGACCCGGCCACCGGCACCGTACTCGGCCTGGAGACCACGTTCACCAGGGACGACCCCGCGTACGGGGTGCGGGCCGGGGACGTCATGGACTACCGCGCGTGGATGCGCTGACCAGCGCCGGTCACGGCGACCGAGGCGCTCGCCGTCCCCGGTGCCGGTGCGCGGTGCGCAGCATCGCCCGCAGCAGCGCGGTGCAGGCGCGGGGGCGTGGGCGGTGGGCGTGGCCCAGCGTCGCGCGCGCCGAGAAGGTCCAGGTCAGCCGCGAGCTGACCTGGACCCGCCCGGTCCTTGCGACTACTCGTCCCATGCCTGGATCATGATCTGTTCGGCGATCTTGCCGTCGCGCAGCGTGATCATCGACTCGGCGAGCACCCGGACCCCGTCCCCGTACTCGCAGGACTCGCTGAAGGCGGCCCGGTCGCCCTGGACGATGCACTGGTCCAGGGTGTGCGTCATGTCGCGGCTGTAGACGTCGTCCAGCAGCGCGGCGATGTCCCGGCGGCCGTGCAGGACCTTGGGGTGGCTGGGCTGGGTGTTGCGGTCGATGATGCGGATCTCCGCGTCGTCCGCGTAGAGCGCCAGGAGGCTGTTCCCGGTGTTCCCCTCTATGGCCCGGCGCAGCGTGTCGGTGTCGAACGTGGAACCCGTCGCGGTGCCCATGGTGACCTCCTGCGGGAGCCCGCGACCCGATGCGGAGCAGGCCGCGCGAGCCCCTCACAACGAGCGTCCCCCGCCCCGCCGGGCTCGGCAAGCGCAGGCCGTGCGCTCCTCCTGACGGGTGAGGGGGACCGGCTGCCCGTGTCCGCCCCGGCGCCGGGCCCGTTGCTGAGGACATGATCTCAACACGACGTATCGTCGCCGCCGTCGGCCTTGCCGTCGGGGTCACCGGCCTCGCCGCGCCGCTGGCGAACGCGGCCGACGCGGGCGCGCAGCACCCCGGGAAGCTCACCGCGCTCGGCGTGCTCGACTCGGTCACCAGCAGTGACGTCCCCGCGGAGTACCGGGGCAGGATGCCGAAGGTCTCGGAGCAGGTGCAGGGGCTGAACGGACTCCACAAGCTGGGTGAGCTGCACCAGCTCACCGACCTGGCCGCGCCCGTCATGGGACTGCTCCCGGGCATCGAGGCCTGATCCCGTCGCACACCGAGGGCCGTCCCGCGCAGGGGCGGCCCTCTTCGTTGCCCGTTGCCTGTTCCCCGGTCCTCGTTCCCGGTTCCTTGTGCTCAGTGCTCAGTGCTCCGAGGCCAGGAACTGCGTCGCCGCCAGCTCCGCGTACAGCGGGTCCGCGGCGACCAGCTCGCGGTGCGTGCCGACCGCGCGGACCCGGCCCGCGTCCATCACGACGATCCGGTCCGCCATGGTCACCGTCGACAGCCGGTGCGCGACCACCAGCACCGTGGTGGACCGTGCGACGTCGGCGACCGTGTCCCGGAGCGCCGCCTCGTTCACCGCGTCCAGCTGCGAGGTGGCCTCGTCCAGGAGCAGCAGCCGGGGCCGGCGCAGCAACGCCCGTGCGATCGCCACCCGTTGGCGTTCCCCGCCGGACAGCTTGGTGCCGCGATGGCCGACCAGCGTCTCCAGGCCCTGCGGCAGCCGCGCGACCAGACCGTCGAGCCGGGTCGTCTTCACCACCCGTGTGACCGCGTCCTCGTCCGCCGCCGGATTGCCGAGCAGCAGGTTGTCCCTGAGCGTGCCCGACAGCACCGGCGCGTCCTGCTCGACGTACCCGATGGCCGAACGCAGCAGCGGCAGTTCCCAGTCGGCGACCGGGCGGCCGTCCACGGCGACGGTGCCGGACTCGGGGTCGTAGAACCGCTCGATCAGCGAGAACACGGTGGTCTTGCCCGCACCGGACGGCCCGACGAACGCGGTCATGCCCCTGGCGGGGACGTCGAAGCTGACACCGTGGTGGACGTACGGCAGGTCGTCGGCGTAGCGGAAGCGTACGTCGGTGAAGGCGACCGAGGCCGGTTCGGTGCCGGGGGACGGCAACTCGGCGGGCCGGGACGCGGGTTCGGCGGGCAGCCGCAGCGCCTCCTGGATCCGGGCGAGCGCGCCGGCGCCGGTCTGGTACTGGGTGATCGCGCCGACGACCTGCTGGATCGGCTGCATCAGATAGAAGACGTAGAGCAGGAACGCGACCAGCGTGCCCACCCCGATCGCACCGGTCGCCACCCGCGCCCCGCCCACCGCGAGCACTGTGATGAACGCCAACTGCATCGCGAGCCCTGCCGTGTTGCCCGCCGCGGCCGACCACTTGGCGGCTCGTACGCTCTGCCGCCAGGACTCCTCGGCGGCCTCGTGCAGGGCGAGTTCCTCCCGGTGCTCGGCACCGGACGCCTTCACCGTGCGCAGCGCGCCCAGGACCCGCTCCAGCGAGGCCCCCATCACCCCGACCGCGTCCTGCGCCCGGCGGCTCGCCCGGTTGATGCGCGGCACGATCGTGCCCAGTACCGTGCCCGCCGCCGCGATCACCACGAGGGTGACGGCAAGGAGCACCGGATCGACCACCCCCATCATCACCACGGTGGCGACCAGGGTGAGCCCGCCGGTGCCGAGCGCGACCAGCGAGTCCGTGGTGACCTCGCGTAGCAGCGTGGTGTCCGAGGTGATCCGGGCCATCAGGTCACCGGGTTCGGTCCGGTCCACCGCGGTGATCCGCAGCCTGAGCAGGTACGACGACAGGGTGCGCCGCGCCCCGAGCACCACCGACTCCGCGGTGCGTCTGAGGACGTACGAACCCAGCGCGCCCACCCCGGCGTTGGCGACGACGAGGGCCGCCATCGCGAGCAACTTGCCGGTGATGGAACGGTCGTGGGACAGGTCGTCGATCAGCCCCCGGGCCACCAGCGGCAGCAGCAGCCCGGTCGCACCCGTCACCAGCGAGAGCGCCGCACCGGCCAGCAGGGCCCAGCGGTGCGGCCGTACGTAGGAGAGGAGCAGCCGGAACACGGGCTCCTTCGGCTGTTTCGTCGGAAGTGCGTCTGCGGCGGTCACGGTGCTCCTCGTCCGGGCGGCGGGCTGCGCCCTCCGACGATCCCCAGGCTACGACGGCCGGTTGCGGCCCCGGCGCCCGGTCAGCCACGGGCGGAACCGAGCCTCGCCAGGGTCGCGTCGAGGTCGGCCGGACGCGGCCGGTTGTGCGGCAGCCTGGACAGGAGCGCGGCCATTGCGCAGGTGTCGGTGAGCGCCGAGTACACCAGGCCGCCGGCGACCCCCGCCGACAGCAGCAGCCAGGCCGGGTGCAGCGGGCCGAGGCCCAGGCCCACGAGGACGGCGGCCCCGGCGGTGAACCGCACCTGGCGTTCCATGGCCCAGGTCGCGCGGGACCCGCCCCGCGGCCGGTGCAGTGCGTGACCGTGCCCGGCCCAGCCGTGCGTGCCGCCGGTGAGGGTGGCCGCCGGGATGCCGTGTCCGGCGAGGACCGACCGGGCGCGCTCGGCCCGGGCGCCGGAGGCGCAGACGAGGAGGAGCCCGCCGTGTGCCGCGCGGAGCGCGGGCAGGGCCCGGTCCAGGCTGTCCAGGGGGATGTTGTGGGCGCCGGGCACATGGCCCGTGGCGTACTCGGCGGGTGTACGGACGTCGACGACGGTCAGCTCCGGCAGGCGGGCGAGGGCCTGGTCGGGGGTGAGATCCGGGTTCGGGGGAGTGGTGGTCATGGCGGATGCGATCCTTCCTTGCAGTGCTGAGCGGTGGGTTCGCCCGAGGGGCGGGTAAAATACCCCTACGGGTATGTAAGGAGTGGTGGTCGTGGAGCTTCAGTTCGAGGGCGACGAGCTCAAGTCGGTGCTGAACCGGCTGCGCCGGGCGCAGGGGCAGATCTCCGGCGTGATCAAGATGATCGAGGAGGGCCGCGACTGCGAGGACGTGGTCACCCAGCTCGCGGCGGCCTCGCGCGCCCTGGACCGGGCGGGTTTCGCGATCATCGCGACCGGGTTGCAGCAGTGCATCGCCGATCCCGGGCGGGGTGGCGCGGACGGTGAGACGAGCGAGCAGATGAAGGCCCGGCTGGAGAAGCTGTTCCTCTCCCTCGCCTGAGCGGCTTCGCCGCAGGCTCTGCGATCTGCAGTCTGTCGTCTGTCGTCTGCGGCGCCGTCGTGGCTGGTCGCGCAGTTCCCCGCGCCCCTTGCGGGGCGCAGGGGGGTGCCGGGTGTGCGGCGTTGTTGTGGCTGGTCGCGCAGTTCCTCGCGCCCCTTGCGGTGCGCACGGGGTGGGTCAGGTGAGGGCGTCGGTCAGCATGGAGGCGGATACCGCGAGGAGGGCGTAGGCGAAGAGGTGCTGGAGGGTGGTTGCGGAGAGGCGGGAGGCGAGGTGTTTGCCGTCCCAGGCGCCGAGGATCGCGGCGCCGGCGAAGGGGCCGACGGCCGACCAGTCGATGTCGGCTGCCGCACCGGCGCGTGCTGCCAGCGCGGTGAGTGAGTTGATCGTGATGACGAGGAGGCTCGTGCCGATCGCGGCGCGCATCCGGAGCCCCACGACGTTCACCAGGGACGGTACGGCGAGGAAGCCGCCGCCCACCCCGAGCACGCCGGTCACCGCGCCGAGACCGGCGCCCGCCGCGGCCACCCGGGACGCCCGGGCCGGTACCGGCGCCGTGGACCGGACGGCCGCCGGGCGCAGCATGCGCAGGGCCGCCACGGCGGCGAGCACCGCGAACGCCCCGGTCAGCAGCGCGGCCGGCAGCTGCCGGGAGACCGCGCCGCCGACCGCCGCCGGAACGATCCCGGCCGCCGCGAACACCGCACCGGCCCGCCAGCGCACCGCGCCCTCGCGGGCGTGCGCGACCAGCGCGGTGGCCGAGGTGACCGTGACGACGACCAGGCTCGCGGTGGTGGCCGCGGCCGGGCTGAAGCCGAGCAGGTAGATCAGGGCCGGTACGGCCAGCACGCTGCCGCCGCCGCCCAGGGCCCCGAGCGCCAGCCCGGTGACGGCCCCGGCGCCGAGGGCGAGGAGAAGCGTGCTCATCCGGCGGTGCCCCCGGCGGTCACCGCGAGGCCTGCCGCGCGCCAGGCGGTCATCCCGCCCACGACGTCCACCGCGTCGAGCCCGCGGGCGGTCAGCAGCGCCGCCGCCTCCCGGGAGCGGCGGCCCGAGTGGCAGATCACGACGAGCGGGCGGTCCGCGGCGCCCGGTGGCAGCGATGCACCGGCCGCCAGCCCGGACAGCGGGGCGTGCACTGCCCCCGGCGCGTGTCCGGCCGCCCATTCGCCGGCCTCGCGGACATCCAGCAGTACGGCGTCCGCGTCCGTGCGCTCCCGCGCCTCGGCCGGGGTGAGCCGGGCCATCGGCAGCCCGGCCGCGTGTGCCGCCGCGAACCCGTCGTCCACGGCCACCACATCGCGCCCGGCCGCGTCGAGCAGCGAGGCGGCGACGGCGGCCCGCATCCCGCCCGCGCAGTGCACCCACACCGTGCCGCCGGGTATCTCGCCGAGCCGCTCCCGCACCTGGTGCAGGGGTATGTGGAGCGAGCCCCGTAGGTGGCCGCCGGCCCGTTCCGCATCCCGGCGCACGTCCAGGACGACGACGTCCCGCATGCCGCGTGCGGCCAGCTCCGCGAAGGTGGCCCGGGGGAAGGAGCGGAGCCGTTCGCCCGCGCGCAGCCAGGCCTCGGGCGTGCCGGTGGCCGCCGCGGCCGGGCGGTCGATGCCGACGCGGGTCAGCTCCCGCTGGGCAGCGGCGAGCTGGGCGGCCGACTCGGCGAGCAGCGTGACCGGCCGGCCCCAGGGCAGCAGCCAGGCCAGATAGGTGGCGAGCTGCCCGTCGGCCTCGAAGTTCAGGGTGCCCGGGACATGCCCCGCGGCGAACGCCACCCGGGTGCGCAGGTCCACCACCCACTCCCCGGCGGCCAGCCGCGCCGCGAGCTCCGCCGCGTCCGCCCGGCCCGGCGGCGTGAGGTCGACGGGGGCAGGACCTTCGGAGTTCAGCGGGCCCATGTGGGCGTAGTACGCCGGGACGTCGTCCAGGCCCGCCAGCAGCTCCGCGACGAACGTGTCGACGTCCTTGACCAGCGCGTCGTTCACCACGCGCTCCCTGCCGATGGTGGTGTCGGACCCGGTGGCGTCCCCGGCCGAGCAGAAGCTGCCGAAGCCGTGCGTCGGCAGCACCGCCGTCCCGTCCGGCAGCTCGGCGGCCAGCCGGTGCGCCGAGGCGTGCTGCGCCCGCGCCAGCTCGCCGGTGAGCCGGGGCTCCACCAGGTCGGGCCTGCCGACCGTGCCGATCAGCAGCGCACCGCCGGTGAAGACGGCCACCGCACGGCCGTTCTCCTCCAGGACGTACGAGGTGTGGTGCGGGGTGTGCCCGGGGGTGGCCAGCGCGCGCAGCGCAAGGCCCGCCTCGATCTCCAGCACGTCCCCGTCGGCCACCGGCACCCGCTCGTACGCCACCCGCGCCCCGGCCGGCACCACGTACGCGGCCCCGGTCAGCCGGGCCAGCTCCAGGCCGCCGGAGACGTAGTCGTTGTGCACGTGCGTCTCCACGACCTGCGTGAGCCGCACCCCGCGCCGGGCGACGGCCGCCAGCACCCGGTCCACGTCCCGGGGCGGATCGACCGCGACGGCACCGTGCGCCCCGCCCGCCAGATAGCCGCGATTGCCCAGTCCGGGCACCTCGATGGTGTCGATGAAGGACACGGCAGCACACTCCTCTCCTCGATCCCCCGGGTGAATTACCCCCGGGGGTATGTGTGCCACCGTAGCAGAGGTACCCCCGGGGGTATCTGACGGAAGCGGCGGGAGACTCGGACGGCCGCCGTCCGGCCCGGTCCACGGCGATTCGCGGCGATCGGCGACGGGCGATGCGTGCCGTCGCTGATCGTTCCCGCGTAGGGTCGGAAGAGAGCACGTCAGCAGAGCGAGGAAAGGGCAGGCCCATGGCGCAGGAAGTACGCGGCGTGATCGCACCGGGCAAGGGTGAGCCGGTGCGGGTCGAGACGATCGTGGTGCCCGACCCGGGGCCGGGCGAAGCCGTCGTACAGGTGCAGGCCTGCGGGGTCTGTCACACCGATCTGCACTACAGGCAGGGTGGTATCAACGACGAGTTCCCCTTCCTGCTCGGCCA